>JAMDDE010000050.1 GCA_023489235.1 Actinomycetota bacterium | reverse complement strand
CACCATCAAAGAAGAACTCATCGATACCCGATCCTGGCCCACCCGGGAGATACTTCGATCCGCGGTGTTTGACTACATAGAAGGATGCTACAACACGAGATGGCTTCACAGCTCACTTGGCTACATGGGTCCTTCGAATACGAAGCAATGATCCACAGCAACGCCAGTCTAACGTCGTATGATGAACTTACTAAAGTTGTCCGTCAAAGCACGCCAACCCCAAGTCAATTTAGGAAGTAACGGTGGTTGTATGAGGATGAACAACTTATTGGTAACTGTATAAACATTATTATAAGCAGCTATTGATAATGGTATGTTACGATTTCCGTCCGTGAGAGTGGAGGGGTTCATGTGAGAAAAGTTTTGTGTTCCCTTGGTATTGGCCCTCATGCGGATCTGTTGGAATTGGCTAAGCCAACGTATGAGACCTATGCGCATCTTCACGGGTACGACCTAGTATTGAGCGAGCAACCACTGACACTCGACCGTCCAGCTGCCTGGAATAAAGTGCCTCTCATTCGTCAGCTTCTCGGTCAGTATGAGTTGATCATGTGGGTAGATGCTGATGCTATGGTCGTAAACCCTGAGGTTGATATAGTGGCTGCAACCGATGACGCCCACTTCCTCTGGATGGTGGAGCACCATGTTGATGTACAGGATGAACCTCTCTTCAACTCAGGCGTAATGGTCGTAAGGTCTTCTGAGGATGCTGCATGCTTCTTCGATGAGGTATGGAGGAGCGTTGATTTCATAGATCACCCGTGGTGGGAGCAGGCCGCCATAATGACACTTCTTGGCTTCGACCTCTCCGTGCCTGGCCTTGCCAGACTAGTGCATCCTACACCGTGCTACAACAAGGTGGGCAAACTCTCTACCGAATGGAACAGCATGGTCCACGATCCCCATCCTTCTCCGCGGATAGTGCATTTCCCTGGTATGCCCTTTGAGGATCGACTGGAGAAGATGACTGAACAGCTCAAGTTGTCAAGCTTCATCTCTACCCGGAGAATTCCTAACTCGTCTGGTGGAACTAGTCGGCCAAGGTCAAGGCGACCAGGAGTGTCAGTGGTTCTTCCGGTCACGAAAGGACCCCCCGAGCCTGTACTGGCTAGCTTGGTTGCCCTCTCTTCCTCAGGTTTGGCCGACGAGGATGAGGTAATAGTTGTAAACGACGGTTCCGAGTTATATGGGGTCATGGCAGCTATTAGCGGAGCCAGAATCGTATCGTGCGCTCAGCCGTTTGGTTTGCTCCATGCCTGGCAGGTTGGGTGGGAAAAGGCCTCCAAGGAGGTGGTCGTCCTTCTTTCTGCCCCTGTGCAGCCTATGGCTGGATGGCTGGATGGCCTTGTAGAAATGCTCGATGACCCATCGGTAGGAGTGGCCATTACGACCGAGATCGGAGAGCGCTCTGGCCGTTTGTGTTTGTTGGGTCCAGGTGAGGCAAGTGTACTAGCTGCCAGGCGTAGTGACCTTCTAAAAATTAAACCCAAGTTAGCAGGCAGTTACGGACAAGAAGGTACCTCTCTTGCTTTGGAGCTAGTGGCCAGTAGACAAAGGGCTGCTCGTTGTCCAGTATCGTTCGTCCGCCCCCCGCTGAATATAGGAGTTACCCTTAGATCCATTCCCCCACCTGCCTCAGCAGCGGAGGTCATTACTTGGTTCCGGTGGACCTACGGTCGTTCTCTGTCTTTTGTCCCTTGTCGAGAAGAATTTCCATTCTTGCTCAATGCCAGAGGCTTGATGGGCACGGGAGTAGAAGTAGGTGTACAGAGAGGGTTTTTCTCTGCACACATCTTGACCCATTGGGGAGGGGAGAAGCTCATCTCCGTAGATCCTTGGCTTGCTCAGGACCAAGCCTCTTACGTGGATATTGCTAATCAACCCCAAGATGTCCAGGACAGTTTTTATCAAGAAACTGTGAACCTATTGAGCATTTACGGAAGCCGTAGTGAGATATGGAGGATGTTCTCCAAGGAGGCTGCTGCTTTGATCGCCGAGGAGACCTTGGACTTCGTTTACTTGGATGCCAGACACGACTATGAATCGGTTTTGGAGGATCTGGAGACTTGGTATCCCAAGGTACGTCTTGGTGGAATAATGGCTGGTCACGACTATGTGAACGGTGAATTTCCTGAGGGTAGGTTTGCTGTGCGTGAAGCTGTCGACGAATTCTTTGCCCATCAAGAGTTAAATGTCCATGTAACCACCTCCGATCCCCCTTGGTTTTCATGGCTGGTAGAAAAGGGATGAACTTGTTCCTCAGCTAACAAGACCTTCGATTTGGCATATCAATTTGTCATAAATGGAATAACTCTATTAAAAACCGGTTTAATCAATACATGACCGTACGAGCAATTTGGCACGACACGATAGTAGCGGAGAGTACCGAGACGATTGTTGTCGAAGGAAATCACTACTTCCCTCCAAGCGACGTTATGAAGATCTATCTTTTCCCAAGCAACACTCATAGTATTTGTCCTTGGAAGGGGCAGGCTAGTTACTACGACGTAACCGTGGATGGAGATAGCAATGCTGATGCTGCATGGTACTACCCGGAGCCATCCGAAGCAGCGAGAGCTATTGCAGGATACATTGCTTTCTGGAAAGGTGTGAATGTTGTAGTCGATGCA
>JAMDDE010000071.1 GCA_023489235.1 Actinomycetota bacterium | reverse complement strand
CACGATGAACCAGCCTTCGCCCACGGCAAAGGTGGCATAGATGAGTACTGCTTGTCTAGGTTACTGGCGAGACAGCGAAGGCAATACGTCAGAATCCCCTGGCTTTAGCCATGGGGAGGATGTGAAAGAAACCTAGAGAAAGAACTCAGGAGCAGCTCGATGTCATGCCTAAGCGCCATAGAAATCTCTAGCATTCACGCCGTAGAAGATATCAACCATTTCTTTCAATTTTGCAGAACAAAAAAGAAGTAATTAATACTTTCTATTTAAAATAACGGTCGTTTCCAGGGAACTCCTACTCGTCGAGGAAATCTGTCAGTCGTAGAATATATCTTCTTAATCACTACGTAATGAAAATTGTTTCTATCAGCAACTAAATTTAACTCACAACCAAATTTGTATAATTCTGATTCTGGCCATCGATCTTGCAAAGATGATTTGCGAGGTTCTGAAACAATAAGTATACCCCCAACATTTAAAAAACCAATAGCACACTCAAGAGTAGTAGCGGGAGGAGCAAAGGATCTTGCAATCACTGCATCGAGCTTTTCTCTATAAGAATTGCTAGTTGCAACATTTTCTACTCGATCATTTATAACGATGGCTCTAGTTTGAGCTCCTATTACATTAAGAGCATAGGAAAGAAAATTCGCTTTACGGGTATTTGATTCAATTAATATCCCATGGCTTTCTTGCATATGCAATAAAATAGGTAGGGCTGGCAAACCCCCACCGCTACCTAGATCTACAAATTTGGTTATTCCATACTCTCTGAGTAATGTTGCATAACCTAATGAATGAACTACGGCATTAGTACGAGCAGTTTTACTAATAAGCCCTATAGATAAAGCTAAATCCAGTACTATATCTATCTTGGTTTGAAGATCCTCACTCATATTGAGCGGCCATTCAAGTTATACTTATGACTAAATTTTGAAGAAATTAAACTTCGTTGCAAAATCAATCTCTATATATTATTAATTAAAAAATAAAATTAAGACATATAATTTTAAAACACACATTAATCATCAGAACGATAGATTACTACACGTCGCTTGGGATCTCGTCCCTCAGAACGAGTAGCAACTCCTGTAATTCCATTAACAGTATCATGAATTATTTTACGATCTGCCACAAGCATCGGTTCTAACACGTGCTCTATTCCTGTTTCAATAACTTGCTCAGCTGTATCACGCGCCAAACGCTCAAGAGCATCTCGCCTCTTTACTCTATACCCAGCAACATCTACATTTATTCTACTAGAGTGACCAATATGTCTCTGTGCAACGGTCCTGGTAAGCTCCTCGATGGCCGCTAGAGTAACTCCACCATGTCCTATTAATATTCCTAAATCAGTACCATTTATATTTGCAAATACCTCATTGCCTTCACTTGAGGTTGTCACATCAACTGTTACTGGAATCCCAAGGCATTTAGTAAGACCGAGGAGAAAATCGGATACTACTGTAGACTCATTAAGTTCAGTCGCTGCTCCATCTAGATTATCCATGTTTTCACCTTCCTTTTCAAGGTCAACATTATAGGAATTGATACTTGTTTGAGTTGAGTCATCAGTTTCAGTTACTCTTTTGTCAAGGTCATGGTGATTATTATTCCTATCCTTTGCACGTTGACTTCTATATTTATTACTTTCATGCCTATGATTTGCTCGCCTGTACTTTGGACGAGGAACTACTGGCTTAACTCGAGCACGTATCCTGGCCTCCCCCCTACGCCAACCGAACAATCCACTCTTCGGTTCAGATAACACTACAAATTCAGCATCTTCCTCAAGTACTCCCAATTTTTCAAGAGCAATTAATTTAGCCTCTTCAATAGTTCTACCAGATACTTCTACCCATTCCATTGCTATTACCCTTCTGAGCCCTTATAGACGTGAGACAGCAAATCAATACAAATATCAGTAATTATAGTATAATTACTTACTCCGCTTTCGTTTACGCGGAGCATTTCCTTCACGTCTTTCCGGTGATCCTTTAGATTGAGTTATCGCGCGATACTCAGAACTATCACGACTTTTCCTAGTATTAGTGGAAAGCGTGAAAGAGGTGCTTTGACTATTATTAGGATTGTTGTTAGATTCAGCTATATTTACCTCTGACGAAATAGTTCTCGGTTGATTAATTTTTGGTTTTCTAGCAGTTGTATTCTTCTGCTGCTTAGTGGAAGTTTTCTCAACAGGAGAGGTTCGATCTAGAGATTTTTTGGAATCATGTGCAGCCGTACTTGATGGGCTGTTTCGTTTAGTAGATCGAGTGACACTTGTACTTGGTGTAGTAGTGACAGCACCTTCTTTGTCTTTAACCAAACTTGATGTCTGACTAGTTCCCCCGGAGAAAAGCTCGGGATTTTTTCTATACATTATTTCTTGTACTCCTATGCGGAATACACTAGATACGATAAAATAAAGATTTACACCAGCAGCTATATTTATATAAATAATTCCGAATATTAATGGCATCCACTTCTGCATAGCTTGCATTTGGGCATTCATTTGTGCAGCAGCATTATTTCTTCCATTCAACTGACGCATTTGTAAATACTGCAAGCCAATAGCTAATGCGACAGTAATCCAAAATGGGAGAGCTGCTAAGAAAGAACTATGATGTGAAAGCGCCTTTTCGGCAAGGTCAAAACCAAATGCCATCATCTTTCCATGTTGACTAATCAAATCATGGTATAGGCGAGAGTGAGAACTAATATACATAGGTTGTGGATGGGGATGTTTTCCTCCACTCATATGTGTTAGTCCAAGGATTACATCATATAAAATAAAAAATATTGGCAACTGTAGTAACATTGGCAAACAGCCACCTAGTGGGCTAATGCCATGTTCTCTATACAGCGCCATTAGCTCTTCGCTTTGTTTTTGTCTATCATCTTTGTATTTTTGCTGAATACGCTTTAATTCTGGACCGAGCTTTTGCATAGCAAACATTGACCGTGTACTTTTGACGGTCAATGGTAAAGTAATTAACATTACGACAAGCGTAAGTAAGGTTATGGCTAAAGCATAATTTGGGACCAGTGAATAAAAAAAGGCAATTAAAGCAGCAAATAATTCAAAAATTGGATGAAATATCTCGCTTAATAATTTCATCGCTCTAACCACCTAATATCATAGTAATTATCAATCTGGTACCTCGTCAAAACCGCTGCCCCCCCATGGATGACACCGAGAGATTCTACGCAAACCAAGCCAACTTCCTTTGAGAGCTCCATGTCGTTCTATAGCTTCAAGTGTGTATTGGGAACAGGTTGGGATATAGCGACATGTAGGTGGCTTCCAAGCAGTTGCAGCTTGATAAATTACAATTAATTTCATCAATAATTTTTTCATCTAAGTATAAATACATAATTATGTTTTAAGTATGTAGATTATTTAATACACTACTAATATCATCTTGTAATCCCTGAAAAGAAAGTTTTATTACATTCTTATTTACTACTATAAGATACATTCCTCCAAATAATTTGTCCTTGTTCATGTTGAAAATACTTCGTAATTGTCGACGTTTTTTATTTCTTTCTACTGCTGTACCTATATAACGTGGTATAGAAAAAGCAATCTTTGCATGCTCAGCATCTTGAGAATTGCATAAATAGTATAGTGAAAACCATGAACGACGTATTTTAAAACTATTTTCTCGCAGTAAATTAAAATCTGTTTTTTTACTAAGTGGAATTATCGATTTAACCACCATAATATTAGTTAATAATATAACTGCTATGTTCAGCAGTACCTCGTGTTCAAATTGGAGTGATGCGTAATCGCTGCTTATTTCTTCGAGCTTTGAGCACTGCACGACCCGCACGTGTTCTCATACGTTGTCTAAAACCATGCCTTCTTGCCCTTCGAAGATTGCTGGGTTGAAATGTACGCTTCATCACATCCTCTCAACTAATCAATACTTACATATAATAATAAGAAATACTTTACTTATCTATGTTATTTGTGTGGAAAGCTATGAGCATTCCTTTGCTAGGTTACTACATTATCTTGTAGGTAGGTTGACCGGTTATAGCAGTTAAAAAATTAAGGGATCAATAGCGAATCATTTCAAAATTCAAAATTTCTCTGTTGAAACTAGTTATCCAACAACCTATACAATGCCAAGGTATAAATTTAGATCAAAATTATACACTAAAGTATTATATTAAATAATAAAAATTGAATAAGTTATAATAATAGTACTATCTAGAATATTAAATATTATATGTAAGTTATTAACTTATAATTAGAATATTCGATATATATGTATTTATTTATTTAAAAAATTGTAATTAACTACAGTGTAATTACATCATCAGCTAATTCAGTGTTTCTATTTTACAAACAAACAACTATGTAACTTGTTTGACTGTGTAGAAAAAATTACTAAAATATCTACACTGACCTCAACTTTTAAGTAAAACTACATGAAATGATACTCTATGGTAAATAATTGTTTGCATCAATAGATAAAAAAATTTTCACATAAATATTATCAATCAAGTTGCAATGCTTCTCATACTATGGTAGAAGAAATAGGGGCAACTATTGTGAATGGTTACGACAATTTTTGGAAAAAGTGTACAAATGAACTTCGTAGTAGGGTAGGAGACTCTACTTGGCGTGCATGGCTATCATCTCTGCAATTAGTCTCATATGACGAACAATCTCTAACATTAATGACACATAGTTCAATTGTTCGAGAGAGGGTTCAAACACAATTTACAGAAAAAATTCAAGAAACTGTCGAATATATAGTTGGAATAAAACCTACAATAAATATAATTTATAATCCACTAATAAATGAAAAGTATACAAATTATATAGAACAATTACCTAGTGTAAAAGATTCAGAAAAAGAAAATTCAAATTCATCTTCATATTCTTCTACTCAAAGCGGACTACAAAGTCGTTATACATTTGATACCTTCGTAATAGGCTCATCAAATCGATTTGCACATGCCGCTGCTCTTGCTGTAGCAGAATCACCAGCACATTCATATAATCCGTTATTTATTCATGGAGGTGCTGGGCTTGGTAAAACTCATCTGCTACATGCTATAGGTAATTATACCTATCAAAATACCCCTCTACAAACTATTAGATATGTCTCTACAGAGACATTCATGAATGAATTTGTAGACGCAATACGTAACAACAAAACAACGGATTTCAAAAAACACTATCGTGAGTGTGATATTTTACTAATAGATGATGTTCAATTTCTTGAAGGTAAAGAAGCACTACAAGAAGAATTTTTCCATACATTTAATTCATTATATGATGCTTCAAAACAAGTAGTACTTACTTCTGATCGACCTCCAAAAGCACTTACAACTTTAGAAAATAGACTACGAAGTAGGTTCTTATCTGGACTTATCACTGACATACAAGCTCCAGACCTAGAAACAAGAATGGCAATTCTGCGTCAAAAGGCATCCCGAGATAATTTAAATATTCCCGATGAAATATTAACATTTATTGCATCTAATATTACTGATAATATTCGTGAGCTTGAAGGAGCACTTTTACGTATAAGTGCATATATCAATTTTAATAATCAACCAATAACAATGGCTACTGCACAAACTGTGCTTCATGATATAGTACCTGCAGAAAATCCACGTGTAATTACTCCTGATTTAATTTTAAGAATTACTGCAAACACTTTTGGTTACTCCGTAGAAGATTTGGTTGGATTTAGTAGACGTCGTCCATTAGTTACAGCCCGCCAAATATGTATGTATGTATTTAGAGAACTCACTGACTACAGTTATCCAGCTATAGCACGTGAATTCGGGGGAAGAGATCACACAACTGTAATTCACGCTGTTGAACGTATTGCTACTTTAATGAAACAACGACGCAGTATTTACAATCAGGTAACAGATTTAATTCAAACCATAAAATCACATGTGTAATATGTGGATAACCTGTTTACTTTAAGCAAGTAATTATGTGCATGGTCAATTGGATATATAAATAACATCTATAGAATTTCTCTTATAAATTTCATTTATCCACAGAACAAGGCAATACGATGAAGGGGTACTATCAGCTATTCACTGCTAATATACACAATTCACAGGCCTTATTATTACTACTAAATTTTTTTACAAAGAAGAATAGCAATTAAGAGAAAATTAGATGGCTAATACTATAACAGGATAATTATAAAAATGAAATTAAATATAGAGAAACAAAATTTTTATGAAGCTCTAAATTTTGTAACACGTGGAACAACTGCTAGATCGAGTGTTGGGACCGTTAGGCTCGATGCAACATCTGAACAAATAATACATATGATTAGTACAGATGCTGATACTACTACAATTATAGATATCCAAGCAGAAGTGTATGAACCTGGCTCCTGCGTCCTACCAGGACGTATAATAACAGATATTATTAAATCATTACCGTCCAATCAAGTGTCGATGCGCTTGGATGATGGAGTAATGGATATTACTAGTTTACGTAGTTCGTTTTCAGTTAGAGTTCTTGACATCTCGCCAATTGCTGAACTTCCAGAATTGACTGACAAAGCTTATTCTGTCGACCTCGAAAGTTTCAGCATTGCATTAAAACAAATATTACCTTCTGTTTCTTCTGACGAATCACGACCAATACTTACAGGGATTTTATTAGAATCGTATTCTAATAAGCTTATTATGGTATCAACCGATTCATATAGATTAGCTATTAAAGACGTATACTTGTCAGACACAATATCTGATAAGTATACAATAATTTTACCAGCAAAACCACTTAACGAACTACAGCGATTTATTTCTAGTAATCAAATTTATTCTAAATCTAACCAAGAAAATAATTTAGATGTATCTGTATATATTGGAGATTCGTTTTGTCAGATAGTTATTGGTAATGTCCAACTAAGAACTAGGTTTATCGAGGGTAGATACCCTGCATACGAACGATTAATTCCAGATGAGTATATATCTAAAATTATAGTAGATAAAGATTCACTTATACAATCATTACGGCGAGTCCGTTTACTTGTACGTGATGAAACTACTCCAGTTAAAGTTTATGCTGAAAATAATAAAATGATCTTAACTGTTAGTAATCAAGATATCGGTTCAGCTGTAGAAGATATAGATGTCGAATATAATGATCAACCAATTGATATAGCCTTCAATCCACAATTTCTTCAAATAGGTAGTGAAATATTAATAGGAAGTACTGTTGAATTATCAATCAGTAGCATTTCCAAACCATCAGTATTGCAAAGCGCTGATGACGATTCATTCAAATATTTGTTAATGCCCATCAAAACTGTAAAATAAATATAATAATTATTATATTTAATGATAATTTATCTCCATAGTATATAACATACTATTATATTATGTACTATGTGCACTTTGCTGTGCGTTATACTAGAGATATACCTTTATATACTACTTGCTACAAAGTAAATAGCAGTAAACCAAACAGTTGGAACAACCTTAAAAATATTATGGGATAAAAATGTTATATAACCAGAAACTATGTAGGTGATAGATAGTGACTGAAACAGCTAACTTTATCAATGAAGATGTAGATAATTCTTATCGACCAGAAGATATTACAGTACTGGAAGGATTAGAACCAGTTAGATTGCGGCCTGGTATGTATATCGGATCTACCGGGCCAAGTGGATTACATCATTTAGTCTGGGAAGTAACTGATAATTCCGTAGATGAAGCTATGCAAGGAGCTTGCAACCATATAGAAGTAATATTATTAGCAGATGGTGGTTGCAAGGTTAGTGATAATGGACGTGGAATTCCAGTAGCTCCACACCCACAGTATCCAGATAGATCTACAGCAGAACTTGTATTAACTGTATTGCATGCCGGAGGAAAATTTGGTGGTCGTGGATACAAAGTTTCTGGTGGACTTCATGGGGTAGGAGTCTCTGTAGTAAATGCTCTCTCCCAAAAATTAATTTTGGATGTCTATAGAGATGGTGGACATTATCAAGCAGAGTTCGGAAATGGTGGAGAGGTTATTCGTGGAGTAAGCAAAATAGAGGATATAAGTGAAGAAATAACCGGTACAACAATTACCTTTTGGCCAGATAAAAAAATCTTTGAAGATACAACATTTCGTGCTCAAACTATTCTAGAACATTTAGAGATACTTGCTTTTCTTAATCCAGGGCTAGAGATAGTATTCAGAGATGAAAGAAATAGTGAAAATTTACAGCGAATTTTTAAATATGATGGCGGTCTTATTGACTTTGTAAAGCATCTTAACGCAAGTAAAGAACCACTTTACAATACAATAACTTATTTTTCTGGTGAAGAAGATGGTACAGAAGTTAGCATTGCTTTACAATGGAACACAGGATATTATGAAAGTATATTCTCCTTTGCTAATGGAATTGCTACTAGTGAAGGAGGTACTCATGAAGAAGGATTCAAAAAGTCACTTACAACGGTAATAAACCGATATGCACGTAGTCATGGTCTTATAAAGGATAAAGACGACAATTTTCAAGGTGAGGATGTTAGAGAAGGCCTTACCGCGGTTATATCTGTAAAATTACGTAACCCACAATTTGAAGGACAAACTAAAGCAAAACTTGGAAACATATCAGTTCGTTCTTTATGTGAACGTGTTACTAATGAACAATTCTCTATTTGGTTAGAAGAACATCCAAAAGAATCCAAAGAAATAATTCAAAAAATAATTATAGCATCACGTGCTAGGAATGCTGCTAGGCAAGCACGCGAACTAACTAGACGTAAGTCTGCACTAGATGGAGCGGGATTACCAGGAAAATTAGTAGATTGCTCATCCACTCAACCTCATGAAACAGAACTGTTTATTGTTGAAGGAAATAGTGCTGGTGGTTCTGCTAAAGATGCAAGAAATCCACGAACCCAAGCAATACTTCCTATACGTGGAAAAATACTAAACGTGGAACGAGCACGTATGGATAAAATGTTGAAAAACGCGGAGATCCAAGCACTAATTAGTGCAGTAGGTGGGGGAGTTGGGGATGAATTTGATATTAAAAAGGTTAGATATCATAAAATAATTATTCTTGCTGATGCAGATGTTGATGGGTCGCATATAAGGACACTTTTATTGACGTTTTTCTTCCGGCAAATGCGACCATTAGTGGAAGCCGGATATGTATATGTTGCTCAACCTCCATTATATTCAACTATAGTTAGCAATGGTGAAAAGGTTTATCTCCAAGATGATATAGCCAAAGAGGCATACATACGTGCACATCCAAACAAAAAATTGGAGTTTCAAAGATTGAAGGGTCTTGGTGAAATGGACTTCTCTGAACTTTGGGACACAACTATGGATCCTGCGAAAAGATCGTTATTGAATGTTAGTGTAGAACAAGCAGCTATTGCTGATGACATATGTTCAATATTGATGGGTGAAGATGTAAGTGCACGTCGACAATTCATTCAAATGAATGCCAAAGATGTTGAATTTCTTGATGTATAGTTTGTGTTCGGTTGTGCGCAGTGAAAAATAAAATTATTATCATAAATGAATAATGAGTTAAACTAATGTTCAATAATTTTTTAGATAATTTTGTTAAATAACGATGTCTATGTATTTATAAAATATATCTATTTATAAATTTTAGTAGTTTCTACACATTAGTTAATAATTTTAGTTGAGAAGAGCTAAGAAAGGAAGTAAATAGTGCCAACTGATGGGCATAATCAAGGTATTGATGAAAGTTCAATTTCTACTATAGAAATTGTTGAGTTCCAAGATGAAATGGAACGTTCATTCCTTGAGTATGCCATGTCGGTTATTGTAGCACGTGCTCTTCCAGATGTTCGCGATGGTTTGAAACCAGTCCATCGTCGAATACTGCATACTATGTATTCGCAAGGACTACGGCCAGATAGACCGTTCTCAAAATCAGCAAGAGTAGTAGGTGATGTAATGGGTCGCTTTCATCCACACGGAGAAGCGGCTATATATGATGCTCTTGCTCGTATGGTACAGGATTTCAGTCTTCGCTATCCATTGATAAGTGGTCATGGCAATTTCGGATCAACTGGTCCAGACGAAGGACCGGCAGCCATGCGTTACACTGAATGCAGATTAAGTGAAATTTCACTAACTTTATTAGCGGGTATAGATGAAGATACAGTTGATTTTGTTCCTAATTATGATGCTACAGAAACTGAGCCAGTAGTATTACCCTCACGATTGCCTAACCTTTTAATTAATGGATCACAAGGTATAGCAGTTGGCTTGGCAACCAATATACCTCCACATAATTTACATGAAATAATTGAAGCGGTTATCTATAAACTTATGCATCCGGATGCAGGCGTGGAGGAAATAATTGAGATAGTTAAAGGTCCTGACTTTCCAACTGGTGCTATTATTTTAGGCCATGAGGGTATCCACGACGCATATAGAACCGGTCGTGGTACTATTAAATTACAAGCAGTTGCCGATATAGAGTCCTCTCATACTAGTGACCGAATTGTAATTACTGAATTGCCCTACCAAACTTCAGTTGAGGTTATTGAACGAAGAATTGCCGACCTTGTAAAATCTGGTGAGTTAGAAGGAATAGCTCGTACTCGTAACGAATCGGCTGGACGTAAACCAAAGCTAGTAATTGAATTAAAGCGTGATGTCAATGCTAGAGTGGTTCTTAATAGACTTTTTCGTTTGACATCATTGCAATCAAATTTTGCTATTAATATGGTAGCACTGGTAGATGGTGTTCCTAGGACACTTAACATCGAACAGCTTATTGATGCTTACTGCCGCCATCAAATAGATGTAGTTACTAGACGTTCTAGATACCGGCTGAATAAAGCTAAAGATCGTGCCCATATTGTTGAAGGTCTATTGCGTGCAATTAGTATGTTAGATGAAGTTATTCGTACTATAAGAGCAGCTAATGACCGTAGCGAAGCCCGTCTGGCTCTTCAAAATATACCATTCAACTTTACTGAAGCACAAGCTAATCATATATTAGATATGACTTTAGCTCGCTTGACTAGATTAGGAGAAACAGAACTTAGAGATGAGTTCAAAAATTTACAGAATACTATCAAAGAGCTTGAATCCATACTAGCAGATGAGTGGCGGCTTCGAAGAGTAATTGCTGATGAATTATTAGTTTGGGATGCCGAGTTTAGTGATCAACGTCGTACTCGTATTTTAAATGATACGGGTGAAATTACTGCAGAAGATTTAATTAATGAAGAGGAACTTGTAGTAACATTAACAGCAGCAAACTATATAAAAGCTGTTTCGGCTGATTCTTTTAGGATACAGGCTCGTGGTGGTAAGGGTGTACGAGGAACTAAAGTAAAAGATACAGATATTGTTACTCATGTTGCTTATGTAACAGCACATTCTTATGTATTATTATTTTCTAATAGAGGTAGAGTTTTTAAGGTAAGGGGTCACGAGATACCTTCCAAAGATAGAACCGCCAGAGGAGTACCTGTTGTAAATGTTATACCTGTAGACAATAGTGAAACCATTCAAGCCATGGTAAGCACTACTAGTTTTGATAAAGATAAGTTTTTGCTATTTGTGACTCGTAAAGGTTTAGTAAAAAAGACCAGTATAACAGAGTATGATAAATCTCGTAGAGAAGGATTTACTGCTCTGACAATCCGTGAAGGTGATGAGCTAGTTGCTGTTCTGGAGGTTTCTTCTACGGACGATATCATATTGGTCAGCAAATATGGAATGGCTATAAGATTCAATACATTGGACATAAGAGCCTCTGGTAGAACAGCTATGGGTGTTTTGGGTATGAGATTGCGCAACAATGACTATGTAGTGGCCTGCGACGTTACTAGCAATGGTGACGATCTTCTTCTAATTACCAACCGAGGTTTCGGTAAGCGCATATCTTTTGATAAATTCAATCTTCAAAATCGTGGAGGTTTAGGGGTTAGGGCTATGACGGTGAGTGATCGACGTGGGTATGTTATAGGAGCAAGAGCCGTCCATGCCAATGATGAGATAATATTGGTTTCATCTGATGGTGTGACCATGAAGACTGTAGCTGGTAGCATTGCAGCACAAGGAAGAACGGCGTCCGGAGTGCGTGTTATGCAGCTAGGGTTGGATCAACAGTTGGCAGGATTTGCCCCAGCAAATATGAATTAATTTGGTCACCGGGCTGTTGAACCAGTCGAGCTGGTGAGAAACTGGTGAGAAAAATTTGAAACTAAAGGTTAAAGTCGCGAACCGAAAAGCTCTTCTGAGTTGGGGCTATAGCTCAGTTGGTTAGAGCGCAGCACTGATAATGCTGAGGTCGCTGGTTCAAGTCCAGCTAGCCCCACTAACAAAAGTCTAGTTCAACTGGAATTTCTTGCCGTGACCGCGCCATAGTCACGACTTCGACAGTAGATCTAGATGGCACTGGGTTCATCTTCAGGTTTGCTAGAGGCACCGGTGTAGTTCCAACACACGAAATGGTGCTTTAGGTGTTTATCGCGAAAATTCCAATACGGGTTGGCTTTAGAGGTGAGGGTGTTTGTAACGGTCTCAGGCTCAAGCCGACGAACACGCCGCCCGTACCACCCTCCGGGTTGGACCGACCCTTCTGACAGCCAAACGAGCTGTGGCTGTTTGAAAAGAAACTGAATGTTTCAGCGATCAGTGAAGTCACCTTTCATAGAAGATAGGATAGGTATGTTGTTCTGAGACACTCCAAGGATTAAGTTGGTTTTCACCACTTGTCTTGTAATTGTGTGGACTTGTCTTAAACAAGCCCCCATCGTCTAGAGGCCAAGGACGCTGCCCTTTCAAGGCAGTAACACGGGTTCGAATCCCGTTGGGGGTGCCAGGCTTTTGTGGGTGGGCTAGCTGGACGTGAACCAGCAACCCAGTACTATTACTGCTGTTATTAGCTCTTTTACGATCAGTTACGACTAATGATGCTAGCTATAATCTGTGATGTTGTTATCTTCCGCTAGGTGGCGATGAGGCTGCAATACCAGTGATACCGTTTGTGGTATCATTAAAAATGTGGCAATGACTCTTAGGTTGACACCGGCAGAGACCGAGGCCCTTCGACGCAAGGCGGCTGCTCAGCAACGCTCTATGCAGGACGTGGCTCGTGACGCGATCCGCTCCTACACCTCGTCGACCGAGCGGGTCGCCGAGATCGCATCTCAGGTCGTCAAGGAGGACCAAGACCTTTTGAGACGCCTTGCTGAGTCGTGACGGTCTACCTCGACCTTGACGAGTTCCTCGTACTAGCCGAGATCACTCTCGGGTGCCCCCCTGACATTCGTGATGTCGGCTTACTTCAGTCTGCCCTCAGCCGTCCTGCGGCCAGTGCGTTTGGTGCTGACGCCTATACAGATCTTTCTGCCAAAGCTGCCGCACTTTTGCAGTCCCTTGCTTGCAATCATGCTCTAGTAGATGGCAATAAGCGATGTGCTTGGGTCGCCACAAGGACGTTCATCCGTCTTAATAGGGCTGACGTAATCATCGGCCAAGATGAAGCCTACCAATTAGTCATGGACGTAGCGACTGGGCAATTGCGTGACATAGCAAAAATTGCTGAGGTCGTAGCACAGAACTTGACCTAGTCCGTAGTTCCCCTACTCAGCTTTCTTGTAAGCTCACTTTATCACCTGAAGCTGGGCTTGTCGTCTGCAAGGGGCAGAGTGGGCTTGTACCGCTTTGACGGACAAGCTTGGTAAGTTCATCATACGACACTACGACTGGCGTTGTTGTGGATAACTGTTTCGTATTCTGCAGGGCTCGTGTAGCTAAGTGAGCTGTGAAGACCTAGGGTGTTGTACCACCCTTCTATATAGTTGAACACCGCGGATCGGAGCACCTCCCGGGTTGGCCAGGATCGGGTATCGATGAGCTCTTCTTTGATGGTGGCAAAGAAACTCTCTGCTAGGACATCCTCGAGGCATTGACTGGGCATCCCGACCGAAGCTACAAACCCTTGGCCCTAACCAGGCGAGCATGGTCAAGACATCCTTCTATTGGGCGACATGTTTGGAATGAAAGATGACCCCTGAGGGATGTCTAGTTATGAAATACCTTCTTAAGGTATCCTCTACAGCTCGGTCACGTCCACGGAAGTGGTGTATGGGATCACCGTGTGATCCAGTCACAAGCCTATACCATAGCTGCTTCCGGTAGCTCAAGTGAGGTCTCTGTCTGAGAAGGCAACGGGGGCTCTAGGTTTTTGTCAACCGTTTCTAACACCTCGATCCCCATGT
>JAMDDE010000056.1 GCA_023489235.1 Actinomycetota bacterium | reverse complement strand
TAAATTACTCGATCTCACCAGATCAAGATGGCTGACAATGGAGGAGCCGTCTTACCGTCCCAGCTCCGTTCACGTCACAGACCTGTCACATCTGTGGTTCTGCCACACCCGGACAGCGCAAGAACCAAGCCCTGTTCGTGTGTGGTAACGCAGACTGTGGCTGGACCGGGAACGCTGCCTGCAACATACTCATGCGTGCCGTGAGTAGGGGCCTTGTACCTACTCTATCCGCAGGAACTGTGGATAATGCCCGCTCCAGGTACGAACTGGAGAAACGACCGGATGTAATGCCGTCGGTCGGGACTGAGGCACCGCTGAAGTCGGGCGGGCCGAGGAAGCGGGAAAACAGACTGAGCCAGAGGACGGTCGCAGTATGACCGGGACTAGCTCACGAAGCCCTCACCTTCAGGTGGGGGTAGTTCACGCTCATAAGTTGGAACAAGGATGCAGCGGATATCCCTTTATCGTCCGAAGACTATCTGTTCTGGGCCTAGTTGTTTATTTGGTAAACTACTTGCTCATGTACGCGGTGTTGAGGAGTGGCGGAAAGCAGGAGATAGTTAGAGTAGGCGACAGGGTTATCGTGGAAAGGCTTCAAGCTGCTCCAGGTTCCATTGTCCGTCTGGCTGCTGCGGCGGTAGTGGATGGGGCAACTGTGTTGGCTACGCCAGAAGAGTTACAGGACGTGGTTGTTGAGGCAGCGGTTACAAAGGAGGTAAAGGGCCCTAAGATCACTGGTTTCACCTACAAACCAAAGACTAATAACAGGCGCCGCTTCGGTCATCGACAGCATTACTCCGAAATTCGCATCAAAGCTATCAACGTTCCAAATATGTCCGGGAAGGAGGTTGTCGCAGATGTCCAAGACTAAAGGCGGAGGATCTACTAGGAATGGTCGAGACTCAGCATCCAAGCGCCTAGGCGTAAAGGTCTCCGATGGTATGACAGTACGAGCTGGCTCCATTATCGTTCGTCAGCGAGGTACTCATTTCCATCCCGGTATGAACGTTGGTCGTGGTAGCGACGATACCCTGTTCGCTAAAGTTAGTGGAGTGGTCAAGTTCAACGAGCGAAAAGGTCATAAGCTCGTTGACGTGATCTAGCTTGTTCCCCTGGAATACTACTTCCTTTACATCAGGAAAGCATTACAAAAAGTACATGCACTGCAAAAAGTAAGTGCACATATCGGGAGTAAGGGTTTAGCTGTATTAATCTAGTACTTATTAACTCTACGGTGATGAAGTTCTCCGATGGAGTTATCTGTTACTACACTGACCCTACGATATTTGAGTCATTTTAGGAGGCGTTGCTCTGGCCGGTTTCGTGGATGAAGCATCCCTGCATGTTCGTGCTGGCGATGGCGGGGCAGGATGCGTCTCGTTTCGTCGTGAGGCTCATGTCAGTAAAGGTGGACCAGATGGAGGTAATGGTGGGAAGGGTGGGGATGTTTGGTTGGAGGCAACAACCAACATGTCATCCCTTCTTGTCTTCAAGGATCATCCGTTTCAACGAGCAGGCGATGGAGCGCATGGACAAGGCAAGCTGCGACATGGTCGCCAAGGTAAGGATCGCATCGTCCTGGTCCCCGAGGGTACTGTCGTAAAGACTCCCGATGGTGAACGCTTGGTAGATCTTGTCTCTGCGCCTAGCCGGTGGTTGGCGGCACGTGGAGGAAGAGGTGGAAGGGGCAATGCCGCTTTCTTGACTAATCAGCGACGGGCACCTTCGTTCGCGGAGCAGGGGGAGGTTGGTGAGGAGCGTTGGTTGAAACTCGAGCTGAAACTTATGGCAGACGTAGCTGTAGTTGGCTTTCCCAACTCTGGTAAGAGCACCTTTGTCTCCACTGTTTCAGCGGCCAAGCCGAGAGTAGCTCCTTATCCGTTTACGACCCTGCAACCACATCTCGGGGTAGTACGACTGGGTTCTTCGAGTAGTCCAGCGGGAGAGTTCGTCATTGCTGACACTCCTGGGCTGATCGAAGGGGCATCCGAGGGGAGAGGATTGGGTCATCAGTTCTTGCGTCATATTGAACGAGCTCGCCTCCTCTTGATCTTGGTCGACCTGGCTTCGATAGAAGGCTACAGCCCTCATGAGCAGGAGTCAGTTCTGATAAACGAGTTGGGTAGGTACAACGAAGACTTGTTGAGAAGACCACGACTGATCGTTGGATCGAAGAAAGACATTGCTACCGACTATGCGATGAGCTCGAATGGCTATCCTCCTTACTCAATCTCTGCAGTACAGGGTAGTGGTGTAACCGAGGTGTTGTGGAAGATATGGCAAATGCTGCAGGAGATGCAATCCATCAAGATTCCCTCTTACCATCAATCTATGTTGGTTGTACATAGACCAGAGCCCAAAGAAGGAGTTTTGGTTGTCAAAGAACGAGAGGGAATGTTCGTGGTGAGAGGTAAAGCAGTAGAGAGAGCAGTTGCATTGTCCGATCTTACCGATCCTCAAGCTGCATCCTATGTTCAAGATCGTTTACGTCGTCTAGGGGTGGACAACGCCCTTGTTTCTGCTGGCGTCAAAGATGGTGACGTGGTGCAAATTGGCGAGTTGGAGTTCACCTACTTTAATGACAGCGTAATTTCCAAGAAAGCGCGTTCCAGGTGAGAGTAGTAGTCAAGATTGGCTCCAGTTCCATCGTAGGGGAGGACGGAGAGGTACGATCCCAGGTGTTGGACAACCTGGGATCGCAACTCTCTAAGATATTGCGCGACGGTCACGAAGTAGCGTTGGTTACCTCAGGAGCCATCGCACTAGGACGAGCTTTGTTGACCGAGAAGTTGGTTCCTTTCTCCGGCAGAATAGGCAGTGATTTGCCTACTCTGCAAGCTATCTCTGGAGTAGGCCAGAGCAGGCTTATGCACTACTGGGACGGCACCTTACAAGGGCATGGTTTGATTGGTGCCCAGATCTTGCTGGCTCCTCTGGACTTCATGAATCGTCAGCAATATCTCCATGCTCGTGCTACATTAGCTCGTTTGTTCTCTCTCCGCATAATACCTGTGATCAATGAGAACGATGCCATAGCAGACGAGGAGATACGCTTTGGCGATAACGACAGGCTGGCTGCGCTGGTGGCCCATCTAGTGAGTGCGGATCTCTTGGTTCTACTTACGGATACACCAGGCCTTATGACTACCGATCCTCATATTCGTCACGACGCATCTTTGATAGAGGAAGTCGTAGAGGTAGACCGTCAGCTAGAAGAGTTGGCAGGTGGAACGGTTAGCCAAATAGGAAGTGGCGGCATGGCCTCTAAACTAGCTGCAGCAAAGATGGCCTCTTGGTCGGGTACCAAGGTGGTTATTGCCGCTTCTTGGCGTGCTCATATCTTGGAGGAGGCTGTAGAAGGAGAGAACGTAGTGGGTACCGTGATACACGCCAAGCCCCATAGACTCAGTGCCCGTAAACTGTGGATTGCCTTTGCGGTTGGATCCAAGGGGGTGGTAGTAGTTGACGAAGGAGCACGGAAAGCAGTTATAGAAAAAGGCACCTCTCTGCTGCCAGCTGGAGTTCTCGGTGTCAAGGGAGATTTCGATGCCAACGACCCTGTCGAGGTTGCGAACGAACAAGGTGAGGTATTTGCCAAAGGACTGGTTAGGTATTCATCAGGAATGGTTGAGCTCTGGGCGGGGAAACACTCAAGTATCATCCCGAATGAACTTGGAGAAGAGGTTATACACCGAGACGACCTCGTCTTACTGGTATGAGCAAAAAGGACATTGGCAACCACGTTCTTTGCTTGTCGACCATACCATCAAGCAACTAGTTCATGTACGTACTTTCTCTCACTAAACGTAGCCTGCAAGTCCCTAGCTTGAGCCATGGGGAGGATCTTCGTCAAGCGGCCAGCTTGTTTTCAAGCAGCAAGGGGAAGATGCTATTTCAAGGTTTTACCGTACAACCGAGTAAACTGCTAAGAGGCAGGTAGTGTAATGTCCATTTGTTCAACGGACTAATTTACGGGATTTCTTCGTGGGTTGAGGAGCTCGGATCAGGGAATCGGAAAGGAGGTGCATGGATGACTTCAGTTACTCTTGACCAACCATCTAGCACCGTTCATGACTGGCTCTTGAGAAAAGGTGCTTTGGCCAAGGCTGCCGCCTCTGAGTTGGCCAAAGCAAGCTCTCATACAAAGGATCAAGCCCTGTTGCAAGCAGCTTCTGAACTGGAACGCAGAGCAGAGGAGCTGTTAAGTCATAACGAGGTAGATTATCGAAGAGCTCAGGAAGACGGTGCGACTCCAACAGCCTTGGATAGATTGCGCCTTAGTCCATCTCGTATACATCAGATGGCTGATGGTTTACGACAAGTCGCAGAACTACCCGACCCTGTCGGCGAGGTGGTAGATGGATGGGTGCGGCCCAATGGCCTACGTATCGAACGGGTGCGGGTTCCCTTGGGTGTAGTTGGCATCATCTACGAGAATCGACCCAATGTGACAAGTGATGCGGCTGGGCTTTGTCTCAAGTCTGGAAATGCTGTAATGCTGAGGGGATCTGCCTCTGCCATAGAATCGAACAGCTTCATTGCCTCTGTAATCCGCTCATCATTGGCAGAGGTAGGACTGCCTGCTGATGCAGTCGTGTTGGTAGACGATCTGAGTAGAGAGAGCGCCCAAGAGTTCATGCGCCTGACTGGGATCATAGACTGTCTTATACCCAGAGGCGGACCATCCCTGGTGTCCTCTGTCCGCGAGAATGCCACTGTTCCTTATATTATCGACGGGGACGGGAACTGCCATGTATATGTCGATGCTTCAGCCGATGTGGAAATGGCCACGAGGATAGTGGTCAACTCCAAGACTCAGAGGCCAGGAGTATGCAATGCTGCTGAGTCACTCTTGGTTCATGCAGCTATAGCCGATGAGTTCCTACCTAAGGTTGCTGCTCAGTTGGCAGAGGTAGAACTGGTGGGGGATGAGAGGACTAGAGCGATACTGCCTGATGTCGGTGTAGCAACTGAAGAGGACTATGCCACCGAATTCTTGGCACTCAAGTTGTCCGTGGCAGTAGTGGATAACTTGGATGCGGCGATCAGGCACATTGCGCGATTCGGAACGGGTCACTCCGAAGCCATAGTGACCCGTGACCTGGAATCGGCCAATCGTTTCGTCCGTGAAGTGGATGCTGCAGCGGTACTGGTAAATGCATCGACTCGTTTTGTAGATGGTGGTGAGTTCGGCTTGGGTGCTGAGATAGGGATAAGCACCCAGAAGCTGCATGCACGAGGTCCCATGGGTTTACGTGAACTTACCAGCGTCAAGTATGTCGTCAATGGGTCAGGTCAGGTTCGACAGTGAGATCTTCGGAGATCGATGCCTCTACGATTCCCAATGAACGTGCTGTAGAACCAGCTGAATGGTTGCCCCTTGACTTGTTCTCTTCGCCCTCCAAGCTCAAGGAGGGCTTAGCCAAGGTGGGTTACCTAGCTGATGATCGCATTGCCAGTACCGTTTTCCTCGCTGCTCGGTTGGGAAAGCCTATTCTCGTAGAAGGTCCTGCTGGGGTAGGGAAGACTGAATTAGCCAAGGCAACTGCTCGGCTCATCGGTCGCAAACTGATTCGTCTACAGTGCTACGAAGGACTTGACGAGTCCAAGGCGTTGTATGAATGGAACTATAAAAAACAACTTCTTCGTATTGAGGTTGCCAAGCTAGACAGGACGAATAATGGGGAAAAGGACGGAGGGGATACGGTTGCTCCCAGTTCTTGGCACGAGCTAGAGGATGATATCTTCTCCGAGAACTTCCTCCTGGAACGACCGCTCATGGCTGCAATTCGCGCTCTGGAACCAGTTGTTTTATTGATTGATGAGATTGATCGGGTAGAGCTGGAGACAGAGGCTCTCCTCTTGGAGGTACTCTCCGACTACCAGATATCAGTCCCTGAACTGGGAACTATTAACGCCAAAACAATACCGTTGGTCTTCCTCACCTCCAACAACTCCCGGGAATTGTCAGAGGCCTTGAAACGGCGCTGTCTATATCTTCATATAGATTATCCTGATCATGAACGGGAGGAGCAGATAATTGCAGTCAATGTTCCCGGGATCTCGGAACGCTTGAGCAAGCAAGTAGCCAAGGTAGTAGGCCTGTTGCGCTCTATGGACTTAAAGAAAGCCCCATCGGTATCGGAGACTATCGATTGGGCCAGGACCTTGGTATTGCTCTCCATCGAGTCCGTGAACGCAGAGATAGCCAAGGATAGTCTGCATGTTCTCCTCAAATATCGAAGTGATATCGATAAAGTGGCCAAGCGCCTGCAATCAGACGACTCTTTCGTTGCTTGAGTCCATGGATGGCTGATCATGCTTGAGGTCTTAGCCGATTTTGTAGAGGAGCTCAGAGCAGCTTCGATTCCTATATCCCCTACTCAAGTTGTAGATGCCGCCAGAGCGCTGTCCTGCCTGCCTTTGGAGGACCGATCCGCAGTTAAATATGGTCTTGGTGCTGTCCTGGTTAGTTCGGAGGACCACTGGGAAGTCTTCGACACAGTTTTCGAGGTTTACTTCTCAGCGGGGAGGGACATCTCCTCCCTTCCTGGAGAGGAGAAGCAGGAGGAATCATCTTCGAGGAGTACGAGGATCAGGTCTGCTCTAGCTCAGCTACGCGGAACTCCACCAACGTCATTCTCGGCATATCAGGAGATGACCCAAAAGGAGATAGACGACCTTCTTGCCATGGCAGTTGCGACTGGAGATGGTCCGCTCATGACGGCATTGGTGAACATAGTGGTAACCAGATATGCAGCCATCGAAAAGGGCAGACCTGTTGGTGGTAGGTACTACTTCTATAGGACCCTTCGCTCCCTCGATATGGACAGGATCAAGCTTGCTTTGTCGTACGCAAGCATGAATGACGACATGGACGAACACGATCCCTTGACTAAGCTACTACGGGAGAGAGAGGTCGAGTCCCGGCTGGACTTACTGAAAGACGAGATAGCCAAGGAAATTCGTCGCAGACTGGTTGCTGATCGTGGTCCCAAGGCTGTAGCTCGCTCCATCAGGCGTCCACTTCCAGAGGAGGTGGACTTCATGAACGCATCCAGTACAGAGATGACAGCGTTACGTCGAGCCTTGTACCCTCTGACTCGAAAGTTAGCGGCCAAACTTGCAGCCAAACGTCGGCATAGGCACAGTGGCTCCTTGGATTTTCGAAGCACCATCCGTCACTCGTTATCCGATGGAGGTGTTCCAGTCGACCTAAAGTTCAGACATCCCCACCCTGCCAAGCCAGAACTGTTTGTAATTGCCGATGTATCAGGTTCGGTAGCCTCCTTTGCCAGGTTTACTCTTCAGTTGCTCTATGCCTTATCTGCTCAATTCTCCAGGGTGCGCAGTTTTGTCTTCGTTGACGGGATAGACGAGATTACCGAGGTATTGGAGAAAGCAGACGATGTAGCTGAAGCCATAGTCATGGTCAACAAAGAGGCTGACGTGGTGTTCATGGATGGGCATTCGGACTACGGTAATGCTCTCAGCATGTTCTGGGAGAGATGGGGTGGAGAGATGAATGCTCGTACTAGCGTACTCATTCTAGGGGACGCCAGGAGCAACTATCACCCACCTCGAGTCCATATACTTAAGGCTGTTCGTGCTAGGACCAAGCATGTTTACTGGTTCAATCCCGAACCTTGCTCTTACTGGGATGCTGGTGATTCTGTCCTGTCCTCGTATGCTCCTTTTTGCGATGGTGTCTACGAATGTCGCAACCTACGTCAGCTGACCAAAGCTATCGAAGCTATAGGAGCTTGACGACACAGTTGGTTCAAGGCAGGAACTAGCAGGCGTAGTCCTCGTCGTAGACCAAGTTGTTGTAACCAGCGCCTTCCTGAACTATTCGGGGAGTTCCTCCAGCAAATGCATACGAAGACCCACAATGCGAAGCTGGGTCACTTGTGTAAGCCCCAGGAACCCAAAGAGGACCTCCAGGAGAATAGCTTCCCGCTATGGCCGGCCACTGTAAGTAAGTTGAGTAAATTCCTGTGGTGAATCCTGCAGCTTGCAGCGCGTCGAGAGCACCTTTGATGGTGAGCGCGTTAAGGGTGGTGTCACAGGACCACAAGGTGTTCCCCTCCGTAGGGAAGGAACTAGTGCATCCTCCACCGGTCTCTATATCCAACCACCACATACTGGACAAGGCATGTTCCTTGGTGGCATAGGCAATGGACAGCTCGGCTGAGTTGTACCCATAGTTGTAGGCTTGACATGTATTGCCGCAGGAGGATCCGTTGCCAGCTGGACCGGAGAGGTCGCCGTTGTCATTGACGATGCCGGGGGAGTTGAGATTGATGTACAACTGACGCATTGAACCAGCCCAGGCTGCCTCTGCGGCTAAGCAGGGGTTATCAGTTCCTGCCCAACCATCATTGACACCTACGATAGCTATGGTGTAAGGAGGCTGAGGAAAGCTTCCGCTGGCTCCACTGCACTGTGGCCATGAGATATCATACCCGGTACTTCCTGGTGGGTAAGCGGGATCAGGTCCAGCGGCTATGGCTACGGTAGGAGAGTTGCTGGCGAGTGTCTGGGACTCGTTGTCAACCGAGGGAGTATAAACAGCGTTGCCGTAACCGCTCACTGATCCGTTGGCCGTGGTGATCCAATAGCCATTCGTCGATGGATCAGCGGCAATTCCAACTGCTGGAGAGCCGTTAGTAGTGCCGTAGGCGCTTCCGTGGTAGGGGGCGTCCCCGAAACCGAACACACTTCCGTTGTTGGAGAGGATCCAGTAGCCACTGCTGGCAGATGCTATCATACTCACTGCCTGCTCGTTGCCCAGGTAAGGGAAGGCGCTTCCGTGGTAGGGGGCGTCCCCGAAACCGAACACACTTCCGTTGTTGGAGAGGATCCAGTAGCCGTTACCTCCTGGGGCAGCCACTATAGCTACCACCTGTTCGTTACCTATATAAGGAAATGCGCTACCGAAGTAAGGGGCGTCCCCGAAACCGAACACACTTCCGTTGTTGGAGGCTATCCAGTAACCTTTGCCTCCATTAGCGACAGCAATTCCTACGGCTTGTTCGTTACCCAGGTAAGGTGCAGCACTGCCATACTCCACCGCATTGCCGAATGGATGTACGTTTCCTCCTGCATCCAGTAACCAATAGCCATTCCCCCCAGGTGTAACTGCCATGGAAACTACAGGAGAGGGTGCTGACTGCTGGGCAAGAGAGCCAAATGCCGGAACCCCGCCGTATGGAGTAACCGTACCTGCTGAGTTGACCAGCCAATAGCCATATGGGGTGGAGCTGGTGGAGCTGGTGGAGCTGGTGGAGCTGGTGGAGCTGGTGGAGCTGGTGGAGCTGGAAGGAGCTGTAGTAGCGCCAGCAGCGACAGCTCCAAATGCGAAAGTTGTCAACATCAACATAGATGCGCATACGAAGATAGCTGGAGCAAGGAGTAACTCTTTAAACTCCTTGCAGGTTCGGATGTAGAGATATTTAGCTATGCGACCAGCCAAGATGCTATGGCGAGTAACCCCTTGTCCTCCTTGAGGTTGAGCGGCTTGCTTAGTATGTCTGGCAGCCATCGTCCTCCCAACTCAATCAATATGGTTACTGTATTATTCTTCCTGGCTTATTGATTCACACACGAGTTTGTCCTCAGTTGGATGACCACCTGTCATCCATGGACACTTGAGCACACCAACCTCCCGCTGTGTCCATTCACGACACGGACTCGCCCATTATTGTCGCAGTGTGTGTACCTTGTCAACAGTATTCTTCTACAAATTGCACACAGGTATTTTTATCGGTTATGAAGCTACCGTTCTTTATGGCTTTGTGGATAATTTTCTGGAGTTGCGGTAGTTGGATGGCCAAGAAGGATCAAAGCTGGATAACCTCCCGCATCTCCTCCTCTCAGCTCTGGTCTAGATAGAACTCTGGTCCAGAGCTCTATCTAGACATGGGACGGCCCAAAGGGATCGAGGGGACTTAACACTTAACATTAATAGGCAAACAAGCGTACTAGTGCTTGAGCAACTCAGCAATTCGGAAGGCGAGGTCGATGCTTTGGCGGGCATTGAGGCGAGGGTCACAGGTGGTCGTGTACCGAATATGCAGCTCATCCTCGGAAATTTGATCTAGTTGTCCACCTATGCACTCGGTTACGTTGTCACCACTTATCTCGACATGCACCCCACCAGGCCAAGTCCCCAATGACTCGTGCACGGAGAAGAATCCTTTGATCTCGGCAAGGACATCGTCGAAATGTCTCGTCTTCCTTCCTGAGTCGCTTTGAAAGGTATTGGCATGCATAGGATCGCAGACCCATACAACTGGATGTCCAGCCTTTTTCACCGCTTCAACTAAGGGGGGGAGGGCGGTGGTGACTTTGGTGGCACCAAGACGAGTGATCAAAGTGAGTCGTCCCGGTATTCGAGCGGGATTGAGTCGTTCGCACAAGGCAATGACTTCGTCAGGGGAGGCAGTTGGTCCAATTTTGGCCCCAATGGGATTGTGGATTCCGGAGAGAAACTCTACGTGGGCACCATCGAGTTGGCGAGTTCTCTCGCCCACCCACAACATGTGGGCAGAGCAGTCGTAAAAGTTTCCAGTTAACGAATCCTGTCGTGTGAGGGCATCTTCGTAATCAAGCACCAAGGCTTCATGGCTGGTCCAGAACTCTACTTGGTGGAGGTTGGCTTCTCTATTCAGGTCTATGCCGCAAGCAGCCATGAATCTAAGAGCTCTATCTATTTCTCCCGCAATGGTTTCATAGCGCTGCCCTTCAGGGCTTGTTGCAATGTACTCTTGGTTCCAGGCGTGCACTTGGGACAGGTCAGCAAATCCTCCCTTGGTGAAGGCTCTCAGGAGGTTGAGGGTTGAGGAGGATTGGTGGTAAGCAGCCAGTAAACGATTCGGGTTGGGTATCCGCGCCAGAGGGTCAGCAGCGTCATCATTCACCATATGCCCACGAAATGCAGCTAGTTCCCTGCCATCGACTATCTCGGTTGGTGACGAGCGAGGCTTGGCGAACTGACCGGCAATGCGTCCTACCTTTATGACGGGCACTCCTGATCCATAGGTAAGAATGATTGCCATTTGTAGTATGACCTTCAGTCGATCACGGATGCTATCTGCTGAGAAGTCGGCGAATGACTCTGCACAGTCGCCAGCTTGCAAGAGGAAAGCATTTCCTGCAGCAACCTCTGCAAGTGATCTGGTCAATTGCCGAGCTTCTCCTGCAAATACCAAGGGAGGCAGGGTGCGCAGGTGCTTCAGGATGCGCTCTAGTTCTGCTGCATCTGGCCACTCAGGTTGTTGCAGTGCCTTTCGTTCTTTCCACCCGTGCGGAGTCCACCCGTGCGGAGTCTGGTGTACTCGGGGGCTCTCACGTAGCAATGCCGCATGTGATTCCATCTATAACAGGATACCTCCGTACAGATAAGCTTTATGCGTGGCGGAGAAGCGAAGGTTACGACTAGGGATATTTGGTGGAACATTCGACCCTGTGCATATAGGGCATTTAGTTGCCGCGGTCAATACTCGGCATGCTTTGTCGTTGGACAGGGTTTTGATGGTAGTTGCCAATGAACCCTGGCAGAAATCGGCTCACCATGAGGTTACTCCTGCTCTGGATCGCTTGGCTATGGTTGAAGCTGCTGTAGAGGGTGTAGAAGGGGTGGAGGCCAGTGCTATTGAGATCGAGCGAGGAGGAGTATCCTACACGATAGATACCGCAGAGGAGCTACGTGATGCTTATCCTGGCGCAGAGCTTTTCCTCATTGTCGGTGCAGATGTGGCTTTGGAGCTTCCCACTTGGGAGAGGGTCGAGGATCTTTCCGGCCTGGTTATTTTGGCGGTTGTGAACAGACCTGGACATCCAAGGGTAAAGTCAGTCCCGGGTTGGCAAGTCTGTCCGGTGGACATACCGGCAATTGATCTTTCCAGCACTGAGGTGCGGGAATGGGCTGCTGCAGGTCGACCACTTGATTTCTTGGTTCCTTCACCGGTGATTCGTTGTATCAGAGAGCGAAGTCTGTATCGAGAATCAAGTTCTGACTACTCCTTGGAACAGGGAACGGCTAGTTAAGTCCAAATGGTTGGAGTAGGTGGGCCAGCTTAGATCGTGACCAAAAGGCAGACGAATAGCTTTTGTAGCCTCAGTGTAGAGCGTGACGCAGCTTCCAGCTCAACCAACTTCCAGTCCAGAACGCAGCCCAACCAGCTTTCTCCAACTTCCTCCGCAGCGCTAGGTTGATTTGCGCATATGTACAATTGACCGTACAATATAAGAAATGACTCCTTTGGACTTTGTGATCCTGCTCTTTCTTATCTCCATTGCCGCAGGCATACTCGGTTCTTTGGTGGGATTAGGGGGTGGGGTCGTGGTTGTTCCTGTCCTCACGCTTCTTTTCCACATTGATATTCGTCTGGCCATTGGGGCATCTATCGTGTCGGTTATAGCTACCTCTTCAGGTGCTGCTGCAGCATACGTGCGAGAGCGCATGACCAATTTGCGGGCAGGGATGTTCTTGGAGATAGCCACAACTACTGGAGCAATAACCGGTGCTTACCTGACTACTATTCTCCCAGCTAGAGGACTCTTCATCCTATTCGCAGTAGTACTCGGATATTCGGCGGTGGCCATGTACCGCAAGAGGCACTCCGCTGCATTGTTGACGGTCTCGCATGACAGGATAGCCAACAGGCTGAACCTGCATGGGTCTTACTACGATGATGCCGAGCAGAAGGAGATATCTTACAAAGTCACCGGCACCAAGGCGGGACTTTCCATCATGTACGTAGCCGGCATGGTCAGCGCCCTTTTGGGCATTGGTTCAGGAGCGCTGAAGGTCCCAGCGATGGACTTAGCCATGCATCTACCCATGAAGGTATCGACAGCAACTAGTAACTTCATGATTGGAGTGACGGCTGCCGCCAGTGCTGGAGTGTATTTTGCTCGAGGACAGATAGATCCCATCATGGCCGCTCCAGTTGCTGCAGGTGTTCTAGGTGGGGCAACCTTCGGCTCTCGCATCCTCGGGCGTCTCGAGAGCAAGACGGTTCGCTTGGTATTTGTCATAGTCCTGATCGTGATCTCTTTGGAGATGCTGCAGAGGGGGGTGTTGTAAGGTGTCCGAAGACCATCCCGTATCTTCACAGGATCATCTGTCCTCAGTCCCTAGGAGCAGCAAGCCGACAGCAACTACGCCGCTGTCCTCTGGAGGCATAGATCCCGAGTACATAGATCCCAAGGGAAGCAAAGTTGCAGCCGCTATCGTACCCGACAAGCCATCGCATCCCGACAAGTCCTTTGTCGTAGATGACGAGAAGGTGCGGAAGGTGGAAATACTCATCTCCTTGGTGCTGAGAGTTGGGGTCGTACTATCCGTGCTTGTCATTACTGCAGGGCTGGTAGTCACCTTTATCCATCACCCTGCGTATGCTGCGTTGAGCGGGCATGCTTCGTACCACTCACTCACCAGCATGGCCTCCAAATTCCCTCATACACCAGGTGGACTAGTCAAGTCGCTGTCTGCAGGTCAAGGGCAAGGTATCATCGTTCTTGGCTTGGTGCTCCTGATCCTCACTCCAGTGATGAGAGTTGCTGTTTCCATACTTACCTTCGTCTACCAACGTGACCCGCTCATGACTTTGGTTACTTGTTTTGTTCTATCGGCTTTGATAGGTTCTTTCTTCCTGGGTAGCGCATGAACCATGCTCGATCGATCCAGTCCGCTTCCACTGTGGGCACAAATAGTAACTGACCTGCGCAATAGATTAGCAGGGGGTGAATTCGACACCCATTTCCCCACTGACGAAGAGCTCACCCGTTACTATGAGGTGAGTCGTCATACGGTGAGGGAGGCAGTACGTAGGTTGCAGGCCGATGGCCTACTTCTACGAGAACGGGGACGAGGGACGATGTTGGTTCGGCCCGAACTCGAGCAGCCCTTGCAAGGTATGTACAGCTTGGCTGCTACCGTGCGATCCAAGGGACTCGATGAGCACAGCGAGGTATTGGCTTGCAAGTTGTCCGTTGCGGAGGAAGCTGCGGTGCAACTTGGCATCGCCAAGGATGAACAAGTGGTGTACATAGAAAGACTGCGCTATGCCGGTGATGAACCACTAGCTCTGGACAGGTCTTGGTTACCAGCTGATCTGGCACAAGGGTTGCTCGATGCAGACCTGAGTTCTGGCTCTTTGTACGATAGCTTGGCTCAGCATTGCAATTTGAGGGTTACCAGTGGTTGGGAGCGTATCCGACCACTCAATCCCTCTAGTCACGATCGCGAGATGTTGCGCCTCCCCCTTGCAGAGGCTGTATTTGCCATTGAACGGCTTGCTTGGGCCGGGGATCGTCCTTTGGAGTGGAGAATAAGCCTTATCAGAGGGGATAGATATTGCTTCAGGTCTACTTGGACTGGCCCTGTGGGCAATTTGGTCAGTATGGCAAACCAGCTAGTTTGAGATCGGTCGTCTTTCATTACTCTGTGAACCTCCCCGCCCTTACGGACAGATCTTCTGACCCATCCGCTCAGTTGGAGTTACTCG
>JAMDDE010000043.1 GCA_023489235.1 Actinomycetota bacterium | reverse complement strand
GCTCGTCGCATCCTGGGGCTGAAGCCGGTCCCAAGGGTTGGGCTGTTCGCCCATTAAAGCGGTACGCGAGCTGGGTTTAGAACGTCGTGAGACAGTTCGGTCCCTATCCGATGCAGCCGTAGGAGATCTGAGGAAAGCTGTCCCTAGTACGAGAGGACCGGGACGGACGTAGCTCTTGTGTGCCAGTTGTCCTGCCAAGGGCACGGCTGGTTGGCAACCTACGGACGAGATAAGCGCTGAAAGCATCTAAGTGCGAAGCTCATTCCAAGATGAGATCTCCCACAGGGTTAACCTGGTAAGGCCCGTGGCAGACTACCACGTTGATAGGCCGGAGGTGTAAGTGCGGCAACGTACTCAGCCGACCGGTACTAATCGGCCGAGGACTTGGGACATCACTCATGCTCGCTATGGAGTGCTTAGGGAGCCTAAGTTGCAGTTGCAGTGCTTTTTGCATTGCACTGAAAGGTTTCCGGTGGTCATGGCGGCGGGGAAACACCCGTTCCCATTCCGAACACGGAAGTTAAGCCCGCCAGCGCCGATGGTACTAGGGGGGTGGCCCCCTGGGAGAGTAGGACGCCGCCGGAGTTATTCGGTCAAGAACCCCGAGGAAAACACCTCGGGGTTCTTGTATTTTTAAGGTGTGAGCGTGAGTACTGAGTGGTCGAGTGGTTCAAGTGGCAAACGTCGTGGATCAAAGAGATTGGAGAGACCGAACAAGAAATTAGTTGGCACGAAAGGAGCAGGTTCGGTAAGGAGAGAGAGACGTTCATCTCGATCGATCGTTGTAGAGCTCCCCGAGGAGGTCAAAGAAGAGGTAGAGAACCAGGCAGTTATTGGCGGCGTTCAAGGAGTTCACCCTGTGGCTCAGCTGGAGTCAGCGTTGACTGACGCTGCCAATGCTTACGCCAATGATCGGTACGTAGAGGCCATGAGAATCTTGCGCAAGTTGAAGACCGTGCTACCAGGCTCGGGTGCAGTTCATGAGCTGTTGGGATTGTGCCTGTATCGTTTGGGACACTTTCAAGAGGCTATAAGGGAGCTTCGCAAATTTGTTGCAATTACAGGTTCAGTGGATCAGCATCCGGTGATTGCCGACTGCTATCGAGCTGTCGGCAACTACTCCAAGATGAACTTGGTCTTCGAGGAACTTCGCAAGGCCTCACCCGATGCTGATCTGTTGGCCGAAGGGAGAATAGTAGTAGCTGGAGCCTTGATCGAGCAGGGTGATCCAATGGGAGCCATCAAGCTGTTAGAAGAGTCGGCAGGGAAACGCGTTTCCCATCCGCGTCCACGACACTTGAGGCAGTGGTATGTCCTAGCTGACGCACATGAACAAGCTGGACACATAGCCCGTGCTCGTGAGCTGTTCGGTTTGGTAGCCAGCTACGATCCTCAATTGGCCGATGCTGCAGAACGGTATGAATCACTGAGTTGAAGTACTCATAGGCGAACTCCAAGCTAATCTTCACCCTGAGGAAAGCGATCAACCTGGATGCCATATCGATCTGGGTACAGGGTAAGGAGATGTTCGATGCTCACATACCATCTACGGGGTGCGGATAAGGGCAAGGTGAAGGGGAATGAGAGCGCGGAGGATCTTGTAACCACCACCTATGCCAGCAGATACGCTGCGGTGGATATTCCCAAATATCGGCTAGCGGAAGAGGGAGTGCCATCGAATGTGGCCTATCAGCTGATCAAGGACGAGATGAACCTGGACGGAAATCCAGAGCTCAATTTGGCCAGTTTCGTAACCACCTGGATGGAGCCGCAAGCGGACAAACTGATGGCCGAGGCCTTGTCCAAGAACTACATCGACTTGGATGAGTACCCCCAAACAGCCGAGTTGCAGAATCGTTGCGTACGCATTTTGTCGCAGCTCTTCCATGGTCCTGAGGGTACTACTGGGGTAGGTACGGCTACCGTTGGCTCATCGGAGGCTATTCATCTGGCAGGCCTGGCTTTGAAGTGGCGCTGGCGTGCCCGTATGACTGCGATGGGTTTACCTGCTGACAAACCCAATATCGTTATGAGTCATGGAGTCCAGGTGGTGTGGGAGAAGTTTGCTCGCTATTTCGAGGTAGAGCCACGGTATGTACCGTTCGGTAGAGACCGGTATGTGCTAGATGTAAACACGGCTGTGTCGATGGTGGACGAGAACACCATAGCAGTCGTCGGAATATTGGGAACCACTTACACAGGTGAGTATGAACCAATTGCAGAGTTGGACCAAGCGTTGAGCGAGTTAGAGGCCAGCAAAGGATTGGTGGTTCCCATTCATGTGGATGCAGCTAGTGGTGGGTTCGTAGCTCCGTTTCTGCAAGAGGATCTGGTATGGGACTTCAGGCTCCCTCATGTCCGCTCGATCAATGTTTCAGGACACAAATATGGGCTTGTGTATCCAGGAATTGGCTGGGTCATATGGAGAGAGGAATCCGATCTTCCTTCTGAACTAGTGTTCCACATCGACTACCTGGGAGGGGATCAACCCACTTTCAGCCTCAACTTCTCCAGAGGAGCAGGTCAAGTGATAGCCCAGTACTACAACTTCGTTCACTTGGGGAGACAAGGATACAGGAGAATAATGGCCAATCTTGATCAAGTGGCTACCTATCTGGCCAGCTCTATCAAGGACATGGGACATTTCGAACTGGTGGGCGACCGTAAGGGGCTGCCAGTGGTATGTTTCAAGTTGAACGAAGGGTCGAACTACGATGCTTATGAATTATCCAGCAAGCTTAGGGAGCGAGGCTGGATAGTGCCTGCTTATACCTTGGCTCCGAACGCTTCCGACCAAGTCGTACTAAGGATAGTGGTTCGTGAAGGTCTGAGCATGGACATGGCCGAGTTGTTGGTTGAGGATATCGACCGTGCTGCTCAGGCTTTGTCATCCCTTGGTCGATCTGGTTCTCTGTCGTCTGTTAAAGCTAAAAAGATGCCATCGCAGCCATCCAAAGTGCATGCCAGGCGCATTTGTTGAGTTGAGTTGCTGACATCCTCCCCATGGCTAAAGCCAGGGGGATAAGGGGCACTTGGCGGCAAGGTCACCTACTCACGTAGTTCACCTGCGCCTAGAGCCAACACCAGACAAACCAGGGTGATGCCAGGGTGATGCTGGTGCGGGAGCATGTATGCGACCGTGTATATAACACCTGCCTTGTTTAAGCTATGCCCTAGAGTGTCTTAGGGCCAGCAAGAGAGCTACGATCTCTCCAACGCCATCTAGATCACAAGCATTGAATAGGATCGCTTGAGTGCTTTGACAAAAGGAGCAGGCATGTTCAGGGGCGCTGTTACTTAAAACATTGCTCCAAGGCAGCAAGAAACACACAAGCGAGAATCGCTGATCTACATAGGATCATGGCTGCTAGACAAGGCACAGATCATGGGAGACCTGTCAACGAACTTGTGGCCATCTTCCCGCATGTCCGAACCGAGGATCACGGTACGAAAGCCTGGCAACGCAGTCGTTGGTCTAAGTCACTCCAGCATCGAGGCCCAGGAGCGCAGCTTATAAGGATAAAGCGTGCAGCAAAGCGAGTCTTAGGTAGTTACGAACAGATCGATTCCAGGCCTGCTCTAAGCCAAACCTGTATATGCGGAGCCCGAGTGAAGAAACCTCTTGGTGAACGCCGTCACAGATGTGAGAACTGCGGACTCGACCTGGACAGGACCTTTCTCTGCATTCCTCATGCAACAGGTGAGAATCGAGGGAGTAGGCCAAGTACTAGATCTCGACGCCGCCAGAGCAGAGCTTTTAGGTGATGCTGTGGCATCGACAACGTGGGAGAAGAAGGCGTCCTTGTGCATGTACCACTAAAGCGCCAAGACATTGGTGCAGGACCGGATGAGACCTTGAGCGAAGGGGAGAAGCAAAGAGAACAGGATAGTACCTAAGTAAAGTACTAGAATGAAGTTGTGCTTATAGAAGGAGGTTCGACGTGAGTGTTGAGAAGTACCTGGGTAGCGAGGCGGAATACCTCCTTGGACATACCTGCAAAACCATACCGGCCTCAGAGCTTTCATTACCGGGACCAGACTTCTTGGACAGGGTGTTCAAGGACAGCGATCGTTCTCCTACTGTGCTACGTAATCTAGGATACATGTTTTCGCATGGTCGGCTAGGGGGAACTGGCTACCTGTCCATCTTGCCTGTCGACCAAGGAGTGGAGCACTCTGCTGCTGCTAGCTTTGCGGTGAATCCGGAGTACTTCGATCCTCTCAAGTTGTGCGAACTGGCCGTGGAAGGTGGATCTAGCGCCATAGCTACTACTCTGGGCACGCTTGGTATAGTCTCTCGTCGCTTTGCTCACAAACTTCCTTTTATTGTGAAGCTAAACCACAATGAACTGCTCACCTATCCCAATCACTATGACCAGATCATGTTTGCCTCTGTTCAACAGGCATTTGATCTAGGTGCGGTAGCAGTTGGAGCAACAATATATTTCGGTTCTCCCGAGAGCGATCGCCAAATTCAAGAGGTATCCGCTGCCTTTGCCGAAGCCCACAGGCTGGGCATGTTTACTGTTCTCTGGGCTTACCTGCGCAATTCCAGCTTCAAGCATGAGGGTACCGACTATCATGTCTCTGCCGACTTGACCGGTCAAGCCAATTACCTTGCTGCAACTGTGGAGGCCGACATCATAAAGCAGAAGCAACCCGAGAACAACGGGGGATTCCGAGCACTTAATTTCGGTAAGACAAGCTCCATAGTTTATGATGAACTCACTACCGATCATCCTATTGACCTAACTCGCTGGCAAGTGGTCAACTGCTACATGGGCCGCATTGGTCTCATCAACTCCGGGGGCGAATCAAAGGGATCTGGTGATATCGAACAAGCGGTGAGGACTGCAGTGATCAACAAGCGGGCAGGAGGAACAGGGCTCATAGTTGGTCGTAAGTCATTCCAACGTCCTATGGCTGAGGGTGTAGAACTGCTTCATGCCATACAAGACGTTTATCTTGATTCTTCAATAACGATCGCTTGAGCGGGTATTGTCCCTGTTAGACAAGGTTTCTTGGACTTGTCTGGACTTGTAGGATAGTTGGCTGAGTCCAACTTCTCAGTGTCTGGACGCGTAATCCCTGTTAAACAAGGCTTACGAACTTGCCAGAACGGCATAACTTGGCTTTGTCGTTCTCTGGGTGTAAACCTTTGATGGTACGGTTTTTTCTTGTAAGGATACTGAGCCACGGTTCTGAGCTGGGCTTTGGTTATTCTGCAGCAGCAAGGAGGAGGCCGTCCGACTAAACTTTAAGACAAGAGCAGCACTTGTTGGGGTGCTTACATTTTCGAGGATGGAGGTTCTATGTCTTCGACAACGACGTCGGAGCATGAAAGCAAAGTAGTAGATCGTGCTATTATTCGTTTTGCTGGTGACTCAGGTGATGGTATGCAGTTGGCTGGTGACAGGTTCACCGAAGCCAGTGCGTTTGCCGGGAATGATCTGGCCACCTTCCCGGACTACCCAGCAGAGATAAGAGCTCCCGCTGGTACGACGGCTGGTGTATCCGCTTTCCAGGTGCAGATATCCGATCACGATATTCTTACGCCTGGTGATGCACCCAATGTGCTGGTAGCGATGAACCCTGCCGCTTTGAAGGTAAATCTGCACGAGCTTCCCCCTGGAGCGGTGGTGGTAGTGAATACTGACGCTTTCGACCAGCGTAACTTGACTAAAGCCGGGTACACTTCCAATCCCCTTGATGATGGGACCCTTGCACAATACAAGGTCTACGAGGTACCCATCACCTCTCTTACTCTGGAGGCATGCAAACCTACAGGAGCTAAGCCCAGGGATGCCGAGCGCAGCAAGAACTTCTTTGCTCTAGGCCTGCTAAGTTGGATGTACAGTCGTCCTATCGAGGTTACCCTCAACTGGATAGACAAGAGGTTCGGCACGGATACCTTGGTTGGTCAGGCCAACAAACTAGCCTTTAGCGCTGGTTACAACTTTGGTGAGACTGCAGAGCTTTTCGAAGCCAACTACGAGGTCCATGCCGCCCACTTGCCTCCGGGTACCTATACAACCGTGAGTGGCAATACCGCACTTGCCTGGGGAATCATAGCCGCGGGAGAGTTGGCGAAGCGCACGGTCTTTCTGGGGTCCTATCCAATTACTCCGGCCTCTGACATACTTCACGAACTCTCCAAGCACAAGGAGTTCGGAATCAAGACTCTGCAGGCTGAGGATGAGATAGCAGGGGTCGGTTCAGCACTAGGAGCTGCTTATGGTGGGGCTCTGGGGGTTACTACCACGAGTGGTCCGGGATTGGACCTCAAAGCAGAGACCATTGGCCTGGCAGTTAGCTTGGAACTTCCCTTGATCGTGGTGGACGTTCAACGAGCTGGTCCCTCTACGGGGATGCCTACCAAGACCGAGCAGGCTGACCTTCTAGAGGCTATGTACGGTCGACACGGTGAAGCGCAGGTTCCCGTAGTAGCTGCCAAGAGTCCTGGACACTGCTTCTGGGCTGCAATAGAGGCAGCCAGAATTGCTTTGAAATACCGCACTCCAGTGATACTGCTGAGTGATGCCTATCTGGCCAATGGCTCCGAGCCATGGAGAATACCTGAGATGTCCGAACTTCCCGACATATCCGTGTCCAATGCTACGGAGCCGAACCATACAGACAACAAGGGAGCCAAGGTTTTCTGGCCCTATGTGCGTGACGAGGCGACCCTAGCTAGGCAGTGGGCGCTTCCAGGAACGCCAGGACTGGAGCACAGGATTGGTGGTCTGGAAAAAGAGGACGGCAGTGGTCACGTCTCCTATGATCCGGTCAACCACGAAACAATGGTGCGGTTGAGGAGCGCAAAGATAGCCGGCATTGTCAATGACATTCCTCGTTTGGAGGTGGACGATCCCTCTGATCCAGTATCTGGTGGCAACGGCAAGGCAGGGGAGCAGTCGCACGCGGACTTGTTGGTGCTCAGCTGGGGCTCAACCTATGGCTCAGTGCTAGGGGCAGTAAGAAGGGTGCGGGCAAGAGGGCATAGGGTAGCCCATGCCCATTTGGTGCATCTCAATCCTTTCCCATCCAACTTAGGCGAGATCTTGTCTGCCTATCCGAAGGTGTTGGTTCCCGAGATCAACTTGGGCCAGTTGGCCAAGTTGATCAGAGCCGAGTTCCTCGTAGATGTGCGCAGCTTCAACAAGGTGCAGGGTATTCCACTCAAGGTGCATGAGGTGGAGGAGGCCATATTGAGCGTTATCTCGGAAGAGGATGCTGTAGTTCTCGGTAATGGGAAGTCGGCGAAAGAGGAAGTGCCTGGAGAGGAGCGAGCGGTACGATGACGATGAGCATGACCGAGTCGGTGACTACTACCAAGAAGGATTGGGCTTCGGATCAAGAGCCACGTTGGTGCCCTGGCTGTGGAGACTATTCGATACTCTCTGCAATGCAGCTACTCCTTCCAGAGCTTGGCGTAGAGCGTTCGCGTACGGTATTCGTATCCGGGATAGGTTGTTCGGCTAGGTTCCCTTATTACATGAATACCTATGGAGCACATCTCATCCACGGTAGAGCTCCGGCATTCGCTACTGGTCTCAAATTAGCCCGTCCCGACTTGGATGTGTGGGTTGTAAGTGGAGATGGTGATGCTTTGTCCATCGGTGGCAACCACCTTATTCATGCAATGCGTCGCAATGTGGACATCACTATATTGATGTTCAATAACGAAATATACGGCTTGACCAAAGGGCAGTACTCTCCCACCTCAGAGCTCGGCAAGGTTACCAAGTCGAGCCCGTTTGGTTCATTGGACACACCTTTCAACCCGATAAGTCTAGCCATTGGCGCAGAGGCTACCTTTGTGGCTCGTACGCATGACATGGATCGTAAGCACATGATGGAGGTGTTCCGACGGGCGCACGACCACAAAGGCTCAGCATTCGTGGAGATCTACCAGAACTGCAATGTGTTCAACAATGGAGCATTCGAACAGATCACTGGCAAGGAGGTGAGAGCAGACAACCTCATACCCTTGGTGCATGGACAGCCGATCAGGTTCGGTCAGAATGGGGAGAAGGGGGTAACGGTTGATCGTTATGGTCGACTGCGCATTGTCGATGTTGCCGAGGTAGGGGAGGACGCTCTCCTGGTCCACGACGAAACCATTGAGGACCCAAGCATAGCGTTTGCCTTGTCGAGGTTGGCTAGAGGACCATTCGAACCTACGCCCATCGGCATATTCAGAGCGGTGAGCAAGCCTGACTACGGGACCATGATGGCAGATCAGATCGAAAAAGTACGCAGTCAAAAGGGCCAAGGCGAGCTAGCTAAGCTGCTGCGCTCCAGTTCCACTTGGACGGTTGACTGAAGTACTCGTCCACAAGCCCTAGGCTTCAGCCTTGGGGAGGATGTCAATGAGCTTAGTTGGTTCGACCAACAACCCATCGGTTAGGTTTCCCTTAAGAGGCGGAAGACCATGCCAGTGCGGGGCTTTGGATAGAAGAAGGTGGTCTTTGGCGGCATTCTGAGTCCTGCTCTGCCAGCTTCTGCAATTTGATCCACGGAAACCGGCTGAAGAAATATCGCTGCATCTGCTTGGCCCTCTGCTACTAACCCAACTGCCTCCTCTGGATCATGGACATAGCTAAGCTCATGAGTGGGCAGTGCAGCCAATGGAGGTTCCAGAAGGGCTGAGTCGACCTTGGGTAGGCGTACCTCTGCAGAAAGATGCGGTGATGGGGTCATCTCCCACCATTCATTGGCCTTTGTATACAGAAGCATTTGATTGGTTGAGCTGGTGGGAGTGACGGGCGAAGTAATCCAGCTATTCAGATCAGAGGGGCGGGGGATACGCTCCAACTTGAAGTACTCCTTGAGCACGGAGGTTATATTGAAACCACTGGGCATATTGGATAGTACACGATGTATTGGAAGGATGGTTAGCTGATCTTGAGCTAGCTCCACTATGAGCGCCATTACGAAGTCATAGTCTCCTTCTGCTCCCTTGAATCTCTCCCTTTGTTCCTCTGCATAGGCGATTGCAGTTTCGTAGCGATGATGGCCATCGGCAAGCACTATTGGAGCTGCAGCTACTAGCTCGGATATGCGAGACAAGCGCTTTTCATCGGTGATCTTCCATAGCTGGTGGATGGTTCCGCTGTCGTCTTTGGCTTGGGACAAAGGTAGGTCGTCTTTTCCCAGCTCGGCAGTGAGCCCTTGACTAAGGGAGAGACCCCAAATTGGGGAGAGGTTGGCTTTGCATGCTCTGAGGAGCTCCAGTCTGTCTCCCTTTGGCTTTGGCATGGTTTGTTCATGAGGCAGGATAGCCGAGCGATCGTTCGGGGATATGCCCAAGGCACCAATTACACCAAGGGTGGACTCTCCAGATGGTTGGATCATGCGATACCCATAGAAACATACCTGCTCATCGAGAGCGAGTATGCCCTTCTCTATCCATTCAGCAAGGGTTTTCGCCGCGAACTGATAAGCACTCAAGTTCCGGGAGCTGTCGGCGGTGGGCAACTCTATGATGATCGAGTTGTAGGGGCTCCTGTTCATCAGGAGCTCACGCTCTTTGGTGCCCACAATGTCATACGGTGGCGAGATCACATCGTCCATGAGGAGGTTTATTGAGGAGTAACGCAGTCCACTGAATGGTTCAAAACGAGGCATACTTCTTGCGTATCACAGTTGACAGCCTCAGCGTAACCTGGGTTGTGACCTGTTCCGATTCACTACATATCTAGCAAGACATCTAACGCAGGCAGCTAGCAAGACATCTAATACAAGACATCTAATACATGAGGAGAGAGAAGTGGACGAAGTTCATGGCATATGGGTGATCGACTTGGATGGAGTGGTTTGGCGGGGCGATCAAGTCCTTCCTGGCGCCCCACAAGCAATAGAGAGGCTCCGTTCCATGGGCAGAGAGGTACTGTTCGTAACCAACAACGCTCTCTTGACCATCGATGAGTATGTTCGCAAGTTGGGGTCGATGGGCATAGATATATCCGAGGATGGAATACTCACCTCTGCACAGGCTGCAGCATCGCTCTTGAGAGCTGGGGAGAGGGTCCTCGTTTGTGCTGGAGCGGGAGTGAAAGAAGCAGTGGCCCGAAGTGGCGCGATCATGGCCCCTCTCCCACCGGTCGATACTGTAGTGGTAGGTTGGCACCTCGACTTCGACTTCGAGGAGCTTACGCATACGACCAGAGCTATTCATCAAGGGGCGCGCTTGATCGGGACCAATGAGGATGCCACCTATCCCGTACCGGAAGGTCTCCTCCCCGGGGGTGGAGCTCTCTTGGCGGCAGTAGCTACAGCTGGCGAAGTAGAGCCAGTAGTAGCAGGCAAGCCACACGAGGCGATGGTGGAGCTGATCAAGCAGCATATATTGAGCACTCCTCGCTTGGCGGGACGCAACATAGAGATGGTAGTTGGTGATCGTCCTATGACAGATGGCAAGCTAGCCCAACGTCTTGAAGCACCGTTCACCTTGGTTCTAAGCGGCGTGTTGAGAGGAGGCGTGCTGGATATACAACCAGCTCCAGTCGCTAAAGTGAATACTTTGCTAGCTGCAGTTAATCAGTTGCATTGACTAAACGTACTCCGCAGATCCCTGACTTATGCCCATGGAGAAGGGATTAACTTGTCAAGAGACAACCTCTAAGGTAGTTGGAGAAGAAAGAATAATTAGCAAATATTTGCTAACCCTGGTTTGCACTATTCCCATTTCAGGCGTAATCTTTGAATATGGTGTCGGATGGGTGGAGGAGATATATCGAGACTGGAAAGGCTTTTTCTGCCATGACGGTGGAAAGAGCCGAGGAGCTCCTGAAAGAAGCAATCAGTACCGGAGAGGTTAAAAGACAGCAAGTACAGGAGTTGCTCGATCTCCTGACCAAACAGGGCAAACAAGGAGTGGACACTATCGTCAACCTGGTAAAGCAGGAGGCATTGCGTCAGTGGCAGGTTGCCGATAGCGTTGACAAAGATTTTATCTCCTCTGTACTAGCCGGCATGAGTAAATGGCTTCGTCCTCCCTGTCCAGAGGGTGCCGATACCGCATCGCAGTCCTCAACGGTGAAAGTATCCGAAGACAATCTCTCGGAAGAGAGCGCAAAAGAAGAGAGCATATCGAGACAGCAGAGCAAACCTGTTGAAGGGCCTACTGAAAGTTCCTCGGCGCGTACCACAACCACGGCTAAAAAGCCTGGAGGGAAAGTCGGTCGTAACCGATCGACCTCACCAAAGTCGGGTGATTCTTCTGGATCGCGCTCCAAGTCCTCATCTGTTGATCACGTTGCCTCGTCTTCATCTAACTCTAGTGATCCCCCTGCTGCTCCTTTGAATGAAGGAACAGTTGAATAAGGCTCTTTAGCTACGGCTTCTGCTTTCACAGTACGCTACCCTGTTAGACTTCGACAGTGGCTCTGAGTGACTCTGGCCACCTTCAGGCGTCTTGGAGTAGCGGAGAAGTCTCGACGACGGAGGTATGGAGTTTCAGGTGATCGGCGCTGATCAGGGTATCTGTAAACAGCTGGAGTAAGGTATGGTATTAAGTGAGAGCAAGCCTGGGTTAGGAGTTGAGCAATAGTCGTTGTTTCGTCGTCGTCTTGATGTAGAGCTGGTTTCGCGTGGTTTGGTCTCCAGTAGACAAGAGGCGGCCAGGGCCGTTGCTGCCAAAGTTGTATTAGTGAACGGTTCAGTGGCCGAGAAGGCGAGTCATCTGGTGGCACCAGCTGACAGTTTGGTGATATCCAACCCTGTATCTCGCTTCGTAAGTCGTGGCGGTGAGAAACTGGATGTGGCCCTTTCCTCTCTTGGTATTGATGTACGAGGTAAAAGAGTGGCGGATGTAGGGGCATCCACCGGAGGGTTCACCGACTGTGTCTTGCAGAGGGGGGCTGCCTACGTGCTTGCCGTAGATGTTGGCCATGGGCAGCTCGATGCCAAGTTGCGAAGAGATCCTCGAGTGAAATTGCTAGAACGTACCAACGTCAGATATCTGAGCAAGGAGAGGTTAGGAGAGGCTTCATTCGATGTTGTGTTGGCTGATCTCTCGTTCATCTCTTTGACCAAGGTCATTCCTGTGTTAGTCCAAGTCTTTGCTGCTCGTGGTTCAGAATTGCTCTTGTTGGTCAAACCTCAGTTCGAAAGCGGGAGGAAGGAGGTTTCCAAGGGTCGTGGGGTTATCCTCGAGGATACGGTTAGACAGACGGCTGTTCAAACAGTTAGCAGAGCGATGATGGACAATGGAGTGGCAGTCAAGGAAGTGATCCAGTCTCCACTGAAAGGAGCTCGTGGAAATGTTGAGTTCTTCCTCTATGGAGTGGTGGAGTTCTGAGTTCTCACCTCGGGTGATGGATACGACGTGCTTCCAGGGAACAGTGTCGCCGGCTTGTCGTTACACTCGGTGGATGAAATCAACACCTGCACTCTGTCCAACAGCTAGAGTAAGCTATATGATCGAGGTAATAGATTGACAGATAGATTCCACGAATCACTCCATGATATTCCAGAGCTTGCTGAAGTTGCAGCTACTGCAGCTGTAGCCAAAGGCGGAGAGCGTACGGTGATCATGGAGGTGGGTGAGCTATTGGGCATCACGGATGCTTTTGTCATTACCAGTGGTCGCAACTCTAGACATGTTCGTACCATAGTCGAGCACATCGAACGTACCCTCAAGGTTTCCAATGGCACTCCTCCTTTGCAGGTCGAGGGCGATGACGACTACAGATGGGTGTTGCTCGACTACGGTGATTTCCTTGTCCATGTATTCCTGGAGGAGACGAGAGACTACTACGACCTGGAACGATTGTGGGGGGATGCGCCCTGTATCCTCTGGGAGGATACCTTGGCTCGAAGTGCTCGAGGATAGTCCATCCGTTCCAGAGCTGAACCGTTCTATCCGTCCCTGGCGCTTGGGAAGTATAAGGTCATGTTCAGGATAGACAGTGGCGAAGTGCTTCGACCAAACTCTGAGTTCTGGGGTCCCCGGAGAGGTTGATCTGCATCTGGTTCATGACGTAAGCAAACGAAATACCTGCCTCTGGATCGGCGAAGCCCAGTGAACCGCCAGCTCCTGGATGTCCGAATGATCCCTGACCCAACAGTGGTTGGAATGCTGAGTCAAGCATGTAACCGGCACCGAAGCGAGTAGGAACTACGAGTACTCGATCTGGGCCATCGGAATGCACTTGGCGAGCCATCTCCATGGTTCGAGGGGATACAAGGCGTATTCCTTCCACCTCTCCAATTACGGAAGCGTACATCCTTGCCAACGAGCGGGCGTTGGTTATGCCGCTAGCTGCAGGCAACTGGGCTTCATGGAGTTTGGAGTCATTCCAAGGGAACCTCTCCATGTTCAAAGGAAGTGCTCCAGAGAGCGACAGTGCTTTTCCTAGTACGCTTTCGGGACCTAGAAAGCTGTTGATGAGCTGATTGACACTTTGGCCGAATCCATCGGGGAGCTCGAGCCGTGGAGGAAGCAGAGGTGCGACCCTGGGCTCGAGTGAGGATGGAAGGCCGATCCACAAGTCCAAGTTCAATGGAGAGGCAATCTCCTTGGAGATCAGCTCGCTTACGGACATCCCGCTCACGCGCCTCAACACCTCTCCGACCAACCATCCAAAGGTGAGGGCGTGATAGCCGTGGCCAGAGCCAGGTTCCCAGAGGGGGGCCTGCTCAGCTAGTGCCTCTATCACTGGAGTCCAGGAGATGACCTCTTCCAAGTCCAGATGCGCATCTACATAGGGGAGCCCTGCTCGATGAGAGAGGAGCCATCGGGTAGTTATCCTGTCCTTACCTGCTTTGGCAAACTCTGGCCAATACTCTTTTACTGGAACGTCCAGGTCTAGCTCGGATCGATCCACCAGGATCAAGGCTGCTGTTGTGGTGATTCCTTTGGTGGCGGAGAAGATGAGCTGTAAAGTATCTGAACCATAAGGGGCATAGCCGTTGTATCCTCCCCACAGGTCAACAACTACTGCACCGTCCTTGTATATGCAAAGCGATGCTCCTACGTCTCCATGGTTGTCGAAGTTGGACTTGAAAGCCTGTACTACCTCTTGGAATTGGTTATTTGCATACCCTTCTACCCGAGCCATTGCTCACTCCCTTCACTGTTGCTAGCTATAGGTTAACTCGGCTTGTCCCACGACCGTTCAACGGAGAACAGTCCCAAGTGATTTGTGGATCGTAGTGAAATCAATTTCAATAGTTTGTTAGGTAGAACTACCCAAGGAGGCAATATGAAGCTGTGGCATGAAACCATCTACTCTGCTCTTCAGCATCAGGTACGGGAGAGGCCAGACAAGGCGTTCTTGTACTACGAGGATCATGCCATCAGCTACGCTGATCTGGATCGACTATCAGCTAAACTAGCTGCTTCACTACTTGATCTAGGGGTCAAACGAGGTGATCGCATCGGTCTTGCAGCTTTGAACCAGCCGGAGTGGATACTGACTTTTATAGCTGCAGCCAGGATCGGAGCTTCCATAGTGACCTTGAATGTACGCTACAGAGAGGCAGAGTTCGACTACATGCTCAATCAGTCGGGAGCTAGCACCCTTGTATGTCTTGCCTCCATCCCCGACTTTGATTTCAAGCACTTCCTGGATCAGCTACGCGATCGGTTACCGGAGGTAAAGCGGTACATCTTCATAGGAGAGAGCAACTACCCATTCGAAGGTGGTCTCAACTTCGAGGATCTAGTCAGTACTTCTCCATTGGAGGATCTTGCCTCTGCTCAACCGTTCGAGGTAGCCCCCACGGACACAGCAATCATCCTCTATACCTCTGGCACGACCGGTAAGCCCAAAGGCGCTATGATCACCCAACGATCCATCCTAGCCTCAGCCCAAGCTCAAGCCGAACACTGGTCTATCAGGGAGGATGACATATCTGTTGGTCACCTTCCCTTCAACCACGTGGGAGGGATCACCTGTACGATAATGGTTGCCCTGTTGACTGGTTCGAGTGTGGTACTGGTCCCGAGCTTCAATCCACAGGTAGTGCTGGAGGTGATCCAACGGTACAAGGTGACCATCTTCGGAGGGGTGCCCACCATGTATGTAATGCTCCTCTCTTCCCCTGCCTTTCCGGATACCGACCTGAGCTCAGTAAGGCTGTGTGCGGCCGGGGGCTCCAATGTAGAGCCGGAACTGTGTCGTTCGATATCCTCAGGATTCCCCAATGGGACTGTGCTCAATCTCTACGGTCTGTCGGAGAGCTCTGGAGCATGTGTTCTCTCGAGATTGGACGACGATCTGATGACGGTCTCTGCCACGCTCGGAGTCCCCATAGGAGACTTTCAGGCTCGTGTTGTCGGGGAGGGCGGTGAGGTCAAAGAGGACGGCGAAGTTGGCGAGCTGCAAATCAAAGGCGACTGTGTGGCTGCTGGATACTATGGGATGCCGGAGGAGACCGCTCAGACCTTTTCCAGTGACGGTTGGCTCTCTACTGGCGATATGGCTGCCATACGACCTGATGGGCATATAGAACTGAAAGGTCGTCGTAAGGAGATGTATATCCAAGGAGGATACAACGTCTATCCCGTAGAGGTGGAGAACGTATTGGGGATGCATCCGAAGGTGGCAATAGCTGCAGGAATTGGGGTACCCGATCCTGTTCTAGGGGAAGTGGGCAGGTTCTATATCGTCCCCAAGCCAGGAGAGACACCTACGCCTGAAGAACTGGAGGAGTACTGTCGGGAGAGATTGGCGGACTACAAGGTGCCAAGGCAGTTCGTTATCCGTACTGAACTGCCCTTGACCCCAGTAGGTAAGGTAGCCAAGGCAAAGTTGCGAGAAGAATGGGAGGAGGGACAGGGCTAGTATGGGCTTCTTGATTGTATCTGTGCTCAACTACGGAGTTGGTATCGGGAGTCCAGTGGAACTGGACGTAGGCTAGTTCATCCTTTCATACCTAGATATGTCCAACCATTGACCTTGGACACGAGGTGTTGGTTTAACAGGGCGCAGCTTGGTCATCCAGCCATCGGTATGGCGGCAGGGGTCGTAGATGTTTGGGTGCTCACCGTGTGAAGTACCCGTCTAGCCTCAGCCACTCCTTTTTTACCAATCGACCGGGTATGTTCATCGAGGAACCAAGGCTTATCTCTTTTCCTGCTCATTGAGTTCAGGTAGTCCTCGTCGAATAAGGTGATCTGAATGACTTGTTCGCTTCTGATACAGGCACCTCTCATGGTTGCATCATCTCGCATGGGTGTATCAGTGAGCTTCTCCTGCTACTAAAGTAGCTCTATGAACATTGAAGAGTTTTACGACCTCGACGAGACCAGGAGATACTCTGATGAGGTCAACTATGGGACCGAGTGGAGATCCTCCTTGAAGCCCAACCTCTCCTACGACCTCTACTGGGTAGTGGACACCGGCGAGCTCTATCTGATGGAAAAGCCCGTTAAGACCAGATGGATTCCCGTCATCGGCAAGGAGGATGTAATCGAGGCCGTCCAGGTTACCAAGGAGCTCGAGGCAGATCTCATCGACATGATTCACCCCGCTCTTCATCCAAGGCATATGTTCGCCAAGTCGGCTGATAATGCCAAGCGTCCGTCTCTCATGCGTTCCCACTCCGATCATGAAGTGCTCGCCGAAGAGCTCAACGTGGAGATCCTGGCTTCCATCCCCACCAGGAAAGAGGTAGAGGAGGTCCTGTCCGGTTGGAAGGAAGCAATGGCCATGCCAGATGGGTTGGCCTGGTTGCACCAGCGGGTAGACGCCTGGTACAGAAGCTCTACTGCGACCACCACCGATGCAGAGGAGTTCTTGTTCATACCCTATGAATCAAGAACAAAGAATGAAGCTGGCTCCGAGAGGGCAAGTAGCGTAGGGGAGGGCGGATCAACTACGAGGGAGACCCTTTGGATGCCTACGGAGCTGACCCGTGGTCCCTGGGAACAGAACGCCCTTCATGGGGGTCCGGTAGCAGCGCTACTAGCCAAGGCCATAGAGGAGTGTCCAGAGGATATCGCTTCAGCGGATACAACCATCAAAGACCTATCGAACGAACAGTCTGCCATTGAGCGTATGAGTGTCGTACGCATGACCATCGAACTGCTTCGTCCTGTTCCATTGGCTCCTTTGGCAGTATCGTCTAGGCTGGCACGACCAGGACGAAGGGTCCAGCTAGTCGAGGCGTCACTGAGCACAGAGGAGCAGTTGGTAGCCAGGGCAACTGCTTTGAGACTGCGCACCACTACGGTTTTATTGCCGGAAGAGTCGCGATTGCATGTGTCTGCAGCTATGGGTGCCCCGCCACCGGGACCAGAGGTTGGCTTTCCAGAAAGAATGGATCTAGTCGATTATCGTGCTTTTCACAACTCAGGTGTGGATATACGTTTCGTACGCGGTGCGTTCAAGGAGAGGGGGCCTGCTACGGTATGGATAAGGCTACGCCAACGGGTAGTCCCTGACCAGGATCCCACTCCACTACAGCGGGTCATGGCGGCTTCCGACTTCGGCAATGGCATCAGTGCGCTGTTGGGTTTCGACAGCCATATCTTCATCAATCCGGATCTCACGGTCTATCTTTCTAGGATGCCCCTGGGAGAATGGGTATGCCTGGATGCTTCCACCCAGGTGGAAAGCTCCGGGATAGGTTTAGCTCAAAGCGCTCTATGGGACAAGAACGGCATGATCGGTCGTGCTATCCAGTCGTTGCTAATAGAGGAGCGCTGATCGAGCTAAATGAATCGAACTATTTGAAGGGTCAGGACAGCTCAAGATTCAATCCATCGCCACCTCCCGTTGTTGATCCACGGACTTGGAGCCAGCGGTTCAGAGGCGAGTTCCGGGCACAATATGCAAACCGTTGTAGAGAGCGATACCGTTTTTATAGTGTCTCTGCTTACTGAATTGCTTGGCTATCCTGATGACGCACGGTTGCTCATAATTACCTGCGACGATCTTGGCTTTAGTCACTCTGCCAATCTAGGCGTGTATGACTGTCTTCGCTCTGGGTTGGCAACCAGTGCTAGCTTGATGGTTCCTTGTCCCTGGGCGCTTGGAGCTGCTGCGGAGTACAGGGGTGAGGACATAGGTGTACATCTGACCTTGAATGCTGAGTACAAGCTCTACAAGTGGGGACCGATCACGCATGCTCCATCTTTGTTGGGAGGTGACGGGGGGTTTGCCAGTACGATCGATGACGTATGGGACCATGCGGACATGGACGAGGTGCGCAGGGAGTGCAGAGCACAGATAGAGCGAGCTATTTATTGGGGATTCGATGTCAGCCACCTCAACAGCCACCTCCGGGTAATGCAGTTGAGGCCGGAGTTTTTCGATGTCTATCTGGATCTCGCAGTGGAGTTCTCCTTGCCCGTTCGTTTGACTGGCGCCAGTACCGAGCGGTTGATTGGATTTCCTTTCAGGCAACTAGCTCAAGAGGCGGGAGTTCTATTTCCTGACCATTGCATTAGCGCTCCTCACCCAAGAGATAGGGGGGATCTATTGGGGACATTGTGCAATTTGGAGCCGGGAGTAACCGAGATCAACTTCCATCCTGCAGCGGACACGCCAGAGCTTCGTGCTCTCACCCCCCGCTTCCAGGAGAGAGTTGACGATCGCGATCTGCTAGTTAACGACAAGTCCTTGCGCTCCTGCCTGTTCGAGAACGGTATAACGCTTATTGGATATAGGACGATCAGGGACTTGATGCGTACTCGAGTGGGAATAGATAGCCACAGGTAGGAGTGGTCAGGTTGGCAATACCGAGCTGTAGCCATGGCTAGCTCTCTTGAACCCAGGCTCCTCGTGGGTGCTCATGACGGTGATCTATCCGATGGCGATCCGTCTTCGGTGGAGGAGAGCCTTTTCTCTGCTACCCCTGTCGTCAAAGTCCGCATAGTAGGAGCGATCCTTCTCTCTTGCGACTCTTCATTGGTGGCAAAATGGGGATCGACCGGTATAGTCAATGGTCAGGGAATGGCGGACCAAGGAGCGGTTACCTTGACCTTCGATCCCAGCGGTATGGCTGTTCTCAGATCCGACTACACCTCTCGTACTGGCGGCCTATCAGGGCGGTCTGACCTTGACCGTGTTGACCTCTTTGGATGGGAGGAGATCAATGGGTTCTTGCTCGAGTCCATAAGAAGAGGATGGTTTGCCCACGAGGATCGACTTGATCACGGAGTCGAGCGCTATTCTCCAGTGAAGTCACATTCGACGAGAGCCATTCATGCGTCTCAGGAGGGCCTACCTCGCCATCATAGGGCTTACAACAAGGGGATTGTATTGGAGGTTCTGACGGCCAGAGGAGCCTTCAAACTGCTCCTGGCTGGTCTGTCCTACACATCCGTAAGCTCATTGCTCGTGGTTGCCCGATCACTTGCTTACCAGTCCGACCAACCCAACCTATCGAAGAGCAAAGCAGGTTCGAACGCCATGAATGGGCGTGAAGCAGCTCTTGTCGGGAGAGGGCTCGAGCACTCTGAAGGAACTAAGACAACGAGTACTTTCAGGAAAAACTTCAGGGAAAAGTCAACAGCCCGAACAAGATCGGTTATGAACAGACTTAGACCTGTTCTTGTTTTATTGGTAGTAGGCCTTGTCCTTTGCGCTATTGCACTCTCGTTAGCTCAGAGTGCAGGAATAGTCCATCTTCCCGTGGTCAACGAAGTAAACGAAGCACAAGTACCCACTCAGGCAAGTGGATGAGGCAAATATATTGATTTGGTTTACGGCCAAATAATCTCTTCGGAGTGTTAACGCAAATAGTGTTTGATAACGCAAATTACGACTAATAGTAAACTTTAAGAATTTGAAGTTCGAAACTTCAGGGTTGGAAACAGTGGCACGCCTCAGATAGCACTCAAGCGTTCTACTATCTTTAGAATAATGCTTACTAAAGCACTACGCGAACGCTATCTCTTCTGGCACATCACCCTTCTGGTCAAAGACGCCACACGTGCCACTGTTTCCGTTGCCCCGTACAAACTCACTGACCACACTTAATCAGCAAGCTTGCTTATACGAAAAGGAAAAAATACTTCGGTTGTTACCATCTATCAACATGGGCACCACTTGGTGTCACCTAGATAAGTAACAACCAAATTGTAGATCTCAGACGGGCTAACCCGCCCTTTTAGCCAGGTGGAGTATCCTCCATGTTGCACTCCCTTCTTCTCAAGGAGCCCTGCCTTACACTTTCATTATACAACTCAAGGAGTAAAAGCGCTAGCTTTATAAGTTACGAGAATATTACTTCTAGCTGTGGCAAGGTTATCCGGCCAGCCGGTGGAAAGGAGCTTCTAGAGTACCGAGCCTCTGGCTTGTATCCTTTTTGGCTAAATGTGCCGAATAAGTTTCATCAGGCCACTGTCCGCTCTTTTCTCGAGGATGGCTGTTCGAGAGTGATCCTCTGTGCAAAATATGTCCATTCCGACAACTAAGCTCATTAGTGATGACAACTGCTCGCAGTAGACTCATAGGTGCCTTTGGCCCGAATGCGTGGTTAGTGGACGATATGTACGAGCGCTACAAGGCCGATCCCCAATCGGTTAGCGAGAGCTGGCGAGAGTTCTTCACTGACTATGAACCGGCTACTTCTCCCCAAGAGCTTACCGGTTCTGTTGTGTCTACCCCCTCTGATGCAGCTGTCTCTGCCAGGCCTCCATCTAGTGATACGGAGATCTCGAGGAGCAGGCAGCTCGATGGGACAGGGAAAGACGTCAAAGGTCAGGTAGCTAGTCGATCGAGTGAGGGCGTGGCCATGACGACAGCGGAGGCCAAGGCGGATGAAGGGGTGGAACTCGAAATACTACGAGGAGCATCGGCCAAGTTGGCGACCAACATGGATTCCAGCCTCTCCATGCCCACAGCTACCAGTGTCCGTCAAGTCTCTGCAAAGTTGTTGGAGGCCAATAGGATCGTAGTCAACGGTCACCTTGGTAGGACAAATGGTGGGAAAACTAGTTTCACGCACTATATTGCCTTCGCCGTGGTTCGTGCCTTGAAAGAAATGCCCATCATGAATTCCAGTTTCGTTCCCGGTGGTGATGGTCGGCAACCGGCGATAGCTCATCACGAACATGTTGGGCTGGGGGTGGCTGTAGATGTGGAACGACCGGACGGCACGAGGACTCTACTTGTTCCTTGCATCAAGAACGCTGATCTCCTGGACTTTGCCCAGTTCGTCTCGGCATACGAGGAGTTGGTCAGAAAGGTTCGTACCAATAAGGCCACTGTAGATGATTTCGTTGGTACTACAGTCCAGCTAACCAACCCTGGGACAGTGGGAACCGTTCACTCCGTGCCCCGTTTGATGACAGGTCAAGGGGTTATTGTAGGGGTAGGGGCAGTTGGCTACCCAGCAGAGTATCAGGCTGCAGATCCCCGCATGCTCGGCGAACTAGGTATAAGCAAGGTGTTCACCTTGACCTCTACCTATGATCATCGGGTGATTCAAGGTGCCACCTCGGGATTGTTCCTTGCTCGTATAGATGAGCTCCTCAAAGGAGCTGATGGATTCTACGACGACATATTCGCTTCGCTTGGAGTTCCCTATGAACCAATCCGTTGGCGGGAGGACGTAAATCCCCCGGAGCTCGATCACGGTCGACTGGCCAAACAAATGCAAGTGCAATCCTTGATCCACATGTACAGAGTGCGAGCTCATCTCATGGCTAACCTGGATCCTTTGGAGATGAGCCGTCCCCAACTCCATCCCGAACTGGATCCTCTTAGCTATGGTCTCACCGTGTGGGATATGGACAGACAGTTCCATACCGGCGGTTTGGCAGGACGCGAGGTGATGAGCTTGGGGGAGATATTGGAAGTGCTGCGCAACTCCTATATGCGAACCCTGACCGTGGAGTACATGCATATCCAGGAGCCTGCGGAGAAAGCATGGATTCAAAGGCACATAGAGGGAGTCACCCCTGAGATCGACCTCTCGGAGAAACTGCACATACTCGACCGACTCAACGCAGCAGAGGCTTTCGAGCGATTTCTGCACACTAGGTATGTGGGGCAGAAGCGTTTCGGATTGGAAGGAGCGGAATCTGCCATTGTTTTCATCGATACGGTTTTGAATCAGGCTGCTGTTCAAGGTGTAGCTGAGGCAGTCATTGGAATGGCGCATCGTGGTAGGCTAAACGTATTAGCCAACATAGTCGGCTTGTCCTATGAGGATATATTTGCTGAGTTCGAAGGGAACATGGACCCCGAATCTGTCCAAGGTTCTGGGGACGTCAAATACCATAAAGGGGCCAGTGGAAAGTTCAGAGGGGTTTCTGGGGCAGAGCTTCCTGTGACTCTTGCTTCTAATCCGTCACATTTGGAGGCGGTTGATCCTGTGGTCGAGGGGATGGTCCGTGCCAAGCAGGATGCCCTCGCTAGTCGTCATGAAGAGACGGAAGGACCTGCTCATGAGTTCCCGGTGCTGGCCTTGTTGGTGCATGGGGATGCTGCCTTTGCAGGCCAGGGAGTGGTGGCGGAGACGCTCAACTTCTCTGGGCTGAGTGGTTACCGAGTTGGTGGTACAGTTCACTTGGTCATCGACAACCAACTTGGTTTCACTACAGCACCCAAAGCAGCACGAACCTCTGTATATCCCACTGATGTGGCTCGCATGATCCAAGCCCCCATATTCCATGTGAACGGCGATGATCCTGAAGCGTGCTTCAGGGCCGCCCAGTTGGCATTCGCCTATCGACAGGAGTTTCACAAGGACGTTGTAGTGGACATGGTGTGCTATCGACGCCATGGTCACAACGAAGGAGACGATCCCAGTTACACTCAGCCTCTCATGTACCAGCGCATAGATAGTCATCGCTCTGTACGCAAGCTGTACACAGAGCTACTAGTTCGTAGGGGTGACATAACCCTCGAACAAGCCGAGCAGGCACTGGATGATTTCTCGGCTAGGCTTGAACGTGCTTTGCGGGAGACTCGTTCAGAGGCTGAGGTATCCAAATCCCTCCAGCAACCTATGACAGCTCAACCTGCCGTGGACCAACCGGTTGAATGGCTGGAGACTGGCGTCGAGAAGGAGATCTTGGATGAGATAGAGAGAGCGGTTACCGAGACGCCTCCCTCGTTCCAACTGCACCCTAAGCTTGCTCGCCAGTTCTCCACTAGAGCGCAACTCTATAGCTCGGGCGAAGTTGACTGGTCTTTGGCAGAGGCTATGGCATTCGGGTCCTTGCTCATGGAGGGGATTGATGTTCGTCTGGCCGGACAGGATACCAGGAGAGGGACGTTCAGCCAACGTCATGCAGTTCTAGTGGACTACAGCAATGGGAGCGAGCTGATCCCATTGGCCAATCTCGCTAGGGAGCGTAGAGGGATCGATGCAGGACGCTTCCTCGTTTATGACTCGCTTCTGTCGGAGTACGCTGCTCTTGGCTTTGAGTATGGGTACTCAGTAGTGGCCAGGGACTCCTTGGTGGCCTGGGAGGCCCAGTTCGGTGACTTCGCTAATGGTGGACAGATCATAATCGACAACTTCCTGGTGGCAGCGGAGGACAAATGGGGTCAGTTGTCCGGTTTGGTGTTGTTGTTGCCCCATGGGTACGAGGGACAGGGACCGGAGCACTCATCGGCTCGTATGGAGAGGTTCCTCTCCCTTTGTGCGGACAATAACATGACCGTGGCATACCCGACCACCGCAGCGCAGTACTTCCACCTCTTGCGTGGGCAGGTAAGAGGTGGGAATCGAAGGCCACTGGTGGTGTTCACCCCTAAGTCTCTCTTGCGAGCCAGAACAGCTCATTCCAAGACGACCTCTTTGCAGAAGGGTAGTTTTTTGGAGATACTGGACGACCCCCATACTGGAGGAGCTACCTATGATGCTGGTCCTACTCTCTCTAGTACGGAGGAGATAGATCCGGATACAGTGCGCAGGGTTGTGCTGTGTTCAGGGAAAGTTGCTTACGATGCAATGGCATGGCGCACAGCTCATTCAGAGAGAGTTCAAGTTCCTACGGCCGTAGTCAGGATAGAGCAGCTATATCCTTGGCCTGAAGGCAAGCTGCTCAATACCCTCTCTCGTTATCCCAGCATGGGCGAGGTCGTGTTCTTACAGGAAGAGCCCGAGAACATGGGGGCATGGGCCTATGTGCATGAAAGATTACACCGGCTATTCGGTCCTGCCATCACGTTCAGGCATGTGAGCAGAGCGGCTTCAGCTAGTACTGCCACAGGAAGCGCAGCTAAGCACAGGTTGGAGCAGGAGGATATCCTTTCCCGTGCCCTTGGTTGACCATTGAGGAACTATCTTTAAGCAGTATATTTAAGCAATATTCAAGCAATACAGTGAAGGAGCTGGAGTGCAACCACGCAAAGCAATCACGCAAAGCAATAAAGGACGGTTGCCGATTGCAATCTCGAAATTTCGAACAGAGCAGAGCACAATTCCTGCTATGAAAATGAGCTAACGTCTGATTCATGCAACCCACAGATATTTTGCCGCATCGTGAGCCGTTTTTGCTAGTAGACGAAGTTACTGAAGTCTCTCCCGGAAAGAGGGCACGAGGTAGGTGGAAGCTTAGAGGTGATGAGTGGTTTTTTGCTGGGCACTTCCCGGATCGTCCCATACTACCCGGAGTGCTGATGGTAGAGTCTCTCGCCCAACTGGGAGCAGTAGCTGTGCTCAGTGATGAACGATACTCAGGGAAACTTCCGGTATTTGGTGGTATAGACAAAGCACGATTCCGGAGGCAGGTATTGCCTGGCGAAGTGCTGGAGATGGAGGTTGAGTTGAGCCATATGTCTGCTCGAGCAGGAACAGGACATGGCAAGGCTGTAGTTGGTGGAGAGGCTGCGTGCGAAGTAGATCTCATGTTTGTGATGGTTGATCTCTGAGAGCGAGGGGTCATGCGCTTGGCAACGTGGAATGTCAACTCTCTCAATGCTCGTATGCCAAGGGTAGAGGAGTGGCTTGACTATGCCTCCCCCGATATCCTCTGTCTGCAGGAGACCAAACTGACTGATGAGGCGTTTCCCACGGAGCGCTTTGCCGAGCTTGGTTACGAGTCAGTTCATCATGGCAGTGGGCGTTGGAATGGAGTGGCCATACTCAGTCGCATTGGCCTGACGGATAGCTCCTATGGCTTCGGTGATGATGATCCCTATGCGAGCGGGGAATGCAGATTGCTCAGCGCAAGGTGCGGATCCATCGTGGTCTTGAGCGTTTATGTCCCGAATGGGCGCGAGGTGGGAAGCGAGTACTACGAAGCCAAGCTCCTATGGCTCTCTCATTTGCAAGAGTACTTGGCGAAGCGATTCGATCCAATGTCTATGCTGGCAGTCTGTGGAGATTTCAATATAGCACCAACCGACAAAGATCTTTGGGACCCAGCATTCTTCGAAGGACATACCCATGTTACCGAGCCCGAGAGAAGGTCCTTGGAGGAACTGCTCTCCTGGGGATTGGTTGACGTATTCCGTCTCCACCGTCCTGAAAGTGGTCTTTATTCGTGGTGGGACTACCGTGGGGGAGACTTTCATCAGCATAGAGGCATGCGCATAGACCTCATTCTCACCACTGAGAGCTTGGCAAAACGATCGAGGTGGGTGTTGATAGATCGTAATGCCAGGAAAGGGAGGCAGCCATCGGACCATGCTCCGGTGGTAGTGGACTTCGACCTATGAGGTCGAAGTCTGGTAGTGGCAGTGGTGTTGTGAAAAAGGGGGAGCTCCTTGGCTTTGGCCGTGGGGAGGATGTCAGAGCAGTACTCTCACGACACTTATAGAACAAATACGAACAGGCCAGTATATAGTAGTGCCCATGATTTCTAGGAGGTTCATATAAATGGATGCTGCCGAAGCACAAAACGTGTCAGTGCTCTTCGGTGGTCCCTCTCCTGAGCATGACGTAAGTATCTTGACCGGTCTGCAAGCTTCGAGAACGCTTAGTTCCTCAGGTATCTACAAGTCGGTGCGTGCTATTTACTGGAGTAAAGGTGGAGATTTTTTCGAGGTGAGTCCCACCATGGAAGCCGCTGAGTTTCTGGGAGGTGTACCCAAAGGGGCAACAGAGCTCTCGTTGTCCATGGGTAGCAAGGGCGGCTTTATTCTCAAAGGGGGTCGGTTGAAAGGGGACAAGCTGCTCTCCTCCGATGTGGTGGTGAACTGTTGTCATGGTCGCCCTGGCGAAGATGGGACTCTGCAAGCTGCCCTGGATCTAGCTGGGGTGGCTTATACGGGGCCAACAGTAGCCGGAGCTGCCCTGGGAATGGATAAGCTAGCCTTTGGTGCTCTAATGGCGCAAGTAGGTCTGCCCGTGTTGCCACGAGTACTGCTCACCAAAGCAATTGGAGCGGACAGCCTACCTTTTGAAGGTCCTTACATCTTAAAACCAAGATATGGAGGCTCCTCTATTGGCATAGATGTCGTGGAGGACTTGTCAACCGCCGTAGCTAGACTAGAGACCAATCCGCATCTGCAAGAGGGAGCTGTGGTCGAACCATACAAACCTGAGCTGTATGATGTCCAGATTGGGGTAAGGAATTGGCCCACCCCCTCCATTTCAGCAATTGAAAAGCCGCTTCGTAGAGGCGGATCCTCGGAGATCCTTGGATATGCAGATAAGTACGCTGGTGGAGAAGGAATGGTGAGCGCTGCACGAGAGCTACCAGCCAAGCTACCTGAAGAGGTTGCGCAAAAGGTGAAGGAGTACGCTCTTTTGGTGGCTCGAGTTACGGGGGTGCGGGGAGTGGCCAGAGTGGACTTCCTTTACGGCGAAGGGGAGCTCTACCTGAACGAGATCAACACCATTCCTGGATCAATGGCCAAGTATCTGTGGATAGATCCAACTGTCGAGTTCATCACCTTGCTGCAGGACATGATAACCGAAGCATTGGCCAGGCCCTCTGCAAAGTACAGCACCGTTGGAGCTGATGGCTCTGCTCTAGCCAAGGCTGGAGCCATAGCTGCCAAGCTTGCTTGATTGTATCGTCTTGGTTGGCCATTTCCTAGGACATCCACCAGATCGTCCCGAGTGGACCGGTCGGCTTTCCTGGTTAGGGAGCCGGAGCTTCGGTAGAGGTCTATGAATCAAGGATAGTGGTCTGGTAGATCGTTTTCGTAAAGAACGACGTCACCTGAGCCTAGGTTTTCCCTCACCCAGGATACTGCTTCTTCTCGAGTGTTCACTAGTTTGACCCTCACTACCCGATTGCCCTCACGGGCAAGCCCATCCAGAAGGGCCCTCCTGTTGGTCCTTCCCACTATGACGATGTCGCTTACTATCGCGCTAGCTGCTGCAGCAAAGTTGGCATTCTCTTCCTCCTGACGTGGCCCGAGCTCGATCATGCCTGGGGTTACCAGAACCACTCGTCGCCCTTCCGACGAATCGATTCGATTAGCTGAATGGAGGTGGTCTGTTTCGTTGTTACCGCCATGACCTGGATCGTGCTGACTATCGTCAGTACTCCCACTGAGCGCTGCGACTTTCTCCAACATAGCGAGGGCCAGTCTTGCCCCTGTTGGGTTGGAGTTGTAAGTGTCGTCTATAACCGAGAACCCCCCCGGTGCTGACAGCACAGCCAGACGATTCGGAGCCACTGGTAAGGAGGGTATACGGTTTTTCAGTTCAGAGCGGGGAAGACCTAGTTCGAGGGCAACAGCTACAGCGCAGGCTAGATTGCTTGGAGCAATTCGGTATGTATCAGTAGTCGCAGGGAGCGCGGCTAGTAGCTCTCCTTTTTCGTAGAGGAGGATGCTGTCCCCGTCTATTTTGACGCATACATCGGTTGAGGTGTCCCTCCCTGAGCAAGAGATGACCTTTTTGTCCGACCCCTTCAAGGATTCGGCAAGTTGGTAAAGTTCTGGGTAGTCGAGTGCCAACACCGCTACAGAGGCCAGAGTAGTGATCTCTGACTTTGTCGCCGCAATTCTGTCCACGGAACCGAAGCGTTCCAGGTGCACAGGACCTATAGCGGTAATTACGCCTATGTCCGGCTTTATCCAACTACACAGCTCGGCTATGTCACCGGGATAGTAAGCACCCATCTCGGCAACGAAAACCTCTGTTCCTCGGATGAGATTCTCGTTTATGGCCCTGGCTAGTCCTAAACGGTTGTTGAAGCTAGCGGGACTGGCAACTACCGATTTGTAGGTGCTGAGTAGGTGGGCAACGTACCCCTTAGTGGTCGTCTTACCGTATGAGCCCGTGATGGCTACTATGGTCGGGTTCACCTCTTCTAGTCTCTTTATTGCCGCCTTTACGTATCGGTTGGAGGCTTTCTTCTCGACAGGGCCCGATACTGCTACAGCGAGAACGATGATCAAGCCTACCAACAACGAACCAATTGCAAGAGCCAGCACCTCTGAGTGGTAAGGGGAGATACTGACGAGACGAAGTAAGTAGGCGATACCTACGATGAATCCCGTTTGGAAAAGGACTGCCAAGATTGCCAGCCTAATCAAACGGGGAGTCCAGGCAAGGGCAGAGGTACGTCCAGTGAGAGATAACCCTACAGGACCGACTCCTACGACGATGCCGCTTATGACCGCAATAGCTGGATACAGAGAGCTCAAGGCCGTTGCAATCAAGGCGGTTACGGCCATTGTGGTGTTCGCAACGGAGCTCTTCCACCATCTCCAAATAAACTTGGACGCTGGTCCTGCCAGATAGTGTTCGCGTTGAGCTACGCGTAGCCACCGAAGCCCACTTGCCACCGTCGCCAGAGCAAGAAGGGCTAAGAGCAGGTACCGAGCGATACTGAGTGGCAGTTGAGCAATGCCGATCTGAGCCAAATCTATCTGTCGCCTGAGGTGGTTGACCGATGCTTCTCTATGATCTCTCTCAAACAGGTAGGTGCTTCAAGAGGAGTCAGATGTCCAGCCCCTTCACAAATGGTCAAAGTGGCACTACCAAGTACTCCTTGCAATGCCATCGCTATGCTCACAGGCACCTCCCGGTCGTCGCTTCCCCATACCAAGTCAACTGGCAAGCTGAGCGCTTCGAGATCATCCTCGTAACTCTCATGCAAGATTCCTACTAGTACTGTCCTCATCAGGCCGTTCGCCATACGATAGTCCATAGAACCATACCGCATGCGGGCAGCTTCCAAGGATCTCTCTGGTAGTAGACCAATTGAGGAAAGGAACTTTATGGTTCGATAGGCAAAGGCTGGTTTGGTTGGTTTGGAGATTCTAATGAGCGGTGCACCGCTGATTACCAAGCCCCTGAAGTGCTCGGGGCATCTAGCAGCTAGCCTTACTGCTATTCGTCCGCCGAAGGAGTGGCCTACTAGCAGTATTTTTTCGGACATCTCTTCCAAGAGGGGTTCAAGGCACTTTGCGTAATCGGTTGTACTCCAGGCGGAGCTGGGCGGTGGAGTAGCCCCAAATCCAGGAAGGTCTATCGCAACTGCATCCACCGCGTCAGGATAAGGAAATCCTCTTGGGCCGAGGACCCCATTGAAATCTCGATGGTCTCTTCCCCAGCCGTGCAGTGCCAGTACCCAAGGGGAACCGCTCCCATACGACTCACCAAAAAGTTTGCCACCAGCAAATGCCCTCAACACTTCTTTATCTGCACCATCCCACTGTGCTCCTGTTCAAGCAACTAATCTTGCTACCGTGTCTCGCAAGAGCCTGTCATTTCCCAAGACGTCCAAAGAACCTGCCTTTTCGAGGCTATCCGCATCCCAACGGCGTGCCGTAGAGGAGTCTGCTGCTCCATTATGCATTATCGCAGGTCCTGGATCAGGTAAAACTCGGGTATTGACTCTTCGAATTGCCAATCGTATTGACAATGGCTCTGCTAGAGCCAACCATATTGTAGCAGTTACGTTCACGCGCAAAGCCGCTGCCGAGCTCAGACAACGTCTCCACTCACTCGGCGTGTTTGGCCCCCTTACTGCTGGCACGTTCCACGGTATAGCTTTGGCTAGTCTGAGACAGTGGTACGCCGATAGATCGAAGGAGCTACCCCGTCTGCTCGGTCAGCCAACTCACCTGCTGGAAACAGTGATGGCAGATCTCCATTTCAACTGCCCGCCGACAACACCTGCCAGAGAGGCAGCTAGCTTGACTCCGTTGGTGAGAGCAGTGGCTGGTGAGATTGGCTGGGCTAAAGCTCGTATGCTGCATCCAACTGAGTATCCTGAACAAGCACTCCAAGCTCAGCGGCAACTACCTATTCATCCGGAACTTATAGCCAAGGTATTCTCTCTTTACGAACAAGCCAAACGCCGCCGCCACCTCATGGATCTGAATGACATACTGTCACTTTGCATTGCTGAGCTGCATGAGCAGCCAACTTTTGCTGCAATAATACAGTGGAGATTCAAACATTTATTCGTAGACGAGTTCCAGGATATCAATCCACTGCAACTTTCTCTGTTAAAGGAGTGGCTCGGTGGCGATAACGATCTTTGCTTGGTAGGTGATCCAGCACAGTCCATCTATGGTTGGAATGGAGCAGACTCGTCGTTGTTCATCAAATTGCCGGAAGAATTTCCAGGCATCAAGGTGGTGACCCTGGAGGAGAACTTCAGATCTACTCCTCAAATTGTTCACCTCGCGAATGCGGTCTATCCACTGTCCCTTTATATTGGGCCCTCGCTGTCATCTGCAACCATACGAACTGACGTCGATGGGCTCGGAGCTCAGAGGATCCTTTCTCATGTGTCTCCGTCGTCATCTGCAACAGTATCCTCCTGGAGAGCCGAGGAGGAGGTTTTACCTCTCCCCGTCGTACAGGAAAGTGACGGGCCTCTTCCTACGTTCGAGTGTTACGAAACCGACCAAGAGGAGGCATCTGCGTTGTCCAAGATCTTCGCGACTGCTCATCGGAGCCATCTGCCCTGGTCCGAGATGGCCGTTCTGGCTAGGACCAATGCTCAGCTCGGTATAGTTTCGCAGACCTTGTCCTCCCTCGGCATCCCTCACCGTGTTATAGGGAGCTCGGGATCTCCTCGTAAAGGAGGTAAGCTGAACAGCTTGATTCGCATGGCGCGTACCTATCGCGATCGCCCCCTGTCTTACTTGATTGCCGATCTAGCTGCAGAAACCCAAGGAGGGCATGACCCTGTAGCAAGCAGTTTGTTGGAAGTGGCACGTGACTACAGCACCTTGGATCCTAGAGCAACGGTGCGCAATCTCATAGACTTCCTCGTTGCTCATCGCCTCGAAGGAGTTTTGGACGATCCAGATTCGGATAGCGTCAGTTTGACTACGTTTCATCGGGCCAAGGGCCTCGAGTGGTCAAAGGTGTTCCTGATCGGTTTGGAGGACGGTCTTGTCCCCATGCATACGGCTGTCAGCAGCGAACAGCTCTTAGAGGAACGGCGACTGCTTTATGTGGCCATAACCCGAGCCAGAAAAGAGCTGCATCTCTCCTGGGTGAGGAGGCGTACCGTAGGAGAGACGGTGGTGGAGAGAAGGGTTTCCCCGTTCGCCGAGGAGGTCTTGGCTGCTATCTCCTATATGCGGCCAGCGGTCATTCCAAGGGAACGTTTGAAGAAATTGCTTGACGAAGAGGTGAACAGGTTGAGAACCAGGTAAGACAGCTCTTCGTTGGATACAATAGTACTCAAGAGGTGATTAGTTGGGTGTTCACCAACTTGGCTATGGTGGGCAGGACTCGTGAAATCCTGAACAGGTACTTTAAGAGGTAATTCGTTGTGAAGGTGATTAGCATTTAGCTAGATGGTCTCACAATCCCTCTTTGGCTAGGACGGAGAGCATATATGTCCTACTCCAGACGCTGGTTGAATGAAGACGAGCAGGTGGTGGTGGATCTTCTACCCCATTGGGATCAGCTATTGCCAGCAGCTAGTATGCTCATGTTCTCAGTGGCTGTCTTGGTCTCTACCGTGCTGGCTCTACCTCATGCCCCTATAGCCGTCGGTTATCTGCTAGTTGCCTTCACTTGCGTGGCAGCACTACGTTTTCTCGTTGTCTACTTGCGTTGGAGATCTACCCGTATCATCCTTACCTCCAGCCGATTTTCTTATCGCCAAGGTATCTTGGCAAGGAGATCTTTGGATATAGTGCTAGCTCGACTGAACGATGTGAGCTTTGCTCAGTCGATCGCCGATAGATTGCTTGGATCAGGCAAGCTATACCTGGAGACTGGAGGTGAGAAGGGTAGCTATGCCTTTGCGCATATTCGGCACCCAGCTTCATTGCAGAGCATCATATATGAACAAATAGATGAACTGAAGAAACAGACGACGGGGGAGGGGGTGCATGCTACGACGGGGCCGTTGAGGATTACGGATTCCATTCCAGATCAAATAGCCAAGCTTGATCGACTGCGCCAGTTGGGCATTATCACAGAGGAAGAGTTCGCAAGCAAGAAACACCAACTTCTCGATCGGCTCTAAATAACTGTGGACAGCCGTGCTGTTCGGCTACTTCGGATGCAAAGGTACGTCGAGTTGATCGACATGTACTCTGAGGAGGCTGTTTTTACCTACTCCGAGAGCACGTGAGCGCCACTCCCTGGGTGCACCCACCAATGCCTCAAATTCATGGAATCGATTTGGGGTGGTTGTCCATCACAGAGTGCCACGACGCACCCACCGAATCCAGCGCCTGTGAGACGAGCGCCATATATCCCTTGTACGCCCATCAGAGCTTCCACCAAGTTATCAAGCCTTTGGGTGGACACCTCGAAATCACGAGCTAAGCTCAAGTGGCTCTCGTACATGACCTCTCCTGCCTCTTGCAACTCACCAGATCTCAGTAGCGAGGAGAATGTGTATACACGTTGGCATTCGGTAACCACATGTCGTATCCGTTTGACCAGGACGGTTGGAGACAGCAAATCGCTGATTCTTTCAATCGACATTGAGCTGGTATTTACAGGAGATGAGCCGGGGAATCCTCCTGGGATTTTCCCGAGGAGACTGACAGCACGGCGAGATTCCTTTGAGAGGAGCTGGAATGTCTCTGCGTCCTCCAGCTGATCAAGGGCAAGCTGAGGCAGGGGTCCTAGTGCTGCTCTTGCCGTATCGCACTGCAACCTACGCAAGGCATAGTCAGAGTTGGCCAGGGCCCTGCTCTCTCCCGAGTGCACTATGAGGATCTGAGTATTTTCGGGGACTTTCACTGGGGAGATCTCGTAGGTGGAAAAGTCAATGAGAAGGGCGGACCCTGCTATGCCAGCAATAGAGGTTAGCTGATCCATAACCCCACAAGGCACGCCTGTGGCAATGGATTCAGCTCTCTGACAAGCAAGAGCCAGGTCAACGGGGCTACCTTGGAAGCCGAGAGCCAAAGCCAAGGATACCTCCAAGGCAGCGCTAGAGGACAGCCCAGCCCCTATCGGTAGGGAGGAGGAGACGGTACCCGTATATCCATACTCCGGCATCACCTGGGTGATTACCCCTGCCACATATCGAGCCCATAGAGGATGCATACCCTTGATGGTTGGATCGCCCTCTTTGATCCCTATGTCTACAGCAGCAGGTTCGTCTTCTTGATCGGAGTAGAGTATTACCTGCTCATTATGGGTTGGGTTACTTCTAGATCTACTGCGCAACGAAGTTTTCCGAGTCAATGTGCTTGGTTGTAGAGTTACAGTGGTGCCTAAGTCGATAGCTATAGGGAGGGCTACTCCCTCGTTGTAGTCGGTGTGGTCACCTATGAGGTTTACGCGTCCTGGTGCAAAGGCAGATCTGATATATTCGGGCGGGTTTTTTTCATCCATGGAAGGAGCTATCTATCAAAAGCATGAAGGTCAGCAGTTGTTGGTTCATCTTCGTCCCTTCTCTTTTCCTGGCAGAAGTATTGTGCCGTTATTCTGATAGCTTAATCACATCTAATGGTTGCGTAGCAGAATGATGATTAAAATCCTCGTTCTCTAGATAGGTAGAATGGTGGCATAGATGAGGAAGATAGGGCGGTTCCAAGATGACCAGCCTTGATGCACGTCCCGTATTGTTCATTGTTTCGGGCCCTAGCGGCGCCGGTAAAGGTACAGCGTTGTCCTTCTTGTCGGAGGAGTTCAACTTGAAGAGGCTGACCACTTATACCACGCGAGCTCGTAGGCCCGAAGAGGAGGATGGACGGGACTACATATTCGTATCCGAGGAACAGTTCTTCGAGAAGGTTCGGCAGGGAGTAATTTATGAGTACACGCGTACCTATAGGCACGATTTATATGGCTCTCCTGCCGAGCTCGTGCATGATACCTCATCGTCCGATCACGCCATTGTGGAACTGGATCCTCTGGGATTTTTTCGAGTAAGGGCAGTATCGAGGAGAAGAGTAGTCGGCATTTTTGTTGCCCCTCCTTCCTATGACGAACAGGAACGCCGTATCATGGAGCGCCATCCGGAGGGAGATGTGGCCGAACGTATGCACATCTCCATGCAGCAATTGAACAGTTCATGGTCGTATGATTACTTCGTGGTCAACGATTCGGTTGAAACCTTTCGCCAAGATCTCAAAGCTGTAGTTCGTGCTGAGCTGTTGAGAGCTTCCGGAGCTAGGAGGCTGCTAGCCTCTCGTACCTCGCTTGACCCTACTCTGGTAGTCGTGGACAGAGCTACAGATAGAGTCGTGGACAGAGCAGATCGGGATAGCGTGTGATCATAGGTGAGTAAAGGTCCCCTTGTCGGCGTTAGAATAATTGAGATAGCAAGCATTGGACCAGGGCCATTCGCTGCCATGATGCTTGCCGACGCAGGAGCGGAGATCATTAGAGTAGATCGTCCACAACCGTCGTCTTGGGGTGGCCTTGATCCCAGGGTCGATCTGTTGAATCGTGGTAGGAGGTCGATAGCGCTAGACCTAAAGGCTCCCGGGGCATACGAGGTGGTGCTTAGGCTTATCGAAGGAGCTGATGCGCTGATCGAAGGGTTCCGACCTGGGGTGGCCGAACGGTTGGGCATTGGACCGGAAATATGCCTGAAACGTAATCCTCGCTTGGTGTATGGGCGGATGACTGGATATGGCCAAGACGGCCCATTAGCGAACTCTGCCGGTCACGACATCGACTACATAGCTCTGGCTGGAGCGCTTTACCCCATAGGCAGAGCCGGTGAAGTACCTGTTCCACCCTTGAATCTTGTTGCCGACTTTGGGGGAGGAGGGATGCTCATGGCTTTTGGCATTGCAACTGCCCTTCTGTCTGTAGCTAGAACTGGAGAAGGTCAAGTAGTGGATGCAGCTATGGTGGATGGGGTAGCACTGCTCACTACCATGCTGCATGGCTTGTTGGCTGGTGGGATGTGGCGAGAGGAGCGAGGTAGCAACCTATTGGATACCGGGGCACCATTCTACGAGGTGTACGAGACCAAAGATGGGCAATTCGTAGCCGTAGGTGCCCTCGAGCCACAGTTCTACAGGGAACTCCTGTCCGTTGTCGGACTTAGCGAAGAGGAATTGCCTCCTCAGGAAGATGCGGACAGTTGGCCAAGGGTTAAACAGATATTGGCCGAGGTGTTCAAGACAAAGAGCAGAGACGAGTGGTGCTCTTTGTCCATGGATAGGGATGCCTGCATAGCGCCGGTTCTCTCCCCCTTGGAGGCTCCTCGTCACTCCCACAATCAAGCACGGGGTAGCTACGTGGAGAAGGATGGCCTGACTCAACCTGCCCCAGCTCCGAGGTTTTCCAGGACCCCTAGCGCTCTTGGTCTTCCCCCACCTGTTCCAGGAGAGCATACTGAAGAGATCCTATTGGAGGCAGGTTATAGCCACTCCGAAATAGAAGAGTTGATAAGCAAGGGAGTAGCGAGCCTCCCCGTTGTCAGCTGATCGGTAAAAAAGGAGCACTCCTACAGCGTGCCCTACTGTTCTTACGATAGAGACTGTGGTGTATCGTGAGAGAGCGCGTTCTACGGTGGCGTTGGATCCAGGCTGCCAGGTCGTTTCTCGTAGAGACCTTTGATCAAGATACGCCCCTCGGACGCTTAGCCTTGGTGCATGTGTTCATGATGGCAGGAGATACTCTGCTTGCCATCTCCCTTGCTGGATCCCTTTTCTTCTCCATCTCACCGGATGCCGCCAAAGGTCAGGTAGTTCTCTACCTGCTGTTGACCATGGCCCCATTTGCCGTGGTAGCACCTCTGCTTGCTCCAGTCCTGGACAAGGGACGAGAGTCAAGACGAAAGTCCATAGTACTAACTGGCGGAACGCGTGTAGTGATATGCCTGTTGATGGCGGTGAATGTACACAGCCTCGTCCTGTTCCCAGAGGCCTTTGCCATGTTGGTGCTTTCCAAGCTGTACCAGGTTTCCAAGAGCGCTTTCGTCCCAACGGTGGCGACAGCCATGAATCGGACCAAGGAGCCTCCAAATGATGCACTCAGTGGAGCTGGAACCATCCCTCCCTCTTTCGTCAGGCGTGGGAGCACCGTTAAGGGGCCTTATGAGCTAGCAGCAATTAACGCCAGACTGACCTTGATCGCTTCAATCGCAGGGTTCCTCATTGCTCTGCCAGGAGTGGGAGTTCTGAAGCTCCCCTCGCTAGGTGCACCGTGGGTTCTCCGTATGGATGCAGCAGTGTTCCTGGTGGGTACAGCTATGGCGTTGAGACTGCCACGACAGTCCCGTCATCCTGCTCCATCGGCGAGCACGATGACTACAAACCAGGATGCAGAGTTGGGTAACCAAGTCTCTGGCCGTCAGGATACTCGGCAGGCAGATCATGGTGGTGCCAAAGGGAACGGCATGCTTCATCTGGATTCCAGAGAGAGATTGGCTCGCCCTACCGAGCACCCTGAAGCCCTCTTGGCAGTAACCGCCATGTCGGTACTCCGCGGCTCAGTGGGGTTCTTGGTGTTCCTGCTGGCTTTTGCCTTACGACGAGAGCATGCAGGGATGGTGTGGTATGGGGCACTACTTGCTGCCAGTGGCGCTGGGTCAATGCTGGGTTCCTGGTCGGTACCGCGTATAAGAAAGATCCTCTCGTTGCAGCAGATCCTTGCATTATCCCTGGTAATAGTAGCTATTGCAGGCGCAGTGGCTGCTTTTGTGGGAGGAGTGGCAATACAAGCAGCTCTTGGGGCAACCATAGGTTTAGCTGGTGCTATAGGCAAACCATCCTTTGACGCTATCGTGCAACGTTATATTCCTCCTATGGCACAGGGGAGGGCATTTGCTCGATTCGAGATGCGTTTACAGCTCACTTGGGTGGTAGGAGGACTCCTACCAGTACTAGCTACGTTGCCACTGGTCTCCGGGGATGTAGTAATTGCGGTAGTAGCCTCTATTACTGCAATATCCTATTTCACAGGAAGGCGAGCATTGAGCCACCATGCACCAAGTGTTTGGAACTAATACATACATCGTTCCAACTTGGTTCTGGCTGGTGTAGAGGTTTGCAGTTCTCAGACGAAGTTCAACTACTTTGATGGAGCCGTTTGGACAAGGCATCCAGCTCTGCTCTTAGTTGGGGGGGTAGTCGATCTCCGAACTGAGCATAGTGCTCTTCTATGAGTGATACCTCTTTGCGCCAGCCATCTATGTCCACAGAGAGTAGCTCCTCCATGGCCGATGGGCTTATGTTCATACCGGTGGTGTCGATATCTCTTGGAGAAGGGAGATAGCCAATGGGGCTCTCTACGGCATCGGCGTTTTCTCCCTCTACCCTCCTGCATATCCACTCCAGGACTCTAGAGTTGTCTCCAAAGCCTGGCCAGAGAAAACTGCCGTCACGACCTCTCCTGAACCAGTTCACATAGAAGATTCGAGGCAGTTTATCTGCAGAGGTTCTCTGAGGCATAGAGAGCCAGTGGGCGAAGTAATCTGCCATGTTATAGCCGCAGAAAGGCAGCATGGCAAATGGGTCACGTCGTACGACTCCTATTTCGCCGGTCGCTGCTGCTGTAGTCTCCGAGGACATGATGGAGCCCAGGAACACCCCATGGTTCCAGTTGAATGCTTCGCACACCAAAGGGATGACGGAGGCCCGCCGTCCTCCAAGCAGGATAGCCGATATGGGGACCCCCCTCGGGTCCGTCCACTCTGGTGCCATGATCGGGTTTTGGGCAGCTGCTACCGTGAACCTAGCATTTGGATGGGCAGCATCCCTGCCCGATTCCGGAGTCCATGGGTTGCCTTGCCAGTCGATCAGATAAGGAGGCAACTCTTCGGTCATGCCCTCCCACCATACATCTCCATCCTCAGTTAGCGCCGTGTTGACAAATAGGCAACTGGAGCGCAGAGTTTCCATGGCTATGGGGTTGGTCTTCGAGTTGGTTCCAGGAGCAACCCCGAAGAATCCAGTCTCTGGATTGAGTGCCCATAGTCGTCCGTCCTCTCCTATACGCATCCAAGCGATGTCATCACCGATAGTTTCGGCTTTCCATCCTGGCAGCGTAGGGATGATCATAGCCAAGTTGGTCTTACCGCACGCAGAGGGGAAGGCCCCTGCTATGTAGTGGACGTGTCCTTCCGGAGAGGTAAGCTTCAAGATCAGCATGTGCTCTGCCAGCCACCCCTCCTTTCTTGCCAGCCATGACGCTATGCGCAACGCAAGGCATTTCTTGCCGAGCAGAGCATTTCCCCCGTATCCTGAGCCAAAAGACCAGATCTCGGTCGTCTCTGGGTAATGGACTATGTACTTGTGACTGGGATTGCAAGGCCATGTACTATCCTTTTCACCTTGGGACAAGGGAGCCCCTACCGAATGCACCGCTGGGACGAAGTCCCCTGAATCTCCTAGGGCATCCAGTACGGCCTGTCCAGTATGGGCCATGATGTACATGCTGACTACTACATATGGAGAGTCGGTCAGTTCTACGCCGATCTTGGAGAAAGGAGATCCTATTGGTCCCATACAGAAGGGGATGACGTACATGGTTCGGCCCTGCATGGCACCCTTGTACAGTTCAAATAGAGTCTGACGCATGATGTTGGGATCCACCCAGTTGTTAGTGGGACCCGCATCCTCCTGTCGTTGCGAGCATATGAAAGTACGATCCTCTACCCTAGCTACGTCAGACGGATCCGAGCGAGCCAAGAAGCTCTGGGGGCGCTTGTCGGGAGCTAGAGGTATGAAGGTCCCTCCTTGTACAAGCTCCTCTGTCAGCTCCTGGTATTGGGATGGAGAACCATCCACCCACACTATATTGTCGGGTTTGGTGAGAGTTGCTATATCTTCCACCCATTTGAGCAGAGCTTTGTTGGTAGTTTTAGCAGTCGTCGTCAACTTGCCCTTTCTTGAAGAGTTACTCTCAGCGCAGAGGTACTCATGTCTTTCAAGCGCAGCAGTGGTAAAGAACATAATAAACAGAGTGGCTTCATCTAGCCAAGTCAACCCTTGGACATTGTTTCCTAGCGGAGGAGGCTCTGATTGGGAAGGATAGAGGAGTCCTGGCCGCCAAGTATGCCATGATGAGCTTACTTGGGATAGTCAACTCGAAAGGAATGGATCCCCCTCATGGAGTTTGCAGTGATCGAACATATAAAGCGCGGTATGGTTCCCGCGCCCAAAGGAGAGGTGTGGATAGGTGACGATGCTGCAGTGATCAAGTGTTTTACTGAAGTAGAATTGTTTGCTGCCGACCTTGTGGTAGCTGGTGTCCATGCGGACCTCGATATTGTTACTTTGGAGGATTTTGGCTGGAAGGCCATAGCAGTCAATGTTAGTGACATAGCTGCTATGGGAGGGGTGCCTAGCTATGCAGTGGTCTCTATCGCTGGGGCCAGTGCTTCTGAGATAGAACAGATGTATCGAGGGATCAAGGAAGCATCCGAGGAATACGGTGTCCAGGTAGTCGGAGGAGACCTCTCTGGTGGGAGAGAGCTGCTCATCTCAGTTGCGGTGATAGGCACTACCGAAGGGAGGCCCCCTCTGCTGCGATCCGGAGCACGTCCAGGTGACTTTATTTTTGTAACAGGTCCCCTTGGATCCTCCGCTGCAGGGTTGGCTCTGCTTCGAGGCCAACAGGGGTTTCGACAGGGAGGTAGTGGGGATGGCTCGGTTACTCCCGAGGTAGCCGCTAAGCTCACTGATGCTTATCGTCGTCCCAAGGCGAGGCTGGCAGAGGGAGTAGCTGCCAGCAGAGCAGGAGCCTCAGCAATGATAGATATATCCGATGGATTCTCTGCAGATCTTAATCATTTGGCTGACGACTCCCACGTCGGGGTGGAGCTCTCTGCTGTTCCTGTAGCTCCTGGAGCTACTTTTTCTGATGCCTTGGGCGGGGGCGAAGACTATGAGCTCATCTTTACTGCCGCAAAACCGGAGGAGATATTTGCGGAGTTCGAGAGAGCAGGGCTATCTCCTCCCCTGGTAGTGGGAACATGTTCACAAGACCCCTCCAGGCGGACTTTGGATGGAGGATCCTTGCCCATCATCGGTTGGGAGCACGATCTTTGATCTGCAGAGGATACTGTCTTTTCAGTGAAGCGACATCCCAACAAACTGCCAGATCTTTGGAGGGCAGCCTCCTCACCCCCCTGGGATGGTTGATGCTCGTGCGGTCTTCGTCTTGTCCATCGAGAATGCGTAGGCTGTAAGTGTGGTATTCGAGCGCATCAAGGATTCTGTTCGCCTACGCCAGCTTCTAGAGGCAGTGCTGTTCATAGAGTCGGATCTATCGATGCCTTCTGTGCTGTATCGTATTATCGAACAGGCCAAAAACCTAGCTGGTGCAAAATATGCCGCCATGGGTGTTCTAGACGAAGAAGGCAAAAGGCTTGCCGAGTTCCTAACGGTTGGGTTGGATGAGGATACCGTACGAGCAATAGGAGCGCCACCTGAAGGAAGGGGAGTGTTGGGTCAACTTATCGTGGATCCTAGGCCCATACGACTGGAGGATGTTACAACTCACCCTTTCAGCTGGGGATTTCCTCCTAATCATCCAATTATGCACTCATTCCTGGGCGTGCCCATCCTCGTTTCCAACAAGGTTTTCGGCAATTTGTACTTAGCCGAGAAGCAAGGGGAGCGGAGCTTTAGCGAGGAAGACGAAGCTGTGGTGCAAGCTCTGGCAACTGCAGCAGGAATTGCTATAGATAGCGCTAACCTTCACAAGAGGATCAGCGAGCTAACCTTAATCGAGGACAGGGAGAGGATCGCTCGTGATCTGCACGACACGGTGATCCAAAGATTGTTTGCCACTGGGCTGTCCTTGCAAGGCATAGTGAAACGCATAGAGGATGCCACTGTCTCCAAACGTCTCCAGGATGCCGTTGACGAACTCGACGACGTCATAAGACAGATAAGGTCTACCATCTTTGCCCTTGGCCATGAGATGGACACTGGACAAGGGGTTCGACACGCCCTTGCCGAGATGGTGCGGGACTCGGCAAAGGCACTTGGGTTCGAGCCATCACTGGAGGTGGATGGACCGCTGGACTCTGTTATCAGCCCAGGGCAGCGCGAGCATCTTCTCACTACGGTTCGAGAAGCACTTTCCAATGTGGCAAGGCATGCTCGGGCAACAGCGGTGAAGGTGGTAGTGACGGTTGGGGAAGAGATCGTCTTAGAGGTGGAGGACAATGGGGTGGGATTCGACGTAGCGGAGGTTCGTAGTTGCAGTGGGAGGGGACTGGCTAACATGTCAGAACGAGCCAAACTTTTGGGCGGCCACTGTAGCATAGACAACAGACCCTCTGGTGGTACGGTACTCACCTGGGTAGTGCCTTTAAAGGCTCCCTCCAGGCTGGATGATCCGGGAGATAGTGGATCGTAGTGCTTGGATCCGGCCTTGTCTTCATGCGTCGAGACACAAGGTGGTTATCCGTTCTATCCGTGGCCGCTCTGCTAAGTTGGACAGATCGGAGAGATCGATATGATGAAGATTGATTCAGGGCCAAGGAGGGGAGATGTCCCCTGAACAAGGCATAGGGGTGTTTCTGCTGGACGATCATGAACTTGTCCGCCGAGGGATAAAGGATCTGATAGAGGCAGAGGACGACATAGTAGTAGTTGGCGAGGCTGCTACTGCCGCGGAAGCGCTTAAGCGTATACCCATTTCTCACCCTGATGTAGCCGTGTTGGACATTCGTCTTCCAGATGGGGATGGAGTGGAGGTTTGTCGAGAGATACGCTCCCATCACCCCTCTATTGCATGCCTTATGCTCACCTCTTTTGATGATGATGACGCCCTGTTCTCAGCTATTATGGCTGGTGCAGCTGGGTATGTGTTGAAGCAGATCAAGGGGGCCGAGCTGGTAGAGGCAATTCGCCGTGTCTCCACCGGCGAGTCGTTGTTGGATCCAGCTTTGACTAGTCACGTCCTAGAGAGGCTGCGGGCGGATACGAACAATGACCAACTAATTGAGAGACTTACCGCCCAGGAGCGCAAGGTCTTGAGCTTGATAGCAGAGGGCAAAACCAACCGTCAAATTGCAGCGGAACTGTATCTAGCCGAGAAGACGGTCAAGAACTACGTATCCAATCTCCTTGCCAAGATGGGGATGTCCAGGAGGACAGAGGCTGCTGTATACGCTGCACGTTTGGCAGAACAGCGACGTCGCTTGTTGAAGCGATAGTTGCGAAACAGCCAGTGTCGAGAGAAGCCTCAATCTGGCTGCCACACTCTGGGAGTCGGCTTTATGACCTTGTTGGCGCGCAAACAAGAGGTGCATACATGAATGCGTCTAGTTACACCATTCACCTCAGCTCTTATCCGCTGAACGTTCGGATTCCATCTCCGCTTGGTCCTTCGATGCGAATGGCTTACGTTCATGCCGAAAGACGGTTTCTTCCCGCAAACCTCACAAACTGCTGCCACGACTCCTGCCTTCATCACCTAAATGTCGAGAGGAACCCTCTCCTGTCCTACGTTTTTACAAGTCCAACAAACGACTTGCCAATGATCAAGAAGACTTTACCACCAATTCCCCGAGAGCTTTTCATCGGAGTATGGTTCATGATGATCGTACTCTGGCATGCTCCCCATACTGGAGCCAGGTCGGCAAGCATTCGTCCTTGCCTTGGAGGATAGGCTAATTGTCGCTCTGCATTAAGGTCTTGATAGAGGCATGCTACACAGCTGTCATCTCTTCGCTGTTTTGGTGTATTAAAATGTTTCATGAATCAAGACTTGTTTAGGGCGGTGAGCAACGATGGGGTATAGGCCCTTTGTAGTCCATGTTGCGACTCTCATGCGTCTGCCGGGTGTTCGCCAACGGCAAGTACGGATTGGCCATTTGGATGACTTGGTAGCCACCTGTAGTGAGGTTCCCTCTGGAGCGGAGATCTTAGTTGATGTGGATATGGAGGCTGTTCATGGAGGGATATTAGTTCAAGGGGTCATCAAAGCCCCTTGGGTGGCAGAGTGCAGGAGATGCCTCGAACCCATCAACGGCAACTTGAGAGTGGATGTGCACGAACTGTTTGCTGAAGGGGATTGGCGAGAGGTAGAAGAGGGACGCATATACCTGCTCTCCGGTGAGCACTTGGATCTAGAGCCAATGGTGCGCGATGCCGTCATGTTGGAACTCCCCCTGGCTCCTGTCTGCAACGATGCCTGCAAGGGGCTTTGTCCGTCGTGCGGGACGAATTTGAATGTTTCCAGTTGCTCTTGCGAGCCTGTAGTCGACTCGAGGTTCGAGGTTCTGCGGATGCTGTACAGTTGATGCTTGGCGGACGATGAGCATCTGCGAGGAGATAGTGGGAGGCAAAGCTGCACCCAGGCGTCCTCTCCATGGATTACGAGCCGAGGCTTTGTGGGACGCTCTTTATCACAGGTTAACGGTCTTGGCAGGATTCATGAGGTGAGGTCGGATCCTCCTGGAAGTACTTGTTAAGATGGAATCGGTCAACGTAGCTAGGGGCCATGTTGTATGATGGCGCAGCTGGATAATCTAGGTGGCAGAGATGATGAGGCTGCGTAGTCGAAGGAGTTCGTTGGTATATGGCAGTTCCAAAGAGGAAGACATCCAAAGCGAAAAGCAGGAGCCGCAGGGCATCCAACTGGAGGTTGGCTCAACCGGCTATGAGCGTATGCCCCCATTGCCGCAAGCCGAAGTTATCTCATATCGTATGCCCTAGTTGTGGGTGGTATAAGGGCAGACAAGTCATCGATGTCGGATGAAGGCTGTGGGCAGGTCGTCTAAGTGTTGACAGTAGCGGTCGATGCCATGGGCGGAGACCATGCTCCTCAGGCGGTGGTCGAGGGAGCTGTCGCGGCGGCAGGGTCTGGTATTCCAGTAGTGCTGGTGGGAGATCCTACGCGGTTGTCCAATACAGGCGAGTTGGAGATCATTCCTGCCAGTGAAGTAGTGGAGATGACCGATGACCCAGCAAAAGCTGTTCGCAGGAAGAAGGACTCTTCGATGGTGCGTGCCGCTGAAGCTGTACGTGACGGCAAAGCCGCGGCAATGGTCAGTGCTGGAAATACGGGAGCAGCAATGGCGGCAGCACTTCTACGAATGGGGCGGCTTGCAGGTGTAAGCAGGCCGGCTATTGCTACCCCCCTGCCCGTGCCGGGCAGGTCTCCTTGCGTACTCATTGATTCGGGAGCGAACTTGGAGTGTTCGCCTACCATGTTGGTTCAATTCGCCCAAATGGGTTCTATCTTTGCTCGCGAGCGTTATGGAATTGCAGAGCCACGAGTGGCGCTCTTGTCCATAGGGGAAGAGCCGAGCAAAGGAACCGATACGGTGAGACAGGCGCATGCACTACTTGCTGAGGGGGCAGGAGTTCGTTTCATCGGTAATGTCGAAGGACGCGACCTGTTGGGTGGTGCAGCCGATGTAGTGGTAACGGATGGCTTCACTGGCAATGTAGCTTTGAAGTCACTCGAGGGCAGTCTCAAGTCACTCATGGGACTGTTCTGGAGTGTGCTGCAAACCAATGAGGAAACACAGAAGTGCATAGAGGTATTGATGCCTTATCTGACGCCAATACTGCAAACTTTCGATCCGGACAATACCGGTGGAGCCATGCTACTTGGTGTCAATGGTGTTTGCGTGATAAGCCATGGTTCTTCATCTGCTACTGCGATCACCAACGCGATCAAGGTAGCTCATGACCTGGCTGCAGCTGGCCTGGTTGATGCCATAGGTACAGCTGTCAAGGTGACAGGCAAGAGTCAGAGTTGAAATCAATTATCATCTGGTTTATCTAGGGATGCATGTTGCAAGTTATGCGAGCTTGAGGAGATATGGTGCCTGCCGACACTGATACAAACCGTTCCCCGTTAGAGCGGAGAGAAGTATTCGAGCTGATTCGGGATGAACTAGCCGAGATATTGGAGATCGACCCTGAACGTATCACGGAATCATCATCGTTCGGTGACGACCTCGGAGCTGACTCCTTGGCCTTGATAGAGCTGGTCGAGGCTCTTGAAGCAGATCTGAGTGAGCGCATCGCTGGTTTCCGGATAGAGGACGAGGACCTAGAGGGGCTGATTACCGTACGCGATGCTGTAGATTATGTGCTCAGCGAGTTCGGAGAGTCCTAGAAGGTTGTCCAAGGGACATCGGTTGCCGGATGAAGAGGCAGGGGATGATCCGATGTCCTGGGTAGATCAAGACGGTTCCATCCTCCAGCTTCAGAGGCGCATTGGGTATCGCTTCAACAACCCCGCGTTGTTGGAGACCGCTCTATCGCATAGATCGTTTTGTGCGGAAGCTGGTCGAGTACCCTCCAATGAGCGGCTCGAGTTCTTGGGTGATGCTGTCGTGGGAGTGATAGTGACAGACTACATCTACAATATGTATCCAGAGTTGAACGAAGGAGATCTAGCCAAGCTGCGAGCAACAGTAGTCAGCACCCGTTCCTTGGCACAAGTAGCCAAGGAGTGTTCTCTTGGCTCCGTAGTTAAACTAGGCAAAGGTGAGGATGCCTCTGGAGGACGGGAGAAGGAGTCGATACTTGCAGATACCTTCGAGGCCGTGATCGGCGCCTTGTACTTGGACGGTGGGTTGCAATCTGCAAGTAGATTCGTACTGGGGATGCTGGAGGATACCATCGTTGAGTCGGCTCAATCCCCCGGGGGGAGTGACTTCAAGACCCGACTACAGGAGATGGTAGTGCAGATGGGGTATGATGCCCCTGTTTACAACGTGGTCGGATCAGGACCGGATCACGACAGGAGATATCGGGCCGAGGTCTACATCAACGATCAGCAGGTGGGGGTAGGTATCGGTAGATCCAAGAAAGAGGCCGAACAGGAGGCGGCTCGAGTGGCTTGGCATACAATGAGAGATAGTTCCTCTATCGAGCACTGGGATGTGAAAAGCGAGGGTGGCGAGAACAGAGAAGATGTGTCAGAGTGACAGTCAACTTAAAAAAGAGGATTAGCCATGCCCGAGCTTCCTGAAGTAGAGACAATTCGGCGAGAGCTGGAACATGAGCTGTTGGGTAAACGCATCAGAACCGTCGAAGTGTTCGGAAGGCGTTCGGTGCGTCGTCACGAGAGTCCCGAGGAGTTCATAGCTGCTCTGGAGGGCAAGAAGCTGGCCTATGCCAAAAGGCGTGGCAAGTACCTGTTGATTGGTTTGGACGCCAAGAATGTACTGGTTGTTCACTTGGGGATGAGTGGCCAGTTGCTTCTCAAGCCCAAAGGGGCCAAGGAACCGTTGGAACCACACACCCATGTGGTCATTGGTTTGTCCCAAGGTTTCCAGCTACGCTTCGTAGATCCCCGAACCTTCGGAGAGATGTTCGTGGTCTCTATCGAGAGGGTCGAAGAGGAGATACCGGAGCTGGCCCATCTTGGCTTTGATCCGCTGGAGACGGTCATGAGCTGGACGGAGTTCGGTAGGTTGCTCATGGCCCGTAAGACGATGCTCAAACCCCTGTTGATGGATCAGAGATTCGTGGCCGGCATAGGAAACATATATTCTGACGAGATCCTTTTCGCTGCTGGACTTCGCTATGATCGCAGTTCGGACAGTTTGACCGCACAGGAGATCCGCCGCCTCTACAGGGCCATGGTGGAGACCTTAACTGATGCCCTGAAGCACAAGGGATCGTCGCTCGGGGACGAGCAGTACAAGGACATCTTTGGAGATATTGGCGAGTTCCAGAGCCAACACCGAGTTTATGGCCGGGAGGGCAAGCTTTGTCGCAGATGCCGTAGTCCCATAGTGAAGGCCAAAGTAGGAGGGCGGTCTACCTACTACTGCGAGAAGTGCCAAGTATAAACGGCCGTGTTTTTGAAGGCACTCACGCTCAAGGGATTCAAGTCGTTTGCCGATCCTGCCACGCTGGAGTTCGAGCCGGGCATGACGGTAGTCGTGGGGCCGAACGGAAGCGGGAAGTCCAACATCGTGGACGCTGTGGCGTGGGTTCTGGGAGCACAAGGTCCATCTGCTCTCCGCTCGGCAAAGATGGAGGATGTTATTTTCATGGGATCCCCCAAGAGACACTCCTTGGGAAGAGCGGAGGTTCTGCTTACTTTGGACAACTCCGATGGGCGGGTGCCAATCGACATGTCCGAGATAACCATATCCAGAACACTATTTCGTTCAGGAGAGAGCGAGTATGCCATCAACGGGAGGCCCTGTAGGCTCCTGGACATCCAAGAGCTGCTTGCGGATACAGGGGTAGGTCGTCGCCAGCACCTCATCGTTAGCCAAGGACAACTGGATAGCATATTGAATGCCCATCCAGAGGATAGACGAGCAGTTATCGAGGAGGCTGCCTCGGTGGTCAAGTACCGTAGACGACGGGAAAGAGCCGTTCGTCGACTGGACGAGGTATCCGAGAATTTGAGTCGTTTGACGGAGCTGGCCAAGGAGGTAAAGAGGCGCATGAGGCCCCTGGAGAGACAGGCCTCTGCAGCAAGAGCTTACAACGAGGCCAGCTCTCGACTGCAGCTTTTGAGGATCATGGCTGCAAAGGAAGAACTCGATAGGTTGAGCTCTCGTCACCAGCAGATCTCCCTTCGCCTGGAGGAGCTGGAGGAAAGTAGTTCGAAGCTGCTCGAACAGTTGGAGGACTTGAAAAAGCGCTTCGAGCTATTGAACGAGGAACTTGTCGCACGGAGAGAGGATGATCCCAGTCAGATGTTGTCCAAGGTTCGTACCTTGGAGGAGCGGGCCCGCAGCTTGATCTTCGTATTGAAGGAGCGCCAGCGCTCTTTGGACTCCAAAGAGCGCTGGGAGAGGACTGCCTCAGAGATGGCCCAGCTGCAAGCAGAGAGGGATGCTCTAGCGGTGGAGGTGGAGAGCTCTCGAAGATCCTTGGCCGAGGCGAGGAATCAGGAGGAAGAGCTCAATGCTGCCGAGAAGCAAGCGTCATCCAAAGTGGCAGCTCTCGATTCTGCACTGGCTGAGACCAGCAAGGCCAACGATGCAAGTAGAAGTGAAGAACTCCTCTTGGCTGAAGTGAGGAACGCCAAGATGGCCGTAGAGGTAAGGGCTGAGGCGGTAGAGAGGGAGAGACGTCGACTCGATGCTTTGGACAAACGAATGGACGAGCTCATCAATCGGATTGATCTGGCTAGGAGTGAATGGTCCTCCATAGAGGAGCAGTTGGCCAGGACAGAGGAGGAGCTTTCTCATTGGCGAGCAAGCTACGAAGAAGCAGTTGCTGAGCAGCATAGAGCGGCTGAACGAGTAGACGAGCTGGAGCACGAGCAGAGCTCTCTCCAGATGCGCGTCCAAGCCCTCTCGGAGGCACTGCAAGCAGTACGGGAGGCAAGTGGAGCCTACTCAATTTCCTGGGACGAGGGTGAGAGAGGCGAAGGAATACTGGGGGTCCTGGGGGACTTGGTCAAGGTGGACCAAGGCTGGGAGTTGGCCTTTGCAGCAGCTATAGGCAGTACTCTCGCCTCCGTGGTAGCAGGGGACTTTCAATCTGCTATTGCAGCAATTGCCCAACTTCGCCAGGCAGAACAAGCTGGAACAGTCGTATTAGCTGACAGTGCTCGGTTCGCCGTAAAAAGCAATGAGAGTGCAGCCAGAGATTCAACCAGCCCAGTCGACAATCTGTCTCTTGGCCCTTATGACACCCTTGGCAATCCAAGCGATGACAGCGAGCCGTATGAACGGCTTGACAGGCATGTACGTTCCGATCACCCCCTCTTGGATGCTCTGCTTGGATTCCTGCTCTCCAAGGTGGTTGTTGTCAAGCAAGACTGGCAGGCAGCTGCTCATCTCGCCGGTGAGCATCCTGAGCTCGTCGTGGTGACCCTGGAAGGTGATCGATTTGCCCTGGACGGCTGGAGGCCGAGAAGGAAGTTCCACCTGGCCACTGCTTCCATGGTAGAAGAACTGAAGAACCGGACAGAGAGCGTTAGCCTGCAGCTGAGCGCAGCAAAGACAGCTTATGACCGTGCTGTAGGAGAGGTTGATGAGCTCCACCAGAAGTTAGCGGAGTTGACCCAGCTAGTAGAGGATGGTCGAAGCAGACTGAAGGACTTGGACAGAGTACTCTCCTCTGACTCAGCTCAGCTCGAAGCAGTTCGAGAGGATAGGGCAGAGGCTGCTGCAGCAAGGGATGAGCTGGTAGCTAGCTGGGAGAAGGAGAGGTCGAAAGTGGCTGCGCTGGAAGCTGAGCTACCTGAGGCATTGGAGAGAGCGGCCAAGACAAGGGCGGAACTGAACGATCTACGCTCTGTGCGTGCTCGAGCTGTCTCGGAAAGGAATCAGTTGCGTACTTCGCTCGATGAGTTGTCCAGACGAATTGCCGTAGTGACCGAACGCAGCTCGTTCCTGGAGGCCAGGATTGCACAGATCGACCAAAGACTCGAAGAGCTGAACGCACAGAGGGGGACTCTCACTGGGGGCCTTACCGCTGAACAGCTCTCCAGTATACTGGGGCTTCTCCTGGAGAAGACCGAGGAGTACCTGACGACCCTCAATGCCTTGTCCGCATCCCTTCATGAGCGCAAGGAGCATCACTTGAAGGCTCTGGCTACTTTGGAGGAGCATCTGTCCGCCATAACAAGGTCTCGAGAAGAGCTGGAGCATGCGCTGGAAGAGATAGAGCAGGAGAAGAGGCAGATAGAGTTAGAGGATACAGAGGTTCGAGTCAGAGGGGAGGCTGCCCTCCGCACCTTACGGCTGCGCCTTGCCGAAGCAGATGAGAGTAACAAAGGAACAACCAGTTCTATTCCCGATACGATCACGGACATCATCGACCCAGTCTCTGCTGGGTTTGGATCCGTTGAAGAGGTAGAGATACCGGAGGGCGTGAGCTTGGAGGGGTACATCGCGCAGCTGGAGGAGGAGATAGCTCGCATAGGTCCAGTGAATCATCTCGCGGTGCAGGAGCTGGAGGAGACCAGGGCACGAGCCGATCTCATGGAAGCCCAGATGGAAGATGTACGATCCAGCAAGGCCGAGCTCACCTCAGTGATAAGAGCAGTCGACGAGGAGATGTCCTCTGTATTATCTACGGCATTGGAGGAGATAGGTGCGCAGTTCTCCCATCTGATAGACGTGCTCTTCAGTGGAGGTACAGGAAGGCTTGTGCTTACCGACCCCGATAATCTGCTGGAGACAGGGATCGACATAGAAGTGCATCCTCGGGGCAAGACCGTGCGCAGGATATCGCTTCTCTCGGGGGGAGAGAGGTCGTTGGTGGCCTTGGCCTTCCTCTTTGCCGTGTTCAGTGCCAGACCGTCGCCTTTCTACATAGTCGACGAGGTTGAAGCTGCACTGGACGATGTCAATCTTCAGCGATTCCTGAACTTGCTCGAGGAGTTTCGAAGCAATGCACAACTCATCGTGGTGAGCCACCAGAAGCGGACCATGGAAATGGCAGATGTGCTGTATGGAGTGACCATGGAACCCAGTGGATCATCCAAGGTAGTAAGTGAGAGGGTGAGACAGAGATGATCGTAGTTATCGTTGTACTAGCAGTAGTGGTGATCATTGCTTCGATTACCTCCGTGGTCGTCGCCACAAGACATAGGCATAGAAGGCTTACGTCATCTGGTGGATCGATCCCTTCCGACCTCGATCGACCCCCATACTCCACTGGAACCCTGACTGGCTCTATCGAAGTGGGGGAAGGCTCTGAACGTGCAGCTGGAGAACGACTGGATGCTTCGCTCCTTGGAAAGGGGGTTCATCCGATGGGCTCCCAGGATGTGCAGGTAGCCTCTCAAGATGAGCAAGTGGGCTCCCAGGATGTGCAGGTAGCCAAAGAGCACTTGGCGATTGACGAGGAAGACACGGAGGCAGTGCAGGCTCCTTATGAGGAAGCTGTTGCGATAACTACCCCATCAGGTGCTTCACCATCCTCCGAGGCCCAGCAACTCTCCCCTGAAGAGGCGGTGGCTGTTACGCCACGGCTTAGGGATCGGCTAGGCAAGGTACGACAACTCATGTCTGGCTATGTGGCTTCCTTGAGAACCAGATCTGCAATTAGCGAAGAGAGCTGGGAGGAACTAGAGGAGGCTCTGATCCGTGCCGATGTGGGCGTAGCCACCACTCAATCATTGCTGGCCAAGGTAAGGTCAAGGGCGGCCGAGGGATCATCGGCTGCCTCCTCGATTGTGTTGGATATCTTGAAGGATGAGCTCGTATCAGTTCTGTCGAATGTATCCAACTCTAGTGAGAACGCCTCCAAAGAGAGCAGTAGCTCCGTTCCTGGTTCGACTTCCTTGAAGATCGAGCAGGGAGTTACCAATATCTGGCTGTTCGTAGGAGTAAATGGGGTAGGCAAGACTACTACTATCGGTAAGCTCGCTCTCAAGGAGAAGGCTGCCGGCAGGAGAGTAGTGTTAGCCGCTGCCGATACGTTCAGAGCTGCAGCAGTTGACCAGTTGGCTCAGTGGGCGCAGATGGTTGGGGTGGACATAGTGAAGGGCACTGAGGGAGGTGATCCAGGTGCTGTTGTCTATGACGCTGTGGAAAAGGCAGTTGCCCGTGGGTATGAGCTGGTTCTAGCCGACACCGCTGGCCGCCTTCATACCAAGGTCAATCTCATGGAGGAACTGAAGAAGATAAAGCGAGTAGCGGAGAGGTCTGCGGGGTCTCTCAGTGAAGTCCTGCTAGTTATCGATGCCACTACAGGACAGAATGGGCTGACCCAAGCGCGCCAGTTTGCCGAGGCTGTTGGAGTCACAGGGGTTGTGCTCACCAAACTGGATGGAACGGCCAAAGGGGGAATTGTGGTTGCCATCGAGTCCGAGTTGGGCGTACCGGTCAAACTGGTAGGGATTGGAGAGAGCCCGTCCGATCTCGTGGAGTTCGATCCAAAGGAGTTCGTAGAGGCTTTGTTCTAAGTTCCCTGGATCGACTGAATGGTTATCTGGTAGGGGTCCAGCGAGAGCTTGCCGGTCAGTGAACGAAGCCATCCATGGGTAGAAAGCCTAATTACCGGCATGCTCCTTTTTGTCAAGGTGCGCTGGACATAGAAGTGAAGAGGAGCGAGGCGTTCCTCCAAGGCTGGCCACAACTTGGCCAGCTCCTCTCCCTTTATCCGCGAGGCCACCACCTCTAGCTGCACCTCTCCGATCTCCACGGTGGCCACAGGACAGGCCATCAAGTTGTAGTACCAGCCAGGGTTATGAATGGATCCGGCGTTCCCTGCCACTACGATGAAGTCATCTCCATCGACGAGAAAGGCAACCGGTACCGTGTGCTCTGCTTGTTTGCGTCTGCACTGGGTAGTGAGCAACATGACAGGTACTCCCGCGACCATTCCTCCAAATGTATGACCGGTGTAACGGTAGAGCAGGTTCTCTACGCGAGCTAGGAAGGACATCAACCATCGCGGCGGTGGAGGAGGCGGGTGAATGGGTAGCCTCATTCGTCCCTTGGCATTTCCATGCACCTGTACCTGTGGCACCTTGTCCCCCCTTGTTGGCACCTACTCAGTAATCTAGCGGTCTCCTTGGACTGTGCTCATGCTTGTACCTCTCAAGTCATGAGTGCTAGCAACCAAGCAATTCGAATCATCGCGCTAAAGCTGCAGTAGTACTAGGGACTAAGGGCCCTATACGCAAGTTCAGTGTTTGTTCTGGTAGCTCGGTCAGTCTTTTCGTGGAAGTGGAAGAGGTTGAGGATGGAAGAGGGAGTGGATTTTCTGCTGTATGGAGAGAAGCTTGTACGTGCTTCATCATTTACTCTGATAAGATGTTAAGCGGTAGTATGTAGTTGCATTGATATTCATGGTTCACCTTAAAAATTTTTTATAGAGAGATTCAAAATGTAGAAATACCTACTCAATCAGATGTTTTATCCGTGATTGAGTTGCTCTCACCACATCTAGTGCAATATTTGAGGAAGTTGCAACAGAGTGTGATAACATAATTGCAGTATTAACGGAAATAATGAAGATGAGTTGAAGGGGAGAAGATAGCTTATATGCCGCGTCAAATAGAGCGAGGACTGCACAGATATGTAGTTCGCACCGTAGCTGAACGAATACTTCTCGGTCAGTATGGGGCTGGCGAAGTCATCGATCCCCATCAGCTCGAGATCGAACTCGGAGCCTCTCGGACGGTCATCAGAGAGGCATTGAGGGTATTGGCCGCCAAGGGTATGGTGGATGCGCGCCCCAACCGTGGTACCATGGTCCGACCACGAAGCGATTGGAGTCTGCTCGACCCCGACCTGTTGCAGTGGAGATTCGAGGCGGTTACCGACTGGGATCTCCTGGACAGACTTGCCGAGGTAAGAAGGATAGTGGAGCCTGCGGGGGCGAGCTTGGCTGCTCAACGCAGGACGGACGAGGACTTGAAGAGTCTGGAGAAGGCAGTGGAGGAGATGCGTGCTGCTGGCCGCGACTCGGGTTCTGCTGTAAATGCAGATGCGAACTTCCACAAGGCGTTGCTGGCTGCTGCGCATAACGAGATATTGGAGCGCATACAAGCCGTTATAGAAGTAGGGTTGCGGGCGAGGGACGAGCTGGTTCATGGCGGGACGGAGTGGCGAGATCCTGTTCCTGATCATCTCGCTGTATTGGAGGCGGTGAAGAAGGGCGATGCCGATGCCGCCCGAGACGCAGTGCTTGCCTTGCTGGACCGGAGCGCCGTTGACCAGGAAAAGGCTATCGGCAAGGAGAGG
>JAMDDE010000060.1:6283-15550 GCA_023489235.1 Actinomycetota bacterium | reverse complement strand
CTCTTAGGATCTCTACCCACTCGCCAATTCCACCTAAGGGAGCAAGATAGGGGGTGGTTCCCCAGTTGCTTCGGGCAGTCAATACCGCTGTTAGTATGCGAGGGGGCCCATTCATGCGGTAACGGGTTTGGACAACTTCTTTGGTCATTGTGAACGGGTCTTTCCAGAGCTGTATGTGGCTTCCCTGCTTGTGCTCCCACTCAACGGGAAGCTCCACAACTTTGATGCCTAGTTTCTTGGCTAGGTAGAGCAGCTCCACATCGAATGCATAACCTGGCGACTTCAAGAAATGGAAAAGTAGTTTGGCAACCTCAGCAGTGAACCCCTTGAAGCCGCATTGAGTATCCAAATAGTCGATCTGGGCAATACGAGATGCTAATTTGTTGAAGATTTTGCCCATTATTGGTCTCCTTGGATCCGCACAAGTGACCCGAGAGGTCGAGAGAGACCTTGAACCTATGACGAAGTCATAGTCGTCCAGCAAATCTAGCAGTATCGGTATGCTGCATGGGTTGGTTGCACCGTCGGCATCCATGAACATGATCTTTGTCCCAGAGGCTACTTGTACTCCCGTACGCACGGCAACTCCCTTCCCTCGGTTGGAGGGAAACCGGACAACAGTACCTGGACAGGAAAGACGATTCAGCGTATCTTCAGCTACCTCTGTTGTGTTGTCCGTGCTGCCATCGTCAACCACTATTATCTCTGCCGTCAGGTGGTCGATCTTGGCTAGAGATGACTCGAGGTCGTACAGGGTTTCCTCCAATCGGTATCTCTCGTTGAATGCAGGTATGACCACGCTAAGAGTTATGGATCTACTCTGAGGTCTAACCGGTTCCCCCTTGGATTGAAAAAGCACTTAATCAGTTTAGCTGACTACTTTCTGTTTGCATAGAGCAAATTTTTGTTTCACATGAGCTAGTTCACTGGTGAATGAATGATGAATACAGCTGATCGCTAATTCATCTGAGTTCACGTGGTAGTCCTGGGGAATTGACCAGGGGAGCGCCCTTTGCCAGGGGGACCTGCAAATGCCTGGGCAATCTCCATCCACTGCTTGGCTATGGGGCCGATAGTGCTTAAGTCTGTATCAGCTATATGGCGTCTTTGGGTTACCACTAGGCAGAAGCCAAGGGCAGAACCTCGTACTACGTTAGTAGCATTTACATCTCCCCATGACCACAGCTGGCCGCTTGGTGAAACCAGCTCTACCCGCACTGGCTCATCTGGGGGCTTCAGTCCATGGGCGATGAAGGAGAATCCCAAAGCATTGAACCCTAACAAGGCGATGTGGTGCAAGCGTTCTGTTGGTTGGCGCTTCAGTCCCAGTGCATCGAAAACATCTTGGCCATGTGCCCATGTTTCCATTAGTCGAGCTGTGACGAAAGACATTACGCTCATACTTGGGCCGTACCAAGGAACTCGTGCTTTGGGATCCAGTTCGGAGAAGGCAGCGACCATGTCTTGGCGTGCTCTTCTCCACCAAGCCAGTATGGCTTCTCCACTCATTGTTCGGCTGCGCTTCAAATGTTCTCCGATGAGATCGAACTCTCCGGAGAGGACTGCTTTGGTTGATTTCTCGAATGATTCAGGGTCTTGTACCGCGGATGTGGCTACTTCGTCTATGTAAGCGAGATGGCCCACCGTATCGGCGATGTCCCATCCTTCTGCTGGTGTCGGCTTTCTCCAAGCTGACTCGTCCAAAGTGGCTACTACCTGGTCAAGCTCTTGTTGTTCATGGGTAAGATCGACCAAGAGAGTCTCTAGAGATGTCATGTGGAATACGCTACACGCATTGCGAGAACGAGGGCATATAGTGGCGCGAAACCTAGCTTTTTGCCTTCTTGGAGTATTGCAAGGTCTTATGGCTTCAGTGCACCACACCGTAGAACCATATAGCAGCAACGGAGAGGATGTCGGGATATCTGGTTCTAACACATCCCAGGTAGGTGTAGCGATAGATCACAAAGGTGGGGATGGAGGGATTCGAACCCTCACTGGAGGCGGTTTAAGCGCCCTGCCTCTGCCTATTGGGCTACATCCCCTAGGGAATCAATTTCCCACAAGTGCACCTCTTCGTCGAATGGAGCAGATAACAACTTGCATTCTCTGTCCAATACCATCGTGGTGCCTTCTTCTACTGTATAAGGATCCCACTTGGGCAGTTTGCTGCTCGAAGGCGTACCATGGCTTGCAAAGCTAGACCATGCATCCTGTATCCTAGTGGAAAGCTCTATGGTATCAGGATCACTTCCTACAAGGGATCTGATCAAGGCTACGTCAAATGTGCTGAACACGAAGGGTACCTCCAAGGCATGGCAAGACCCCAGGCGATCTCCGAGTATAGGTGATTGCCAGGTGAACAAGTAAGCGAACGCAGTTCCCCCGCTTTTGACATGTCTAGCTACCATTGCAATGGTCGGTACTCTGAAAATCCAGTCGGAGGCAATTGCAGCCCATAGTTCAAATGGTTCGGTGCTCTGCCCTCTCCTCCTTCTAGCTTCGGCATAGCCGTCGAGCAGAGCATCAGCTGCTTCTTCGTTGTCCGGTGACTTCAACTTGTTCACACTCGGTTTATGTGATATTAAACTGGGTTCTGGCAACCCGAGTACGGTCTTGCGCAAGCGCAGGGATGCTGTGAGGATCTCTTTCAAGCTCTCATGAGTCAAGTTCTGTAGCTGGGGTTCACTCAGAGCGAATAGCTTGGCTTCGTCCAGATTGCTGCCGGCTAACAGTGCTATTGGTTGTTTTTTCCTTCTTCGAGGTAGTGATTGCATGAGAGTGTCGTCGAGCAGCCCAGCATCTGCAACAGGCATGAAAGTTAGTCCCAGAGGATTGATGCGCTCAGCCAGAGAAACGTTGTTCAGGGATGCCTGAACCTCTAGAAGTTCAGAGATGGGTACCTTCGACAGGGAAGTTCTGTCAACCGAGGAAAGTCCAAGCGAGGATGCAACCTGCTCGGCAACCTTGGTGGCCTCCTTCAATGGCTGAACTATAGGAGGACCGCTTTGCACTATAGCATGATCAGCGTCGATCTCTTCAACGGAGTAGTTCAACAAAGCTGAGATACCCATGCCCCCAGCAGATTCACCGAATACCGTAATGTTGTTCGGGTCTCCCCCGAAGGAGGCGATATTCTTCCTCACCCATTTCAGCGCAGACATCTGATCGAGCAAACCCCAATTGCCCATAGAACGATGGCTTGCCTCATAGAGATTAGGGTGAGCCAGAAAACCAAGTATTCCGAGGCGATAGTTGATGGTGACGACCACGACATTGTGTAGCTCAGCCAGGAGGGCACCGTTGTATATCTGGGAAGAACCGGACCCGGAGCTGAAACCCCCTCCGTGTACCCATACCATCACCGGCCGTTTACCGTCGTCAAGAGAGGGTGTCCAAATGTTCAAGCTAAGCGAGTCCTCACTCATCTCGGTTGGATCTCCAGGTAGAATTGCTCCTGGATTCGGTAGTAGCTGAGGTGCAATTGCCCCTGGCTGATCAGCCTTTCTAATGCCCCGCCACCGCTCAGTGGGGAGGGGTGGCCTCCAGCGTTGTTGCCCTGTTGGGGGAGCGGCATAAGGGATGGCAAAGAAAGCATGGACGTTCTTGTCCCGACATCCTTGCAGTCTTCCAGAGGAAGTCGTTACCAGCATTTAGCCGAGTTCGGTAATGCTTTTGCCTATGGCATGGTTGAGCTGGTCGATATCTTCCTGGGTATCGTTTGTTGCCTCAGGTTCCGCTACAGTTTCGAGCTCAGCATTTTTTATAGATGCGAGACTACCTACCATGGGCGCTGGGGTTGGGTTGGCTCTCCAGCGCAGCCAAAGATAGGTCATGAGTGCAAAACCTCCTACGGCAAGGCCTACCCCGGCCAACTCTACCAGGAATGATCCTAGATGACCTGGCTTGGCCAACCAGTTGTACTCGTCGTTGAATCTAGCCACTCCGTACAGAGCAGTGGCAGCAGCAGCCACGAACCCTAATGGCCCTCCTTGCTTGGCAACCCATCGTTCTATTCGTAGGAGGATGAGGAAGATGATGAACATCTCGATTGCCTGGAAGATGGGGACTGGTAATCGTTTCCCCGCTTGGTCTGCGTAGTACATTCCATACCAGGCATTAGTTCTATGACCTCCTCCAGCGACCATGAGCTGTGGCCCAAGTAGACGACCTAATCCCCATGCTGCTATGAGCACCGGTGCCACGAGGTCGAGTGCCCGTATCGTGGGCAGTTCCGGGCATCTCCGTCTTGCAAGGATTATTGCAGTTGGTATGGCACCCATCAACCCCCCAAAGGAGGAAAGTCCACCATGCCATATGGCAATGATCTGCCCAGGATTATGACCGTAGTAACCTAGATTGGCTAGCACGCTCATTATTCGAGCACCTAGGATTGCGGCTACTATGACCCACAGGAATACGGAGGTAAGCCACTGCCAAGGATAGCCGTTGTCTCTGAGACGCTTTTCGAAGTATCGGTAGGCTACCCAAAAGGTTATGGCAAGTCCTATGCCGTAAGTATGAACTTGCAATGGACCAATATGGAATACTACGGGAATGGGTTTCACTTACAGTCCTCGCTTCTTCCCATTAGTGTTGGTAACCGTACCCTTCTCCCTCCAGTGTACTCATAGTTGACGGACAATTAACCTCTGATATAAGGTCGTCCTTTCTCGATACTAGCGATCCAACAACCACGAATGAAGGCAACAACTGTCTCAACTACTGTTGTGGCTGTTGATTGGAGAGAATCGTAGGTACTACCACCACTCGGACCTAAAGGCAACGGCTGGGTCAACTACCGTTTCGGCTATTCGCTGGAGTACCTATTGGACTAAGGTCTACCTGCCCCTATGAGATCCTGGGTCCATATGGGCGTAATCATCACGTTTGTGCCCGTCTGTTCTGCTTGAATCATTTCACCAGGTCCTACATACATAGTGACGTGGTATACATACCCACCTGATGCATAGAATAGGAGATCACCTGGTTGTAGTTGCGAGAGAGGCACCGGGGTAGTGTCTTGATACTGAGCTTCTGCGAAATGCGGCAGGTACACCCCGGCCTGTTCCCATGCCCACATGGTTAGCCCGGAGCAGTCGAATCCAACCCCCGGGGTAGCTCCACCCCATACATAAGGAACGCCGATCTGACTTTCTGCTGCTGCTACTGCCCGCAGTCCCGCTGCATCGCTTCCTCCAGATGGGGCTGGTGCAGGTGTCGGGGAAGGAGCAGATGGTTGATATCCAGGACTGCTCCCTCCTGTATTCGAGGTCCCGGCGGAGGAGGCCGTGGTCGCGTACTGTTGTGCCCGTTGAATATCAAGAGCCCGGTGTGCAGCAGCCATCAGCGCTGCCACCTCACCCTTAGCCTTTGCCAGAGTTGCTTGTTCGCTTCTTACTTGAGCTGCTGCTGCAGCACGAGCTGCAGCTACACTGGCTTCAGCTGCTTTTGCGGCAGCCAGAGAACTGTCCAAACTCTTCTTCTCTGCATCAAGTCGTTGCTTTGTTTGGTGGAGTTCGTTGACCGTTTCGCCTAGGTTGCCCGAAGCTGCGCTCAAGTACTCCTGCTGAATGGCGGAGTTGTCAGGGCTGGACGCAGTGAAAGCAGGAAGAGTCGAAGCGGTCCCTGCCTGGATATACGCATTCACCGCCTCTTGACGCAAGGCAGCCATTTCTTTAGCAATTTGCTGTTCCGTCGAGGACAGCTGGCTCCTGGTGGATTGTATTCGAGCATTTAAGCTGGCTATCTTTGCCTGGTCGGTGTTGTACTCGTTGGATAGTGTAGCCAGTCGCGCAGCTTCGGCCGCGAGCTGAGCCTCTAGTTGTGCCGCTTGGGCTTTTGCGCTTGCCAATGTGGTAGCTCCAGCTATTCCCTGCCCTGTTGTTACTACTAGAGAAATGCTCATCAGAGCTGAAATGACGACCAACAACAAAGCCGGGATCTTTTTCCTCTCCCTCTGACCACTCTTGGTTCGTCTATTGCTTAGCACCTCTGCCCTGGGCTTTCCCTTGGGTGGACAGAGAAGCCCCTTGGCTAGAGAGCTAGACGACCCCGCCTCTGTGGAAAGTTCTACGCCGTTGCGTTCATCATTTCGCACAATGGCTTTATTGCTTAGCAGGCATTTGCAGAAGATGCAAGTATTACTTCGCCTGGCTCGGCGATGTCAGATACAACCAGCTCAAAGCGGTTGGAATTGACTTGCTAGATCTTTTTACGACTCTAGTAAATGATTGATTCATGAACTTACGAGAGCGGATCGCAATGACCAAAGAGGAGATCGATGCCTTCCTCGAACTACGACTTATCATGTCTGTGGCTACGATAAATCGAGATGGGCGACCTCATCTGGTGCCTATGTGGTACGGCTTCCTTGAAGGTGCCCCAGCTCTGTGGACCTATGGTAAATCTCAGAAGGTTCTCAATCTGATGAGGGATCCGCGTATCACCTGCCTTGTCGAGGCGGGGAAAGATTACGAGGAGTTGAAGGGGGTGGAGCTCATTGGTAAAGCGCTCGTCTCCTCTCGGAGGGAGGATGTGCAAAAGGTAGGGGAGAGCGTCTACGAGCGCTACATAGGTCCCCTGGATGCTGAGGGGCGGGCGAGAGCTGCCGTCATGGGAGCGAAGCGTGTAGCTGTGGTGATCCAGGTAGAGAAGATGGTTTCCTGGGATCACCAGAAACTGGCTAGCTTAGAGGGCAAGCGATAGGATAGCTTGGTGCGGATACAGTACGAATCAGGTGGCATGGATTCAAGGCGAGGTGAGGTCCATGGGTGAGATGGTAGAGTTTCCTACAGGTAGCCCCCAGGCAAAGGGGTATCTGGCTCAACCTGCTGGAGGCAGCGGACCTGGAGTGGTGGTCATCCAGGAATGGTGGGGTCTAGTCGACCATATAAAGGATGTGACCGATAGATTTGCAGCTGCTGGCTTTACTGCTGTAGCTCCTGACCTCTACCACGGAGAGGTGACTACCGATCCGAACAAGGCAGGAGAGTTGATGATGAGCCTTGATCTGGAACGAGTTAGAAAGGATATGGCAGCTGCTGTAGATGTTGCTCGTGAAAGGTCTGGCAACAGTCGGGTAGGTGTAGTGGGGTTCTGCATGGGGGGAGGGCTAGCGCTCATGCTAGCTTGCGACCGTCCTGATGCAGTTAGTGCGGTAGTACCTTTTTACAGTATCATTCCGTGGCCCAACGCCGAGCCGGACTATTCGAAGATGAGCGCAGCTATGCAAGGGCACTATGCCTCACTGGACAGCTACTTTCCTCCTGATGCTGCAAAGGGGCTTGCTGAGAAGTTGCGTTCACTGGGCAAAGAGGTCGAGGTGTTTGTCTACGAAGGGACGGATCATGCCTTTTTCAATGACACCCGACCAGAGGTATACAAGCCAGAGGCTGCATCTCAAGCTTGGACAAGGACGATCGACTTCCTCCGTTCTCGCCTAGCTTGAGAGTACGCTAACGCGATCTCCGTCCCTGAGGGAGGTTCATGTTGGCTCGGGGATTGGTTTGCTCGAGAGAAGAGGACAGCTAGTCCTGTTTGTGAGTTATGTAGCTGTGCAAACGAGCTGGTAAACCCTACAAGCTGAGTTGTCCGAAGCCACCCCTGAAGTAGACGAGGGGGCGGCCTTCTCGTGCTCCTGCATCTACCACCTTGCCCACTACAACAAAGTGATCTCCTGCTTCGTATACCTTTTCCAGCATGCACTCTGCCCAGGCAAGTGCATTGCTCAGCACAGGAGATCCCGTCTTGCCGTGCTCCCATTCCACTCCGTCGAACTTTTCTGATCCAGTACCGGAAATAGCAAACGTCTTGCAAATGTCCAGCTGATTCTCTTCCAATATGTTTACGCTGAATGCTCCGGATGCCTCTATGCGAGGCCAACTTTTAGAGATCTTGGATGGTGCTATGAGTGCAAGAGGTGGGTCGAGGGAGAGCGATGCGAATGCTTGACAGGTGAATCCAACTGGTTCACCATCATACAGTCCAGTGACGACAGTCACTCCCGTAGGGAAATGGCCCATTACTGTACGAAGATGCTTCTGGTCTATGCTGGATAGCTCCGCTCCTTCCATAACCTCAAGGTTATAGGTTTTCTGCATAAGGGAATCGCCTTGCAGGGGCGTGGTCTTTCTTCCAGACCAACACCTTGCGTCTGAAGTAACATACCTCTTCGCCGGTTTGTTTGAATCCTCTGGTCTCTACTGTCACCACCCCTCTGTCAGGCTTGGAGGTGGACTCCACCTTGTCCAATACCTTGGTAACCGCATAGATGGTATCTCCGTGAAACGTAGGAGCACGATGCAACAGTGACTCGACTTCAAGATTGGCAATTGCCGAACCACTGACGTCGGGAACGCTCATGCCCAGAACCAACGAATAAACCAAGTTTCCTACGACCACGTTTCTGCCGTGCACGGTTTCCTGCTCTGCGAACCATTCGTTGGTATGCAAAGGGTGGTGGTTCATTGTTATCATGCAGAACAGGTGGTCGTCTGCTTCTGTAATGGTTTTACCAGGCCAATGGCGGTAGATATCTCCAGGGACGAAGTCTTCGTAATACCTGCCAAAATGTCGGTCGTATGTTGTCATGTCCATGTGTGTAGCTCTTTGGAGCAAAGTTGTCCAATCTGCTGAGCTTCTACCTTTAACTAGAGCCGAAGTACGACAGGAGTGTACAAGTTGTACAGCTCAAACCGGTGTCTCTGCGGGCCTGGTGGTGAAGGCAAGGCTCCAGTTTTCATCCGAGATGCCGTCTATGCTCAGTTGCCAGGTAAAGCGAGTAGCTGCTGGTAGTGGAAGAGGGCCGATGTTGACGGCGAAAGCAAAGTCTACTGTACTGCCTGCTGGTATCCCTTCTGCTCTTCCCACCTGGAAGTCCCCCCTCACCTCCACAGGTTGGCGACCTTCGGGGGTATCGAACATAACCGGCTCCCCGTCTGCATCCATAAGAAATAGCTCCCAGTGGTGCATCTTCTCTGTCTCATGCCAGCCAACGTCCACCTTGATGGCAATGGCCGAGGGCATGGGTTCAGGTCCAGTTATGCTCCATCCTCCACCTAGGATATACAGTTTTCCTTCTGCAACTTGAGCTGCATCGCAAAGAAGCATGGTCACTTTCACTCCACCACTGTAACCGACCAAGGGCCAAGGTGGACATTGGCTCGAATAAGGACCCGAATGAAGAGAGAAACAAATCTAGGACTAGAACCAGTTGTGCATTTATCGATGTAGATGGTGGTGTATCCTTCCCATGTAGCGATAGGA
>JAMDDE010000060.1:0-6246 GCA_023489235.1 Actinomycetota bacterium | reverse complement strand
GTGTATCCTTCCCATGTAGCGATAGGAGCAAAGTGGAATGAGTGAGATTGGCTTGCGGAACGATGTATATCGTCGACCTTTGGCTACAGCTCTAGAGAGGTTAGGCATCTCGCCTGGGTGGAAGTGTGTAGATGTAGGGGCAGGAGCGGGTGATGTCTCCATTGCTCTGGCTGAGGTGGTTGGCAGGACTGGTCGTATTTACTCGGTGGACATAAATCCGGCAGCCCGTGATCTAGTAGCTGCAGCAGCTAGTTCCTACAGCCAGGTGGTTGCCATCACCCAAGCAGCTGAAGACCTCTTGCTCCCTGAGCCTGTTGACCTAGCTTTTTGTCGCTTTCTGCTTATGCATGTAGTTGATCCGTCATTCGTATTGGCTAGAATGCGATCTACAGTTCGCACAGGTGGGTTCATCGTGGCCCAAGAGCCAATTACCTCAGCAGGTAGGGTTGGCGGACGACCTATGTCCGCTCCGGAAGCAGTCAATCAGGATGTAGGCTGTCTTCTTCCCAAACTTGTGCTCGATGCCGGGTTGGAGCCTGTGGATATGTGGGCCGAGGCTCCTGCGGGCATCGGAGCAGGTCCGGTAGCTTCTTACCTGGAGAGCATTACAGGTGTTGATCCTGGTGAAGACCCTATCATCCTGCCCCCATTGGTCACCGTGATAGCCAAAGTCCCTGGATGAGCTGGTGACTTCGGGCTACGGATTCCCACCCATCGCAACTTTCATGGAGTTGAGCTTGCGAAAGGTTGTATCGGTTAGGTGATCCGTTTGTTCAGCGGATAACCTATCCACGATGAGATCAGATTTAGAAGACGCGGCTCGTGCTATTGAGGTAGCTAGCAGTGTTGTTCGAACTGCTGCTCGTAAACTTGCTAATAGTGGTGATTTGGATGATCACCAAACTATCGCCTATGACATGGCTCATGCTGCCTCCGCCGTAGAGGTAGGTCGTGCCATGCTGGACTATGCTACCCATGGCGATGAAGAAGCCTCTTTGGCTTGCGCCTTTATCGCGGATGCCCTTGCTGACCTCAGCTCCAGGACGTTCGGCAGGGAGGAGGAGTGGGGGGTGGATGAGGGATGGTATCTGCCTTGTAAGAATTTTGTCGTCCGTTACAGAGAACCATCCTTTCTAGCCAGCTTGGCTGCAATAGAGGGGCAGCGACATCTGGATGAAGAGTTCGAGCTGGTAAGAGCTACATTTCGTCGGTTTGCCGAGGAGCGCGTACGGCCGTATGCGGATCGTATTCACAGAGAGAACCTGGATGTACCCGAAGAGATCATTGCTGGCCTGGCTGAACTGGGTGGTTTTGGATTGTCCATTCCTGAGCAGTACGGTGGGTTCGCTACCGGAACTGCCGGCGACTTCCTGGGTATGGTCGTAGCCACGGAAGAACTCTCCTGGGGCTCTTTGGGGGCCGGGGGCTCTCTTATAACCCGTCCGGAGATATTGGCCCGAGCTTTGATCAATGGTGGTACAGAAGAGCAGAAGATGACCTGGTTGCCACGGTTGGCGGATGGTTCCATAATGGCCGCCGTTGCCGTGACCGAGCCTGACTTTGGCTCCGATGTCGCCAATTTGACCACACAGGCTGTCGCGTACGGAGATGGATGGTTGATCAACGGTGTAAAGACCTGGTGCACATTTGCAGCTAGAGCAAATGTGTTGATGCTGCTGGCCAGAACCAACCCAGATAAGAGCTTGGCCCATAGAGGATTGTCCTTGTTCGTCGTGGAGAAGCCAGTAGCTCACGGAACTGGATTCTCGTTCACTCAAAGGCCGCTCGAGGAAGGTCAACCGGTATCCTCAGGGAAGATGGAAGGAAGGGCAATAGACACCATCGGCTACAGAGGTATGCACTCCTATGAGATCTCCTTTGATGGTTGGTGGGTGCCTGCTGAGGCCTTGGTTGGGGGAGAGAGAGGTCTTGGGAAGGGGTTTTACTATCAGATGCAGGGTTTCGAGAATGGTCGACTACAAACCGCAGCCCGGGCTCTGGGAGTGATGCAAGCAGCTTATGAGGCAGCCTTTTCCTATGCAACTCAAAGGGTGGTATTCGCCAAGCCCATTTACCAATACGAGCTGACCAAAGTAAAACTAGGCAGAATGGCCGTATTGATCCAGGCAATACGTCAGTTCGCTTACAAGGTAGCTACCTTGATGGCCAGTGGTGCAGGATCGCTGGAGGCATCCATGGTCAAGGCCTACGCTTGCCGCGCGGCAGAGTGGGTAACCAGGGAGGCCATGCAGATACATGGTGGCATGGGGTACGCAGAGGAGTTCCCTGTAAGTAGGTATTTTGTTGATGCAAGGGTACTTTCCATCTTCGAAGGCGCCGACGAAACCTTGGCTCTCAAGGTTATAGCCCGTCGTTTACTGGATGAGGCAAGCGTTTGAGGTAGGGCTTTGAGCTAGAGCCGCTGTGAAGTTCTAGCAGCGGCAGAGGTGTTGTCGAAGGAGTCCCCTGGCTTATATCCACGGGGAGGATGTCAGCAAGTGGTGAACATGATGAATCACACTTGTACTCACCGTCTTGGGTAAGTAGAGAGTAGGATTCCTCGACAAGAGGGTAGATTTACTTGTAATTAATCTACTTTTATGATTTTATAACGTAATATATGTAGCCTTCTTTATAGAAGTAAATTTCTTTTTCATCAGATACTGTCTTTATAATATTCCCACCAGCTAGATTGACAGTTAACACAACCTCATTTTCAGGAACAGTTATCAATTCCATTGGATGTAGTCCAGCTATTTTGTATAAAGTAGATCCAGCAAATCCTAGCTGTCTTAGTGGCTTGTATATTTGACGTTTGCTGAAATACCGCCTTACCCAGCTAATACGTGCCGGTAATTGAAAGCAAACAATCCCCTTATTATTAACTATTCTAATAAACTCACTTATATAATGTTTGACAATATCAACATTTGGTAGGTGCTGAAGTACTCTAGAGCTATAGACTAAGTCAAAACTATCATCTGGAAAAATACTTAGATCATTCCTTATATTTATTTCGAAGCTAATATTTGTTAATTCGCCATTTAGCTCTTTAGCTATACGAATCATTTCAGGTGAGATATCTATACCTACGACTTGATCGAAGTAGTGTGCCAACCTTCTAGTAACCCTTCCGACTCCACAGCCGAAGTCCAGAGCGGTGTGGGACAACTCTGGTTTGCCCAATGCACCTACTTCTTTCATAATTTTGTCTGCTTCGATGGATCCGGTGGACATGAACTCATCGATCTCCCATGCCATGTACTTTTTGTCAGCACGAGAGAGTATGGCCCATAAAGGGTCGATTCGTGCTAGCTCGTCCCAGTCCTCTCTCAGGCTCTGCAAAAGGTTGTCTGAACTATGTCGACCAGAGAAACTATCCTCTCTGTCGTGCGTAGTTGATTCCTTCAACTCTTCTTGGTTGCCCATGCCGTCTTCTCGCTCCAGTATTTCGAAGGGACAGCCGTTTCACCCTACTTGCTCGCCCACTCTGTTTACTCCAGCTATACGTAGTTTCCTCTAGCTATACATAGTTTATACAATTGCTAGACATATAATCATAATCTATTTCTAGTGAAATAGTTGGTCTGCTGGATAGAGTGTGTGCAATCTTGAGGTTGGGTCGTGGAGATTCTCTGCGCCTTTAGCCTTTACGGACGGGAAACGCTAACGTTGTCCTCTTCGATCACGACACTGCGGAGATAATGGAGGTAGAGCCGCCACTTGACCACTCCAGTGAAGGGAAGTCGTAGCAACTGCGAGAACATCGCCAAACTTTGCCTATAGCCTTCTAGCTTACCTAACTTGTCCCGCTTGGTTCTGTGAGTTACACCGCTCATCACCCGAGCTACCACAGGAAGTCTTGCTTCCACTACTACCTTGTCCAGCATAACTTCTATGGTGTAACCATCCATGAGCCACGGTGGGACCATTTCGAATACCCATCGAGGCAGTACACGCTCTCCAGTCATAGGGGGCATGCGCGCAACTATGGGGTTCAGTATAGGGCCGTAGTCGAAGAAGCCCAAGGACATCACCGCTCTTCCTTCCAGGAAGGGACGGCATATCTGTTCCAAGTGAGTGCTCTCTAAACCTATGAGATCTGCATCTACGAACAGCAACGCCTCTGCGTCGCTCATGGCTACCCCAGCAGCCATGGCATGGGCTTTGGATCCACCTCTCCCTCCATAGTCCTCACGGCGGATTACCTTCGCTCCAGCCCTTGCGGCAATCTCGCCAGTGTTGTCAGTTGAGCCATCATCGACCACGATGACCTCCCGCACTACCGGACAACCAAGACAAGCCTCGACTACCCTACCTACGGTAGGGGCCTCGTTTCTGGCTGGCACAATGGCATCTATGGTAACTCGTTGGGATGGGAGCCAAGAGCTGTCCTCTTCGGGTCGGGGATGTTCGAGCAGCTCGCCATCTTGATTGGCAGACAGTGGCTCGATACGTCTTGACCGGTGAGGAAATTTATGCAAAGTCCCTGGTCTTTGTCCTTTGTTCTCGTTCAAGTAGCTTCCAGAAGGGAGGTGTGTGCAGGCATATCCCTTCATCTTGCCGTCAGCTCTCACGTGCGCTGCGTTGCATCCCGGCTCTCTCGCCTCGTGACACGAACTTGACTGCCATCTTGCGACTGGCTTCGTCTATCATCTCCTCTCCGAACATCACTGCACCTTTACGTTCGCGCTCCGTTGCCAAGGCGTAGGCATCCAGGATGGCCCAGGCGTTGTCGAACTGCTCCTGAGTTGGTGTGTATACCTCGTTTATTACACGAACTTGATCAGGGTGGAGCGCCCACTTACCATCGTAGCCTAAAGTCTTCGTACGCTGGCAGTAGTCACGCAAGGCATCCAAATCGCGTATTTTCAAGAATGGACCGTCTATGACCTGCAGGCCATTTGCACGTCCTGCCATCAAGATCTTGGAGAAGACGTAGTGGAAATGATCCCCTGGATACTCCGGTATCTGAACCCCTCCTGTGAGTACGGGCATCTCCATGGAGGCGGCGAAGTCCGCTGGTCCGAATACAATGGTTTCCAATCGAGGTGAAGCTGCACAGATTTCTTCAACGTTTATCAGGCCAGTAACCGTCTCTATCTGGGCTTCTATTCCAATGTGATTCCTTTCCAGACCACAGTTGGCCTCTACTTGGGTGAGGAGCAGGTCGAGGGCGACGACCTCTGCAGCAGAGCAAACCTTGGGTAACATCACCTCGTCTAGTCTGCTACCTGCATTGCTCACCACCTCTATGACATCTCCGTAAGTCCATCGGGTATCCCAAGCGTTCACCCTCACGCACAAGACCTTGTCTCCCCAGTCGTACGACTTGATAGCATTGACCACTTTTGAGCGGGCTGCTTCCTTCTCGAGAGGAGCGACTGAATCCTCCAGGTCTAAAAAGACCATGTCGGCAGGGATCGATGGGGCTTTTTCCAAGAAACGTTCGCTGGAGCCAGGAACGGATAGGCAGGAGCGACGTGCAAGATCTCTACTTCTAGCTGACATAGAAGGGCATGTTAGAAGATCATCGTTGCATAGCCAAGCCGAGGATGAGTGCTGCGAGGATACCAGTGCAGAACTGTGAGGATATCACGAGAGTTGTGGTCCAAAAAGCGGGGAGCGATTCGATAACAAAGCATGTGCATGGTTCTACGGTAAGCTTCTTGACGTGCCAGAGTTGGAGTTCATCGAAGCCATACAAGATGTTGTCATAGTCCATCCAGATGTACATGGCGATTCAAGAGGCCGCTTCTTGGAGACCTACAGAAGATCTTGGTTCCCCTTGGGACGGGAGATGGTCCAAGCGAGCAGATCGGACAAGCAAGCAAATAGTTTAGTTGGTTTGCACTACCACCTTCATCAGGCTGACTATTGGTACGTTGTCAAAGGTGAGGCTAGAGTAGTACTTCACGATCTTAGGGTAGGTTCTCCTACTGAAGGATCCACTTTAGCAATCGACACGAGCGAAGCAGACGATAAAGGTATTTTCATACCTCCAGGTGTTGCTCATGGTTTTGCTGCTTTGTCGGACATGATCCTTGTGTACCTGGTGGATGGGTATTACAATCCTGCTGATGAATTGGGGGTCGCCTTCGACGATCCAGGCATTGGGGCGGCATGGGGAATAAGTAATCCTATCGTATCCCCTAGGGACAGAGACAATCCCGGTAAAGAGGCCATCCCACCTCAGCTGCTGCCCAGGTATCCCTTGCGCACCTGAACACCTCCGAAGAGGAAGCA
>JAMDDE010000022.1 GCA_023489235.1 Actinomycetota bacterium | reverse complement strand
TCACGGGGCCTCCAGGCGTGATAGTCGCCGTAGGTGGTGGGATCATCTTGCCACCTAGCTCGCAATCTGCCCCATCGTCAGGATCAAAGGCTTGTCTTTCTTCTGGCATCAAGGCAGTCCCAAGTGGCGGTGCCGTTACCGCCGCGACCGTTGTCAGCGCACGCACTGGCACGGGAGATGCCCATTTGACCGACAATGGTCAAGTTGGGAAGTAACGGTTGCTCTCGGTTGGCACCTAGCAGACCCAATTGTCAAGATTGCGATCACCGTGGCCATTCTCGGCGTGCTTATAGGCACGGTACGTGATATTTACTGGGAGTTGATGGATGCCGTGGATCCATCCCTTGTTGACCAGGTGGAGCATGAGGCGACTGCTGGAGATGGAGTGTGCCGGGCCACATCAGCCGCCGAGCGGGAGTGAGTCCGGATTAATGGAACCACGCTCATCACGGTTATTCTCTTGCCTAGCAGAGTTACCTTTTTTCATGATGTTCGAGTGAGAAGATGAGATGAGATCAACGGTAGGGTTCGATGGAGTTACCTCGCCCCCGATGTTCGAGCCCTCCTTGATGTCCGAGGCGGATGCTTCTTGGTAGGTTTCTTATCGCCTACTTGGATGTGAGGGAGGAGTACTGTATAGATTGTGCGTAGGTGTCGGTTTTTAGCAGGCGCATTAGCAAGTCGTGGCCTAAAGACTGCAGCTAGGTCTTGTAGGAACGCGGCATATTCTGCGTCGGTTAGCCATAGAGCGGCTATTCTGTAACCGAAACCGTCGTTCAGTGGATCGGGCGAATCAGTCGTGAGATAGCGCTCAGCTTCAGCTAGCATACTCCCCACATAAGCGATAAAGGCCTGCAAGTGCTGATCCGGGGTCATGGCTGCCGCTTCTTCCGGCTGGATTTGTGCTGCTGCCTGACGGAGCATGTAGGTTCGTTCAATGACGGCACGTACTCGTCGCTCGGCTACTACTTGAAGGACCCCTGCTTTGGTGAGCATCGCTACATGTCGATACAGCGTTCCTATGGGCACATCGTCAATCTCGCTCGCCAATTGATTCATCGTGAGCGCACGGTCGCCTAAGAAAGCTTGAACAATTCTTAGCCGTATAGGATGCAGTAGCAATTTGGCACTTGTCACAGAGCCATCTTACCTTATATGATTTTATTAATGAGAATGTTATTAAAAGTAGGAACAAAGTAACTGGCTGATCCAGTTTCATCTCGCAAGCCTCTGGCTTGTGTCCATGAAAGAACCTGGGAGAACCATGGGAGAAGATGTTGGATTCGTAGGCTACTTGCCCAACACAACAAGGACTTGCCAACACACACAAGAGGGGAGAGATATGGCTGAAGTGGTGGTAGACGGGGATGAACTGGTGCTTCACTTGACGCCCGTAGAGAAGGTACTGTCTGTACATGGGGAGCCCCGAGCCCCTCTCTCTGCGATTCGCTCAGTAGAGGTACTTGACAACGCCCACGAACCAGCCGATCGTGGCTGGAGGTTCGGTGAGCGGATACCGGGTTTTTCCGAGGTTGGGGTTATGACGACCAGGGATGAGCGAGTTTTCGCGGTGGTCCATCACGACACCCCCCGGGGAGTGCGCATCAACTTCGAAGGCACTAAATACGATGCCTGGATTGTAGGTTGTCAAGAACCCGAAGCCTTGAAGTCCAGCATCGAGAGCAGTTGGGGGGTTTAGACCCATGGATCCTAGGTCTCGTCCGTATTCAAAGGGCTATCAGGAGATAGGCAATGGAGTGTGGGCCTACTTGCAGCCAGATGGAGGTTGGGGGTGGTCCAACGCTGGTTTGATCGTCGAAGGCAACGAAGCGCTACTCATAGACACTCTGTTCGACCGGGCGCTTACTGCTGAGATGCTTGCTGCCATGAAAGAGATCGTCTCGCCTACCTGCCGTATTACCAAAGTTATCAATACGCATGCCAATGGGGATCATTGTTATGGCAATGCTCTTGTTGCCGGTGCAGAGATCATAGCGTCCCAGGCGACTGTTGAAGAGATGAACGAACTACCACCGGCGACACTTGCGGCTCTCATGAAGATGACATCTGATCTTGGTGAAGCGGGAAAGTTCCTCGCCAACATCTTCAGTCCGTTCAACTTCGAAGGAATCGAGCTGGTTGCTCCGACCAAGACATTCAATGGCTATATCCAACTTGACCTAGGTGGCAGAGTAGTTCAGTTGTTTGAGGTTGGCCCTGCGCATACTCGTGGAGACTCCTTTGTGTACCTACCCGATGAAGCCATTGTCTTCACTGGTGACATAGTTTTCAATGGAGGGCATCCAATTGCATGGACGGGACCGGTGTCCAGATGGATAGCTGCTTGCGACCGCATACTCTCCCTTGATCATGTGGATGTTGTTGTTCCCGGCCATGGACCCCTCACCGATCTCGGGGCGGTTGCTTCCCTCAAGGCTTACTTCAAGTATCTGAGCGATGAAGCCCGGTTGCGTTTTGAAGAGGGTATGACGCCCCTTGAAGCTGCCCGGGACATCGACATGAGTTCCTATGTCAACTGGGGGGAGCCGGAACGCGTCGTGGTCAACGTGAGCACCCTTTATCGAGAGTTCGGTGCTGATGTCGCTTCGGATCCGCTCACTTTATTCGGCTATATGGCCGAGTTCCGTAGAACTGGTTGAGTGTCTGATTCATGAGTGCCGATACAGACCATGTGATCTCTTGCGAGCTGTGATGGCTGCCGGAATAGTAGCCTGATGGTGTAATAAGTAGAGTAGTGAGGCGGCCAACTTTTCCGGACAGTCGAATTCATGAAGGCTAGATAAGGTCCTCAAGGATTTGTCATGACCGGTACACAGTGAAGGTTTACTTAGAAGGGAGAGGGCCTGAGTGTGTCAGTGCGCCCTCTTCTGGTTTATTCATTGTACGATGGACGACAAACCCCACTTTGGTAAATGCCCGGTCGCGAAATCGAGGAACACTTCGACGGGAAGTTCTTGTGCAGCAACGGCAACAACACCTTGCACCCTTTCCCCTGGGCAATTCCATAATACAAAGCTTGTAGCTGTTGACTGTCTCAGGAAATCCAGACGGGGGAACATATCATTAGCAGTGGGAGATTGCTACTCAAAGTCGCGAAAACG
>JAMDDE010000026.1 GCA_023489235.1 Actinomycetota bacterium | reverse complement strand
GCATTTTGTATAAATTGTGAATCCGTCTGATCAGGTAGAATATATTTTTAACCAGGTCGACATAGTTCTGGGTGATGTCACATAATCCTTCGTTTCCGGTTGAATGGTTATAGGTAGCCTCCTATCGGAGGTATGCAGCATTGAGGCAGCAGTGCAAGGTTGATCATCTTAGTGGTGGGTCGAGGTTCTTCCGGAGTGCATGAAGTATGACTCTTGTCATTGTCGTAGTGGTTGTCGTGGGTTTCGGGGCGCTGGTTGCTTTGTTGACCCGTAGGCAACATCGCGACGAGGTGTCCTCGGTCATGCATTATGAGAAGGCTATGCAGAAGTTGGGCCAGATGCTCAGTGATGAACATCAGGGGGCAAGGAGTCAGTCTGTACATGACCAATCTCCTCCTGCTCGAAGAGCGCAGCCTACAACCCGCTCCTTCTTGGGGCCTCCCCATGCTTCACCCGAGGTTGCAGGTCATGATATACATCCTGAGCCTAGCTGGTTGGATAAAGAGCTCAGACCCAGAGCTGTTCCGAACGCCGATATATCTGAACCTACGCGTTCGTTGAGTCAGTCCCACCAGCCTTATTCCGAGAACAAGCCGTTGGAACGATCGGAAAGAGAGGGAGTTGAACCGCGTCTCAAGTTTGGTTTCCCACCAGGTTATGAAGAGCGTGTAGACGAGGCTGGAAACGATCGATCCGACGAGGAGAAGAAAGCGATTCGCCATCCTTTGGTGTTCGAATCCGAGGATCTCCAAGCTGAAGAGAGTGGAGAAGTTGGCTATGGCGCGATGGGTGAACGAAGGCCAACGAAGGATGTAGACGGACATTTCGGTGACGCTTTCCGAGGATCCCCTATCTCTCCTAGGAATTCAGTGATAAGCAGATCTTTGGGTTGGCTTGGATTAGGTAGTATGAGTGAGGACATCTCACGAACGACCAGGCGGGGAAGGCACACCAAGAGAACCAATGCACGGAATCTTTCCGCTCCAAGCCGTGATGGTGATTCGCTAGTTAGGGCTGGGCAATCGAATGCCGATAATTTGCCATCCCTTGCCGACCATGACTCCTTTGATGAATCCAGGGTGCTGGGGGCCGGCAGTTACGGAGGGAGCTATCCATCAGTTGAAAACAGCACGTCTCCTGCCCGACCTCTGTCCGGTTATCAAACCAAGTATCGAGGAAACTCCAGCTCCGGGTGGTCCATACGATGGCTAAGAGTCAGCATAGTAGCAACCGTGGTTGTCCTCATAGCTGCTGCTGCCACGGTTGTGGCATTGTCAGGTCATCACTCTTCACCTTCAGCTACACCAATCCCTAGGAGTTCGTCTAGTACCAAACCCGTTACCAAAGGGAAGGCTTCGTCTGCTTCGAAGGGCCTGAAGGGAACGAGTTCAACGAGTAGAACAAACACCAAGGGGGCATCTAGTTCATCCTCCACCACTACCCCATTTGTAACTACTGTAGGGTCTGCTACACCTACATTTGCCACCTACAGGATTGCTACCACAGCTCCATATACCCTGTCGTTTACTGCTACGAGCAGATGTTGGATAGGCATATATTCTGATTCCGCTATGACCAGCCTACTCTGGCAGGGTGTATTGACGGCAGGGCAGTCTCATACCTTCGATGCCGCTGGCCCAGTATGGTTGGACCTTGGAGCAGCATTTGGCGTGCGAGTCAAGGCCAATGGAGTAAGGATTACTCTTCCTGCTCACCATCTCTCTCCATTCCGCATGGCGGTGGAACCTAGCTAAGCCGGAGCCTAGCTAGGCCGTCTACTTTGGGCTGTTTATTTGCTCACCGCTGGTGAGTCGTGCTTATGCCTTTTAGTCAGTAGTGGGAACTAGCTGGGTTTACCTAAGGAATGCGTTGAGCCATCAACTGTGTTTTTGTTTGTTTCAGCGTCGACAGCATTCACGATAAAGGCTAGGATGAAAGCCTCTTCTTCCCATGCCTTGTAGCGACTGGTTGGTCCCATATGTCCGGTGCCTAGATCGGCTTTTAGCAGTACTCGGTTGGATGGATTGGCTGCTCTGAGTTTGGCTACCCACTTAACTGGTTCGTGAAAGCCCACTCTAGGATCGTTGAGGCCAGTAGTAACTAGCATCTCTGGATAGACACGTTCTTGGACGTTGTCGTAGGGTGAGTAAGATCGCATGTACCAGTAAATCTCTGGGTCATCTATGGGATTACCCCATTCCTCCCATTCGATAGCTGTAAGGGGTAGGGTGGGGTCCATCATGGTGGTGAGGCAGTCGACAAAAGGTACCTCTGCTACTGCCGCTCTGAATAGCTCGGGCTCTAGGTTGAGTGCAGCTCCTATGAGCATTCCGCCAGCGCTTCCTCCTCGGATCACCAACTTGGCTGGGTTGGTCCACCCCTCGCTTATCAAGTACTTTGCTGCTTGTATGTAGTCCATAAAAGTATTCTTCTTGTTGGCGAGCTTCCCCTCTTCGTACCACTCACGTCCCAGCTCACCACCACCGCGTACGTGCGCGATAGCATAGACGAATCCTCGGTCGAGGAGGGACAGCCTGATGGGGGAGAACACTGGATCCACGCTGTACTCGTAGGCTCCATAGCCATACAGCAACAGAGGGTTCGACCCATCGGGCATGACGTCCTTCCTATGGACTATGGAGATAGGAATGAGTTTGGAGTCATGAGCCGGGGCCCACAGGCGTGTGGTCCTGTAATTAGTAGGGTCAAAGTCTCCACCGACTGGCTGACGTTTTAAGAGCTTGGACTCCTCTGTGCTCATGTCGTAATCGTAGGTAGAACGAGGAGTGATCATTGACGAATACTCATAGCGAAGGATACGTGATTGATACTCTGGATTTGCTCCCCTGAAGCATGTCGAGGTTGTTTCCGGTAGCTCGATTGCCTTCATACGCTTGGAGGGCATATCCATTACGACTATTCGACGTGAGGCATCTACCCGTTCGTATAGAACGATGTGGTTGGAGAAGACCTCGAAATCTTCAATTCGCACATCGCTTCGGTGAGGAACTAATTCTTCCCATGTAGGAGTAGCCACTCTTGGGTCTGTGGCGATCATAAGACGAAAGTTGAGGGCGTCTTCATTGGTCAGCATGATCAGACGATCACCTTGGTGTTCCAAACTATATTGGATCCCTTGACGCCTAGGTTCGACAATTAAGGGAGGAGCTGCAGGGTAGTTGGCATCCAGCACCCTTATCTCCGAGGTGATCTTTGATTCGCTTACGATCAATATGAAGCGACGATCCTTGGTGTGCGTTACCATGAGATGAAATCGGTCGTCCTCCTCCTCATAAATGAGTCTGTCCTCCTCTATGGGTGTCCCGATGGCATGGCTTAGTACCTGGTAGGGACGCATGGCCTCGTCCAGGCGGGTATAGAAGAACTGTTTGTTGTCGTTGGCCCAGGCTACTCCTGGGGAGGTGTCTGGGATCGAGTCAAGGAGGTCGTTGCCTGTTTCTATATCACGGATAGCTATGGTATATCTCTCGCTACCAGTAGTATCATAGGAGTAAGCAGCTAGGCGATGATCAGGACTTATGGTGATGTCGCTTAGGTCGAAGTGTTCCTGTCCATCCGCTAGTTCATTTACGTCCAGTACTACTCTTTCTTCTCCCAAACCATTCACGCCTTTGATATCTCCTTCACTCTCGAGGAGGGTGGAGATGAGGGGAGTGGCTGCACCATCCTGATCTACTGCATCAGTAGCCTCATTAGTAGCTTCCAAAGCCCGTCTGAGATGTATCGGGTAGTCTTTGCCCTCGACTGTTTTGGAGTAATAAAGGTATGGGCCGTAACGGACAGGCACCTCTATGTCCGTCTGGCGGATACGACCCAATATCTCCTGATAGATCTGTTTCTCTAATGTCTCGAGCGGCGCTGTTTGTGACTCCGTATAGTTGTTTTCGGCCATCAGGTGCCCCAGCACCTCTTCGTTGCCTCGATCCCGTAGCCAATACCAGTCGTCTATTCGACGATCTCCATGAGCCTCTAGGACAGTTGGTCTCCGAGGTGGGATAGGTCCTTGTTCTACTTCCTCATTTATATTTGTCGGCATTTATCGTCCTAGGCAGTGGCATATCCATGTAGTATTTGTTACTATAGAGATAGTAAAAATCTGAGCTGATTCTTGCTCTATCAGATGTTAGATGAATCCGATGGGGCAGCGTTAGTCGATACTTTGAGGAGCTGAGAGCAATGAGCGTGACCGAACTCGATCTTGGGCGCTACAAGTTGGGATGGAGCGATGTAGAAGACTATGTCTTCAAGCCCAAGAAAGGTCTGAGCAGGGAGATAGTTGAAGAGATCTCGCTCATGAAGCACGAGCCAGAGTGGATGCGCGAGTTCCGTCTCAATGCTCTGCAACGCTTTGTGGCCAAACCCATGGCGGAGTGGTTTGCAGTTAACATGCCCGACTTGGACTTCGATGATATTTACTACTACATCAAGCCTGTAGACAAGCAGGTGAACAGTTGGGATGAGCTCCCCGCCTCCGTGAAGACCACCTACGAAAGGTTGGGTATTCCAGAGGCAGAGAGGAAGTACTTAGCCGGAGTGACCGCTCAATACGAGTCCGAGGTGGTTTATCACCGTAACCGCGCTGAGCTGGAAGAGGCCGGAGTACTCTTCTGCGATATGGATACCGCAGTAGCCGAGTATCCGGACATTGTCCGTAAGTACTTTGGGACGGTGGTTCCTCCTAACGACAACAAGTTCGCGGCTCTCAACTCTGCAGTGTGGTCCGGGGGTTCTTTCATCTATGTGCCTCCGGGAGTGACAGTGGAGATGCCCCTGCAGGCTTATTTCCGAATTAATGCAGAAAACATGGGACAGTTCGAGAGAACGCTGATCATTGCCGATGAAGGGGCTCAGGTGCACTACATAGAGGGATGCTCTGCTCCTGTCTACAGCACGGACTCATTGCATGCTGCTGTGGTGGAGCTGGTGGCTAAGCCTGGAGCTCGTATAACTTATACGACCATTCAGAACTGGTCCAACAATGTCTACAACCTGGTGACCAAGAGGGCCAGAGCAGAGGCAGAAGCCCACGTGGCTTGGGTAGACGGCAATATTGGTTCTCGTCTGACCATGAAGTATCCGAGCGTGTACATGGTTGGGCCCAAAGCCTCCGGAGAGGTGCTGTCAGTTGCTTATGCAGGAGCTGGTCAACATCAAGATGCTGGAGCGAAAATGATTCATGCAGCAGCTGAAACCACCTCGACTATTATTTCCAAGTCCATATCCAAAGATGGTGGAGCTACTACCTACAGGGGACTCGTGGATGTAGAGGAGGGTGCTAAGCACGCCAAGAGTTTTGTCCGCTGCGACGCCTTGATACTCGATGAGAGGTCGGTATCGGAGACAAAGCCGTATATGGAGGTAGGAGAGCGTGATGCACAGATAGGGCATGAAGCTACCGTTTCCAAGATAGGCGAGGATCAGTTGTTCTACTTGATGAGCAGAGGGTTGTCGGAGAGTCAGGCGATGGGGATGATCGTCAACGGATTCATAGAACCTGTAACCAAGACGTTACCTATGGAGTATGCAGTGGAGTGGAGCAGACTTATCGAGCTGCAGATGGAAGGAGCTGTCGGTTGAGGAAGTGCCTCCATCCTAGTTGGTTAGATGTGAGAGCATAGTTCAATGTCTATGCGCACGGATTGCAAGCACTACCAGAGCCGTACTTATTCGGACGGTGAGGTCGCCTCTTTTTGTGAGCTCGATTTGGCTCCAGAAGCGCCTTGGAAGTGCCCGGATGATTGTTCCAGCTACGAAAGACGACTTGTCGATACTACCTTTGAACGCGGTACTCTGATCGAAGTTCCTGAAGAAGAACCAGAGGAGTTTGAAGAGAGCACGCCGCTAGTTCTGGACGAAGCTGAAGAGATAGTAACTGCTGCCATACCTGAGATCGCCGAGGAGGTGGAGGGAAGGAATACAGGAGCTTCGGAGGAGCTGATGGGCGAAAGGTGGAAGAGTGACTCAGAGTTGCCCCCTCGGAAACGGCGATCATGGTGGCAACGATTCAATGGTCGCTGATATGGCTCTAGCGTTCTTTGCTATATCAATCTTTACTCCCCGTGGAACTGTGGGGGACGCTTTTCCGCAAAGGCGATCATGGCTTCGGTAAGATCTGCCGACCTCAGGAAAGCTGCGTTCCAGAGGGCGACGAAGTCGAGTCCTTCGTCAATACGGTGGTTAGTTGCAGCTTGCAGAACAGCTTTGGTACCTTGCACCGCCAGAGGAGAGTTGGAGGCTATTTGAAGTCCGATATCTTTTGCTCCAGAGTAAGCCTCATCTCGATCGGCGAAGACTTCGTTGACCAGCCCTATCTCCTTGGCTCTGGCAGCAGTGATGTCTTTGCCTGTAAAGGCCAGTTCAGCAAGGTGGCCGCTTCCTACTATGTGGGGCAGCCTCTGGAGGCTGCCCAAATCAGCGACCATTGCCATCCGCGTCTCTCGCAAGGATATTGTGGTATTCGAAGCGGCTACTCTTATGTCGCATGCGGCTGCAAGATCCAATCCTCCCCCTATGCAGTATCCATGCAGAACGGCTATGGTTGGTTTGCTACACTTCTCGACAGCTGTGAATGCTTCTTGGAATCGTCTTATGAGGTTGAGGGTTGCACTTGCCTTGGCTGCATCCGATGGCGGATAAGAGAGGTTGTGTTCAACTACCGGGGTTGGAGTGGGAGAGGATTTCCTCAGTGGCTCCGGCAATTGGCCAGAGTTTACTTGTTGAGCCAAGTCAGCAAAGTCCATCAAGTCCAGTCCTACACTGAAATGTGGGCCCTGAGCAGCGATAATCACTGTCCTGATCTCATTGGCGGAGGAAAGTTCATCCATGGCACGAGGAAGAGCAAGGAAGAAATCAGTGTTCAATGCATTGAGTCGTTCAGGTCTGCTCAGCCAGATGGTGGCAAGAGGAGGAGTACGTTGTATCTCGATTGGGTGAGGGGAGGCCGTTTCCATATGAGCAGTTTTGTTCGGGACGACGGCTCGTTGTCAAGTTGGATGGTTGGGACGGGACGATGAGATTGTCTTACAGAGAAGAGTATTTCCTGGTGGTGAAGTCATGGAGCTGAGCAAGGACACCCTCTCCCTTTTTGGTGGGCCAGCTTGGTTGTTGGCCAAGAGGGTTGAGGCGTTTGAGGCAGCGATGGCATTGGGGGTGCCTGAGGATTCGAATGAGTTATGGCGCTACAGCCCAATAGCCAACTTGGATATCGCATCTTATTCACCAATTGAACCAGATGATTCACTAGGGCTAACAGATAGTGATACCCTTCACTCACCTGCTTTCGAGACATTCGTTAACACTCTGAGAACCTCTGTAGGTGGTTCAAGCAATGTAATTGTCTGTTCGAACGGTCGGGTGGTGTCTCCCTACAGCAACCTCGATGGGGAGAATGGGTATGATGGCGAGGGAACCTCAGTTTCCATTGCTACTTTGAGTTCGAGTCCGGACTCCTTCGAAGGTATGCCTTGGTCAGATCAGGAATACGGCTCCGACCAATACCCTGATTACTTTGCCGCCTTGAACCCGGCGTTATTGAACGATGCACTGTTGATCGAGGTGTCTCCTGGTTCAGAGGTACCCCAACCTCTATTGGTTGTGCATGTGATCGATCAGCCCTTCTCTCTTGTGTTTGATCGGGTCTTTCTTCACTTGGGCAAGGGAGCAAAAGCTGCTGTTGTAGAGGTGGCCTACTCTCCGCCGGGAGTGGATTCCCTGTTAGTGCCAGTTACTGAAGTTGGTCTGGATGAGGGTGCCAGTTTAAGCTATGTGAGCATCCAGGAGCTGGGGGAGGCTTGTACTCAGATTGGTTACCAAGTAAGCCGATTAGCGAAAGATGCTCATCTGTTCTCTTTGAGTGCAGCTTTTGGGGGAGGGTACACCAGAGTGAGAACGGACTGTACCCTCGAGGGTGATGGAGCTTCCAGCAAGCTTCTGGCTGTGTACTTCGCGACAGGAGAACAAGTAATGGACTTCCGTACCCTGCAAAGACACCGTGCTCCACGTACCAACAGTGATCTTTTGTTCAAAGGGGCAGTTGCCGGTAGCTCGCGTTCTGTATACACGGGTCTGATTCATATGCAGAAAGGATCTTCTGGGTCTGAAGCATTCCAGACGAACCGCAACCTAGTCCTCTCAGAAGGGGCACATGCCGATTCGGTGCCTAACTTGGAAATAGAGGAGAATGACGTCAAGTGCTCTCATGCTTCAGCCGTCGGTCCTGTGGATGAGGAGCAGCGGTACTACTTGGAGACTAGAGGTATACCTCCAGAAAAAGCAGATCGCTTGATAGTACTGGGGTTCTTCGATGATGCGCTCGATCGTGTGCCAATACAGGGAGTCAGCCAAGACCTTCGTCAAGTAGTGCACGAGAAATTTGCTCGTTACTCAAGTATCGCTGAAGCAAGTAATCACGGTTTATTGGAGCAGCCGGAAAGGTGAGTTGAGGTTTACAGGAACGAACGATCCAGGAACGAACGATCCAGCTATTTCTTTGCGCCCAGGTAACCAGTTCTGTGTGCTTAGGTAAAAGGAGAAGTTCAAGTTGAACCATCAGGTAGACTTATGTGGGATAGACGAACTTGCCTCTGGGGAGATGAGAAGATTCGAGGTAGGTCGTTATGGCGTGGTCGTAGCGCGGATTGGCGATAAAGTTTACGCTATTGAAGACCGTTGTAGCCATGCCAACTATAGATTGTCCGAAGGGCTACTGTATGCTGATCGAGCTGAGGTGGAGTGTCCTAAGCATGGAAGCACCTTTTCTTTGGACAGCGGCGAAGCACTGACTCTGCCAGCAACTAAACCTGTCCCTGTCTATTCAGCCTCAGTAGTCGACGGCAGGATAGTGGTGACCCTCGAGAAGAGATGAGGCAACGGTGAGAGGAGACCAGCATGTATTGGATGAGGTATTCGTTGCCATGAGGTTTGTGTGATGTTGAAGATATCTCGGCTCAGAGCAGGTCTTCCTCACAGGATGATCCTAGACGGCATCGACCTTGCGATTGCTCCAGGCGAAGTTCATGTCGTCATGGGGCCTAATGGATCAGGCAAGAGCACCTTGGCCCATGTGATGATGGGCAAGAGCGACTACCTAGTGCATGAAGGCAGCATCTCGCTGGATGGGAACGAGCTCATCTCCCTGCCTACATGGCAGCGCGCTCAGGCAGGTTTGTTCCTGGCCATGCAAGATCCCATCGAGGTTCCTGGAGTGACAACGGCTGCTGCTATTGCCGCGGCTCTGCTTTCTCGGGGTGTAGCAGCCTCCGATCTTCCTGTGTTGCTCGAGGAGGAACGGATTAAGGTAGGGCTTGGCAAGGAGTTCCTGGATAGATCCTTGAATGTGGATCTCTCCGGCGGTGAGCGCAAACGTAACGAAACCGTCCAGCTTGCCGTGATCAAGCCTAAGTACGCAATACTGGATGAGATTGATTCAGGATTGGACGTAGATGCTCTGTCCCTGATATCGAGACGCATAGAGCATGCCACTCAGGAGTGGAACCTCGGCGTTCTGGCCATAACTCACTACAAGAGATTGCTCAATGAACTCAAGGTGGATGGGGTGCATGTTATGGTCAAGGGTCGGATTGTGGAGAGTGGCGGGCCTGAGCTGGCAGCTGCTCTGGACAGATCCGGCTATTCGGAGTATCTGGACTGAACGATCTCCCCTGCAAGCCGTATTCGTTAGGTTTTCAAGCCGCTCCCGTGGTTGGTTTGCGGGGCTCACGAATAAGCTCTATACCTGCTGGCAGACCGTCAATGGCCACCTTGCCCCTGGAAACCTCGATTGACACTCGAGCACCCGCCAAAGGCACTCTATCGATATGCAGCTCTTCAATTCCTTCCGGCAGGGCAGGGGCAAGCCATACTTTGTTGTAAGGTATCCAGGGATCGAGGCGGAGCATAGATCTAAGTAGGAGGAATGGAGAGGCGGCAGACCATGCCTGCGGTGAGCAAGAAGTCGGGTAAGCTACTGGAACCTGACATTCCGACCTGCTCAGTCCAGCAAATAACTCCGGTAGCCTTCCACCTTGAACTTGAGCAGCAGCTAGCAGGCCAGCTATCAGTCGATGGGCTCCCTCGACAAAGCCATACCGCATAAGTCCTGCTGCAGCAATTGCGGTATCATGCGGCCACACGGAGCCACAGTGATAGCTAATTGGGTTATACCCTCCCATGGAACTAGCCAAAGTACGAATACCCCAACCCGTGAACATCTCATCTGATAGCATCTTCTCTGCCACCAGAGGGGCCTTTTCCTCGTCAATAATACCAGTCCATAGGCAGTGACCCATGTTTGACGCCAGAGAATCGATCGGCTTTTTGTCTTGATCCAGTCCTACAGCAAACCAGCCATGCTCATCCAGCCAGAAGTCCTCGTTGAACCTTCTCTTCAACTCTGCTGCTCTGGTTCTGTACCGTTCGTACGTGGACATGTCTCCCATCTCGTAAGCGAAGTAAGCGCGGGCCAGATATGCAGAGTACACATAACCTTGTACCTCGCAGAGGGCAATGGGGGGATCGACCATCTTCCCGTTCGCATAACGAATGCCGTCAAAGGAGTCCTTCCACCCTTGATTGCGTAAGCCCCTATCGCTCAACCTCTGGTACTCCACGTACCCGTCACCATCCAAGTCGCCATAACGCTCTATCCACTCCATAGCTCTGTCGGCATTGGGAAGCAGCTCGTTTACTGCTTCACGCGCTATCCCCCACCTTCGTAGCTCTCCAAGAAGCATGACGAACAAGGGAGTGGCATCTGCAGTGCCGTAGTATATGCTGCCGCCACCGAGCGACAGGGAAGCGGCTTGGTCAAATCGCATCTCGTGCAGGATGCGACCGGGCTGCTCATCGTTGCGGGCATCAACCTTGCTCCCTTGGAATCTAGCCAAAGTTTGCAACACACCTAGAGCTAGGTCAGGATCGAGCATCAAGGCCATCCAAGAGGTGATGATGGAGTCACGACCGAATACGGTCATGAACCACGGTGCTCCTGCTGCGAGCACCATCCTATCTGGGTAGTCGGGGTCGAATATACGCAGTGCCCCCAGATCCTCCGCACTCCGAGCCACTGCCTGTCGCAACGGTTCGTTGTCCGTGTAGAGCAGAGGTACTTGGCTGCGCCAACGAGCCAGCCTCTCTGCTGGCATGGCCCGTTCTACTGGCTGGCCACAAAGATAACGGGGTGCCACCACTTTCCCGTCGATAACAGGACTCACCTGCATGCATATCGACCACTGTCCTCTAGCAGGGACGATGACTTCAAAAGTGGCTAACCCATCGAGCAAGCGAGGAGCAGTGGAAAAACTGACAATTGTGCCACGAGTGGTGCCCCTTCTCTTGCAGGAGAAGACTATACCCCCGTCCTTTTCTTCAAGGCTTCTTTCACCACTTGGCTCATCTAATCGCCCCTCCTTGACCGCGAACAGATTGGCGAAGTCTGCATCTATGTAAAGATCTATACTGCAAAAAGCAGGTTCATCACCAAAGTTCTTAAGCAACAGGTCTTCCCGCATGCCTCTTCCTATATAGCGGGTGCGAAAGGCCATCAGGGTGGAGTCTGCCAACCCTTCTCGAGGTCGTACTCGATAGACAAAGGTAGCAGAGTAGTGATCATCGCTGACCGTAGCCAGTAACTCGGGACGGGCACTGTTGATCAGCATCTCCCAACGTGAGATAACCCGAGTGTCTTGGACGAACAACCCCTGCGCCCCTCCAGGAATGAACTCCCCGGAGAGATCACTGATAGCAAAGGTAGCCTCCTCTACCAAAGTCACCCCTCTGCCGACGGTGCCAAGAGAGGTAACCGTTCCAGAGAAATTCCAGGGATCACTCACGACTCTTAAAGCGTACTAGACCTCTCCGAGACGCGTACAGCACCACGCAAGAGGCTTTGTGGAGGATTGGGTATTAACATGACGCGTACAGCAACCATGTTCCATAAGCTATTAGCTTAGAGCATAGTTGTTGAGATCCGTAGGTCTCTCGCTCGAGGTGCAGTGCACAGGTCTGATGGAAGTCGTGGTTTGCACTATCCACATAGTGCTAATCTGTTAGATGTGGATGCTGAACATTTATCTACCAAGACCCTCTTGGCCATCGAAGGTTTGCACGCGAAAGGCGATACTCAAGAAATATTGAGAGGCGTGGATCTGCAAGTTGGCTCTGGAGAGATTCATGCGATTATGGGTCCCAATGGATCAGGTAAATCCACCCTGGTAAAGGTGCTGCTTGGAAACCCTGCCTATACCGTCACCGCTGGAACAATAGTTTATAAAGGTAAGGACATCACTGCTTGGCCTACCGACGAACGCGCCAAAGCGGGTATATTCATGGCTCACCAAGACCCTGAGGCAATCTCTGGGGTGCCAGTGATCCAACTGCTGAGACAGGCTATGTCGGCCAGGAAGCAGATGGACCTCTCCGTCCTGGAGGTACGGGTAGCAATGATGGAGTGGATGAAACGATTGGACATGGATCCCTCCTTCGCTGAACGTCATCTCAATGAGGGATTCTCCGGGGGGGAGAAAAAGCGCAACGAAATTCTCCAAATGGCCATGCTGGAACCTGACTTAGCCATCTTGGACGAGACAGACTCCGGGTTGGACGTAGATGCTCTGAAGATCGTCGCCAGAGGGATAAAGACCATAAGAGATAGCAGACCGAATCTAGCTGTCGTGTTGATCACTCACTATCAGCGCATCCTGGAAGAGGTGACTCCAGACAAAGTGCATTTGTTCATTGATGGGCGTATCGTATCAAGCGATGGGCCAGAACTAGCTGCAAAACTAGAGCAAGAGGGGTATGAATCATGGCGCAACTCTTTAGCTCTGATAGGCGATACGGGGGCTTGAGTGACGAGCAAGACTAAGCTGGACAGCATTGATTCAACACTACAGAAAGAACCGCTCGACGTGAGCGAGATAAGAAAAGACTTCCCCTTGTTCGAGAGTAGAGAGGGTGCGATCTCCGAAAGCACGCATCCTCCCATCACTTATCTGGACTCTGCTGCCTCGTCGCAACAGCCACGCCAAGTACTGAGCGCGATGGAGAGTTACTACGAAACTACGCATGCCAATGTCCACCGAGGTGTCTACGCCATGGCGGAGGAATCAACCAGGCGCTTCGAAGAGGCACGTTCCAAAGTGGGAAGATTCATCAATGCCCCACTTCCAGAGGTGGAAACCGTATTCACTAAAAATGCTACTGAGTCAATTAATTTAGTGGCTCAAACCTGGGGAAGACGCAATTTGAAACCAGGCGATGTTGTGCTCTTAACCATCATGGAGCACCACGCCAATATGGTTCCCTGGTTGATGCTAGCTGCAGAGATCGGCTTCGAACTTCGCTACTTGGAGATAACCGACGATGGGGAGTTGGTTATCGACGATCTGGAGAAAAAGCTTGAAGGAGTAAGACTGGTTGGCATTACCCTGATGTCCAATGTCCTAGGCACAATAAACGACATATCTTCGATTGCCAGCATGGCTCACCGAAATGGAGCAGTGGTGCTGGCTGATGGTGCTCAATATGTACCGGGAATGCCTACAGATGTCCAAGCATTGAACTGCGATTTCTTGGCCTTCAGTGGACACAAGATGTTGGGACCCACCGGAATAGGAGTCTTGTGGGCGAGGAAGAGTCTGCTAGAGGAGATGCCTCCTTTCCTGGGTGGTGGAGAAATGATAGACGATGTCAGGCTCGATGGGTTCATGCCTACAGCCGTACCCTGGAAATTCGAAGCAGGCACACCTCCAATAGCCGAAGCAATCGGTCTTGGAGCTGCGATTGATTATCTAGAAAAGATAGGCATGGACAAGGTACGCGAACATGAGCTGAAGCTCGTTTCCTACGCGATGAACAGCCTGAAAGAGCGATTCGGTGATGATCTCACCATTCATGGTCCTGCCGACCCCTCCCGTCGGGGAGGGGTCCTCTCCATCGCTTACAAAGGGATACACCCGCATGACTTGGCTCAAGTACTGGACGAATATGGGGTATGCATAAGGGCAGGCCATCACTGCGCCAAGCCACTGATGAGGAGATTGGGAGTCCCGGCTACGGCTCGAGCATCTGTATACATCTACAACGATCACCATGATATAGACGTGCTTTCCGAAGCACTGGCCAAAGCAGGTAGTCTGTTCGGTGATGCAATTACCTGAAACGACATCTAGACAGGAAGGGCAATGTCGGGCCTAGAAGACCTCTATAGAGAGATCATCCTCGATCATTATCGTAATCCACGCAATCGCGGCGAACTCGATACGCCTCCAGCCAAGCGCATAGAAGCATTCAATCCTTTGTGTGGGGATGAAGTAGTTGTCTATCTGAACGTAGAGGACGACAAGATAGCTGACATCAAGATTGCAGGACAGGGCTGTTCGATTAGCCAATCCTCTGCTTCCCTGATGTCTCAGGCTGTAAAAGGCAAAGATATCAGTGCAGCTAGAGAACTTATTCGCTCCTTCAAAGCGATGATGTCCATCCATGAGAGCAAACTGGAGTCCACCTCGTCAGAGGAGCTCGACGAAGACCAGCAAGTAGAGGATGTCGTAGTGAATCCAGAAGCAATGGGAGAGTTAGCTGCTCTGCAGGGAGTAGTCAAATTCCCTGTGCGGATCAAATGCGCCACTCTTTCATGGAATGCACTAGCTCAAGGCCTGGACGAGATAGAGGAAGAAGCCAACTCGTCGAAATAAGCCCGAGCCCCTCCTTGGGATAGACAATCTTGGTTGCCCAAGTGAGCAGTGGATCTGTTGAACTTTTTGATACTCATGCTTCTAAGTGTTTTCTTTGACGCTAATTCTCTAGAAAGCAGAATGTCCTTACTTAAGACCTAGCCATACTGGGACTTTCGGCCCTATAAGACGATTGCTTGGCGGTCCAAAGTTATAAGTATGGGTACTTACGTGTTAACCCCTACAAGTGAGGAAGAACAAAGTAAGCAAGGTTCGGGTATCGTCGCTGATCCGATACGCTCTGCAATGCACCTACGTCCACCAGCGCGAGGTGGAGTAGAGGAGAGGTTCAAGCCAACTGACCCGCAGATAGAGCTGTCCAAAAACAGCCTGGTAAAGCGTATCTTGAAGGACAGGAGATTCCAGTTCTTCCTCATACTGCCCAATCAAATCATCTTCTGGGCTGTAATCCTCATAGGGATCCTAGGTACCGTAGTGCCAGGACTCAACTTTGGCTCAGCTATTACCTGGTATATCTGGTTCTGTTTAGTGTTCGTCATGATGGTGGTGGTTGGACGAGCTTGGTGCTCGATGTGCCCATTCGGCGGTTTTGCTGAATGGATTCAACGCCATGCATTCTGGAGCCGCAAGACATCCAAGCCGTTGACTCTTGGATGGAAGCTTCCTGAATCTTGGGCAGGATACGGACTGCTCATCTCGGTGACTACCTTCATTGGGCTCACTTGGATAGAAGAGTTCTTCAATATTGCGGGTCCGGGTACGCCCTCCGATACCAGCTGGATGGTAGTGGGTATAGTAGTCACCGCTGTAGCTGTGTTCTTGTTGTTCGAACGCAGGACTTTCTGCCGTTACATATGTCCGTTGAGTTCTCTGATCGGCACTATCAGTGGGGTAGGAATGGCGGCAGGGTTCCGCACGAAGGACAGGGAGACCTGCCTCAACTGTCCCACCAAAGATTGCATGCGGGGCGGGGAAGAAGGGTATGGTTGTCCGTGGTATACGTGGCCAGGCAGTGCTGACTCCAACCTTCTCTGCGGGCTGTGCAGCGAGTGCTACAAATCCTGCCCCTCCGATAACGTGGGATTCTTTGTTCAAAAGCCTATGACCTCCTTGATCAATCCCATCAGGCGTCGGCTAGATGTAGCTTGGGTCATAGCCCTGCTCTTCGGGTTAGTGGTCTTCCAGCAGATCAATGCATTGAACTGGTACACACCTATTGACAACTGGCTCAACAAGGTGACGGGAGTTCCCCACTACCCCAATCCATTCGACTACATAGGTTTCATCCTTCTAGGTGCCGCCATTCTAGCGGGTGCCGTGTGGCTGATTCGTCAAGTACTTCCTGGTGGCAGCTCTGGACCTGATCCAGCATTGGCTATTGCCAAAGCGGCAGGTTTGAGCGGAGGTCCGGGAGCTGCTGCAGTTTCCGACTCGAG
>JAMDDE010000006.1 GCA_023489235.1 Actinomycetota bacterium | reverse complement strand
GAGCTTAGCAAACCCCGCCGAAAACCCCGGCCCTTTAGGGCCGGGATGGATAGGCGATCGGGCCAAAGGCCCGAAGTCATCTGAACTGATATGACAGTACCAATGAGTAGTTTTCGTGGGGGAAAGAAATGTAGCGAGGAACATGACTATGTAGTTCGTAGTTTCCGTCTCCTCATTGTCTATCTCCTGTCCTCGACCAACTGGCTCTAGCTACGGGAACGCTTTATCCAGGAACGCTTGTCGAGTTCTGGAGAGTGCTTTATCGCAAAGGTATATGGCTTGGTGAAACCAAGATACGAAAGCTGGTCCTTGGCTCTTTGAGATGGGATTCAAACCTCTTCATTCACAAACACGCCAGGCAACCATCTCAGCATTTTATGATGCGTTGTCCACCTGGAGAACGAATCTAGGGACGATCCTGATGTTCACCCACCACACAAGAAAAAGAAGTTCTTTAAGGTGGTCTGGTTGGAAGACGGGATCAAAGTCGAGACCAAAGAGGACCAGATAGTCCTTTTGTTATTGCTTGGCAAGGACGACAACAAGTTAGGCAACCTCTTATCATCCCTCTTTCTTACTACTTTATGTCCTTTGGGACACCATCCAAGGTAGAGATCGGCTGGCGCAAGGGAACCAAGGGTGGTGGATACTAGATACGGAGTACCTACACGTGTCAGTTGTCTCCTTGCCACAAAAGGCGATCTAGGAGAGGTCCATCCCTTCGTAATCACGAATGAGAAAACGACCACCATCTACAACGGTGGTGAGCTGTGATCCAAGCGCAGGTATCGCAACAAGACCCAAGAAAGACTTGACCAACTCATATCTCACAGAAGCCAGGTGAACCACCCCGGGCATGATCCACACTTCCTTTTGGGGGAAGGATAGATCATGCCCAAGAGATGGAACAAGGAGACAAGGGAGCAGGCTGTCCGATTGGTGCTCGAGCACAGCCATAAGTACCCCTCGTAAGTGGGCGGCGATCACCATCGTCGCAGAAAGGCTCGGCATGAGCCCGGAGTCGCTGCGCAGGCGGGGTCTCATCCGGACTTCTTCCACGTCGTGCTCTGGGGTCAGATGGCCGATTTTGCGATCCGATACCTGACGAAGGGTCGGCTCGTGTACGTGGCTGGCAGGCTCAGCTCACGCCAGTGGCAGGCCACCGACGGCAGCACTCGACGGACTGTCGAGATCGTCGCCAACCGCCTCCAGGCGCTCTCCAGGAAGAGCGCTCCGGCGACCCGGGAAGCGTAAGCGCCAGGAGTGTGTCCCCGGTGGGGCTCACTGAGCCCTGCCGGGGATGTCCGGCGTCAGATCGGCTGCTCCCGGTCCTCCAGGAATGCCTGGGGCGTCATCACGACAAGTCCCGGGCGCTGCACCGTGGTGAGGTCCGGGTCTCCGGATACCAGCACGTCGGCACCCGCCACCTCCGCCAGGAGGACGAGGAAGTCGTCGTCGGGATCAGCGGTGATGGGATCGTCCTCCTCCGGGGGATCGTCCACGATGATGGCCAGATTCCAGATCGCATCCACGAACTGGTGCGCGTTCTTGATGCTCAGGTACCGGCGGAACTTCGGGCGAGCGAGCACATCCGACAGCTCGTCGAGCAACAACGGCGACATGACAAGCTGAAACCGCCCAGCGCTCGCAGCGAGAAGCAGGCGAGCGGACACGCCTTCTCGCGACGTGACCAAGATGTGCCCCGCAAGCCCAAGGCTTTGGCCTTGGAGTCGAGGGACGCTGGCGGTGTAGCCGCCAATCCACGCCAGTGATACACCGTCTACGTATAATAAAAAACGATGTCAAAGCCCGCCTACCGATCAAGCCACAACGTGGTCTACTCCTCGAAGTACCACCTGGTGTGGTGCCCTAAGTACGCCGCAAGCTGCTGGTCGGTGCCGTGAGGATCCGTCTTGTGAAGATCATCCGGCAGGTATGTGCTGAGTATCGAGTTGAGATCGTGGGCCTAGAGGTAATGCCCGATCACGTACATCTTCTAGCCGAGGTGGACCCGAGCTTCGGGGTCTCGCGACTTGTTCGTCTAGTGAAGGGGCGAAGCTCTCGTATCCTTCGCCAAGACTTCCCCCACCTGCGCCGACTGCCCACGCTGTGGACCAACTCGTGGTTCTGTTCGACCGTTGGCGGTGCTCCTCTTGCGGTCGGGAAGCGTTATGTGGAGAACCAGAGGGCTGCCTGATGGGACGATACACCAAGCCATCCACGCGTTCCCGCAGGCGTCCGAGGAACACACCAGTACATGTGGCACGCTTCCGGCTGGATCCGACACCGAGCCAGGCCCGGACCATACTGGTGCGCAGTCGGGCCGAGACACGCATCTATAACGCCTGTCTCGGAGAGGCTAAGAAACGCTTGGAACGACTTCGAGCTGATCCAGCCTTCGTAAGGGCCAAGGCCATGGATTCTGGTCCAAAACGAACTGCCGCGTTCAGAGAGTTGAATGATCGGTTTGGCTTCACTGAGTCCGCGCTCATCTCCTACGCATCGAGTTTGCGCAAGCACGACACTAGAGGGCACGCCAGCTGGGTCCGTAATCTGGTTGGTGCTCAAGAGGCCCAGGCAGAGGGTAGGAATGCTTTTCGTACTGCCAAGCGCTGGGCAGTTGGTCTTTCTGGCAAGCCAAAGTTCCGCTCCTACCACAAACACAAGGTGTTATCCGCTGAGTGCAAGGACCGAAGCGGAGACATCAAGCCCATTTTGGAGAGTGGCATACTTACTAAGGTCTGCTGGCGCAAGGGCTTCGAGATTCCAGTGAGCAAACCCCAATCCCTAGATGAGCAAGGTGAACTAGAGCGCATCTTCTATCTCATCAACACAGGTGCTCTTCTTTATTGTCGTATGGTATCTCGTCTGGTAGGTAACTATTGGCAACATGAGGCCCAGTTCATCCTGGGTGGCCCTGCACCACTTCGCCATACGGTCGGCTCTGAAGAGATGGTAACTATCGACTCCGGTCCATCATGGTTACATGTCGTATCCGACACCGGTAGCTGCCACGTCGAGATCGCCCCATCCGTGGATGCCATAACAAAGGAACTAAGGCGGCTCCAACGCCACCTGGATCACCAGCATCGGAAAGGGTCACCACAGTGCTTCGATGAAAAGGGACGACACATCCAGGGCTACTGCCATTGGAAGAACC
>JAMDDE010000066.1 GCA_023489235.1 Actinomycetota bacterium | reverse complement strand
CCCGGCTTTAGCCTCGGGGAGGATGTCAATAAGCGGCAGGTTCACTCCCGACTATGGATACAAAACTTACACACTCTCCGGGTAGTCCGCCCAGGTTATGAGTTAGGGCAAGTTTGCGCCCCTCGGAAATCGATTTTATCCTGCGCTCAGGAGGTGTTTCTTCACGTAGTTGCAACCAAGCTTCGAACAACATTCGCAGACCGCTTGCCCCAATCGGATGGCCGAACGCCTTGAGTCCTCCATCAGGATTGACCGGAAATGCACCGTCTAAGTCAAAGGTTCCGGCCAAAACCTCTTTCCAGCCCTGCCCACGTTCGGCGAAGCCTAGATCTTCATAGAGGATGAGTTCAGTTGGGGTAAAGCAGTCGTGAACTTCGGCCATGGCAAGTTCCGTCCGTGGATCTTCGATGCCCGCTTCTTGGTAGGCGTTACGAGCTGCTCTCACTACTTCAGGAAAGGTTGTGTAATCATAGTCTGGGTCAGCTGTGCCGGTAGCAGGTCCAGCTACGAAACTCAAGGCCTTGACGAAGATAGGCTTGTCAGTGTAACGGTAGGCATTCTCGGAACGCACGATCACGGCAGCTGCCGCTCCGTCGCTCACCCCTGAGCAGTCGAAGATGCCAAGTTGGCCCGCCACGATTGGGCTGCATGAGATTACGGTTTTGTCTATCTCTCGGCGGAACTGGGCACGAGGGTTGAGAGCACCGTTGTGATGATTCTTCCAAGCTATGCGTGTGAGGGCATCCTTGAACTCTGCTGGATTTACCCCATACTTCTTCTCGTAGGCTGGAGCTAGTAGACTGAACAGTGCGGGTGCAGTGAGATCCGAGGCAGTGCCATCAGAAGGCGCTGATGGGATCACCAACCCAGAGAAGCCGCTATCCTTCAGCTTCTCCGCACCGATAGCCATAGCCATGTCGATAGCGCCGCAGGCGACGGCATAGCAGGCGTTGCGAAACGCTTCAGAACCTGTGGCACACATATTTTCTACGCGGGTAACTGGCTTGTAATCGAGGCACAACGGCTTGGAAAGGGTGAGTCCAGATATTCCAGACCCCATAGTACCGAGCCAGTAAGCATCGATATCATCCTTGGAGACGCCAGCAGAGGAAAGTGCTTCGGTTGCGGCATCCACCAACAAGTCTTCGACGCCTTTGTCCCAGTGCTCACCAAAGGGGGTGCATCCCATTCCGACTATTGCGACCTGATCACGAATGCCTCTGGCAACCATCATCGTACCTCCTCTCGTATCGGTCGTGCTTTCCAGAAATAATTATGTATAGACTGCGATGTTGTTATTTTGCGAAACGTCATCTCGACACGATCCCCTATGGCAACGGTATTCGGATCGACGTCGGTGAGCTCACAGCGAAAACGGCCCCCACCATCGAAGTCGACGATAGCTGCGACCATTGGTGGATTAGGAGTGAAAGTCAGTCGGTCGATGGTGAAATTAGCCACTATGCCTTCTACATCGGCAAGGCGTTCCCCGGTCATCTGATCTACTGCTCCGCAGCGGATGCACACTCGCCCTGGTGGCATTAGGCGTGTACCACATACGTTACAACGGCTGGCTGTGAAACCAAATTTCCAAGTTGCGTGACGCGCAGCAGGAGGTGGAGCAGGAGGAGTGGGTTCTGGACGTCGCGGCTGTTCATGTTGAAGATAATTTCGCCAGGTGAGGAACTTCATGTAGGGAAGCTCAGCGTGGCAGTGTGGATCCAGGCAAGCGGCTACGTTTTTGTTTGAACGCCTCTGGCGGTACTCAACTATATGTTCTCTGACTCGGAAGATAGTTGCTTCTGCCCCATCTGCAATAGACACGGCCAAGATGACAGCTCCTGGTTCAGAGGTATCGAGTACGTTAGCGAGAACGAGACCTTGGTGCGCGCTGCCACTGTAGCCGACAATATCTGTGAGGTCCTCGGCAACTACCTCGGCTGCGAACTCCCCCGACCGTTGGACAGCCTTTACCGCGCGTGTATTAGTTCCAGTAACTATGAGGTGATCGATTTCCGATGCTGTAACCCCAGCTTCTTTCATAGCTGCACCCATCGCCTCAATGGCCAGAGGTACGTATTTGTGTTCCCCAAAACGCTCCTCCCACTGATGTGAGGATTTTTCGCCAGGGAGTTTCCATCGTTCTAGGAACTCTGAAGTAACGGAGGCATAAGCAAGAGGCTCAGCAATGACATCTGGCCCTGAACCAAAAAGAAATGCTACTGCAGCATCGCCACCCTCGCGCTCATCAACGCTACCGGGAAGTCCATTACGCATATCGGATAGCACAACCAACACGGGTACCGGTGCATACGTTGCATAGCGCATGGCTGCGGTACTGGAACGCACCGAGCCGGACATGTCGAAGGCAGAAACCGATCTAGGCAGACTCAAAGCATCATGGAGGGCCGCAGCATTAGTCTTGTCCATATAAGCAGGGGCGGTAGTGGATAAGATGATCTCATTGGGCAATATTACGTATGGCATTCCGGTTATGGCTTCTCGGGCGGCCTCAACGGCCATAGTAGTCGTATCCTCGTCATACGATGCGACAGTTCGTCCCCCCTTGCCTGCTGGGATTCCCAGCGCTTCAGTAATAGTTGATCGAGCCAATAGCCAGTAGGGGAGGTAGGCTCCATACGCTATGATGCCGTTTCTCATGAATAAGCCTCCTTCAGCTGTATCTGGGCGGTAAAGGTTGGCATGAGCGAGGAAACCTCAGGACATATCGGGTTGGGCTCGAACGACCGTAGGTGATTCAACTCACGATGGCCGGAGTGAACAACCGAATAGGCGTACTTCAGAGACATAGTGCAATAACTTACTTGCCAGTCCTGTACCCATTTATACCTGTCAACAAGTCCTTGACTTTCGACGCGCTCGTTTCGTAAGTACATGCAATCGCCCCCTTGACAATACCACTATTACAGAATATCATTTTTTTAACTTTAGTGAATAAAGAGTCAGTTTATGAATATTCAGTCACGTATTGCAATTCTTGGAGGGGCTCAAAGCATGCTGGGAGCACATCGTGATGATGTGCGTCTCGAGGAACTCGTATTCGAAGCAGCTGAAGCAGCGCTGGACGATGCCGGAGTAAAACGCAGCGAACTCGATACAGTCGTATTAGCTGGGTCTGACCAGATGGATGGTAGATCAATCTCGTCAATGGTCACAGCCTGCCCAGCAGGGGCCTACTTGAAAGATGAAATACGTACTACGATCGAAGGTAGTTTTGCAGCTGTATTAGCCTGTATGCGGATTTTGTCAGGAGAATTCGAGACAGCTCTCGCAGTCACATGGACCAAGACCTCAGAAAGTCCATACGATCTCGTATCATCCCTCTCTTATGATCCGTTCTACCAGCGTCCTATAGGACTGAGCGATGTGATCGATGCTGCTGCAGCAGTTAGCACCTATACTGGCTCGAAGAGCACTCTGGCCGACGCTGCTTGTTCAGTAGTAGTGAAGAACCGCTCCAACGGGGAGGTCAATCCGCGGGCGTTTCTTCGCTATCCGATGGCAAGAGAGACTATTGACGACAGTCCATATGTGGCATATCCAATAAGGCGTGCCGAAATTCCTCAAGCCTGTGATGGCGCTGTAGCGGTGTTGTTTGGATCCGCACAACGTGCGAAAGCTATCGACCACCAACCAGTGTGGGTGGATGGAGTCGGCTGGGCCACGGGTGAATATGGGATTGGAGTTGATCCCCCTGTGCATATGCGTGCTCTTAGGGCTGCTGCAGCTCGTGCTTATGCAATGGCAGGGGTTGTCGATCCCAGTCGGGAGTTTAATTTTGCCGAAATTTTTGATGGGACACCCTATCATGAGATATTTGCTTACGAAGCCCTCGGGTTGACTCCCGACGGTCTTGGGCCAGCGTTCATTCTCGATGGAGCTTCTGAGCGACATGGTGCTCTTCCGGTCAATCCTTCTGGAGGCTTGCAGGCAACCAATCTTCGATTTGCATCAGGGATGAGTCGTATTCTAGAGGCATATCTCCAACTAAGTGGCCGTGCAGGGCCCGTACAAGTGGCTTCGCCCAGACAAGGTATCGCCCATGGCGCTACCACTTACCCCGCACAGAGTCACGCGATATTTGTGATGCGGAACTATTGAAGCAAGGAATTCAAATGTCAATCAAAACCGCCATCATTGGAGTTGGACAGACCGGTTATCGTTTCAAGCGGACAGATGTGACGATGCAGGAACTGGCCCAAGAGGCAGCAGCCAAGGCGCTTGAGCATGCAAAGATGGAGATGGACGAGATAGAAGCGTTCGTTCTTGGTATAGCTCCGGATGCATTAAGCGGCATAGATAACGTGGATAGATGGATTGGCCAGGCGCTTGGTGTAACGCCGCGTCCTCAGCTCAGGGTGAACACAGGGGGAACTACAGGCGCTGCTGCTGCACAAGCTGGTTATATCCATGTAGCCTCGGGAATGTTCCGCACGGTCATGGTATTAGCAGCGGATAAGGTATCGGAGACTCCAGACGCGCAGTGGGTGTTGAATACCGCGATGGACCCTATTTACGAACGAAGCCTTGCTTTGAATGCCATTAACATGTGCTCGTTCCAGGCAGTAAGGCAGATGCATCAGTATGGGGTTACCGAGCGTCAGCTAGCAGCTGTGGCAGTTCGTAGTAGGCAAAATGCTATGGCAAACCCTTATGCACACTTGAGGGAGCCAATCAGTATCGACGACGTGCTCTCGTCGCGCTATATTTGCTGGCCTCTAAAATTGTTGGACTGCTGTCCGCGTTCTTCGGGAGCCTGTGCAGTCATCATGGCAGCCGAGCAAGTGGCGGTTTCTAGTCCAAATCGACCTGTTTGGATACAGGGTATGGGTGCCACTAGCAACACCGTCTACATGGGAGACAAGATGGGTCCTGGCCGTGACACCGACCATGCCGACTGGGACGAACTGGCTATGGCTGCAGCAACTGCCTATAGACGCGCTGGCATCACTGATCCGTTGGAACAGATAGATGTAGCAGAGATCTATGCTCCGTTCACTTGTACGGAGCTCGCTGCCGTAGAAGCGCTAGGTTTTTGTCCGAAAGGTCTGGGGGGTCAAATGAATGAGCAGGGCATGTTCGATATGAGAGGCCCTATGCCGGTCAATCCTTCTGGTGGTGTTCTGAGTGCCAATCCGATATCGGCCACGGCTCTAGCGCGTGTTGCCGAAGCAGCTCTTCAGGTCATGGGAGATGCTGGAGAACATCAAGTGCCGGGCGTACGTCGAGCAGTTGCCACTGGCATAGGGGGAACGTTGCAGTTCCATACCTGCATGGTGCTTGGGGAAGATCTCTAGATGCTACTCGTACCTTTAAGGAATGTTACGTCAGTACAGTACATGGGATTTAGCGAGTATCCAGCATATTACGTGAATCAAGAGAGGAGGCACAGTGAGCGATATGGCAACTGCCAGTAGTCCTCTGATCCATCCAGGGGAGTGGCACATCCACTACGACTATGCGGTAGGAGAAATTGCAGAGCGGTTCTTTACCGAGTTGCGGGATAATGCGACTATATATGCACTTCGCTGCCCTTCGTGCAAATTAGTTTTCGTGCCACCGAGAGCATACTGCGAGCGCTGCTTTGTGAGGACTACGGACTGGGTGAAGATTGGGCCAGAGGGGGTGATAGAAGCCTTCACTATTGTTTACGAGCCGTTTGATGGACTGCCGGTACCGCCTTATGCGGTTGCATATGTCACCCTTGATGGAGCATCAACTGCCTTGGCCAACTTTGTCACTGATGTCGATCTGTCAGATCCTGAGCAAGCATCGGCGGCACTTGCAATTGGTAACCGTGTGATTGTCGACTTCGTTGATGAGCGAAAAGGTTTAATAACCGATTTCCATTATCGGCTTCTATAAGGGGGATGGATATCGTAAGCAGCAGGAGGTTTATGTAGTGAACATCGCGACGGTAATAAAGCGATGGGCTGATCGTTATCCAGAGCGCGAAGCTGTGGTATGCGGAGAACGACGGGTCACTTATAGAGAACTTGATCGCCGTATTGTAAAAGCGGTGAAGCTCTTAGCCGCCCTGGGTATTGGCAAGAATGACAGGGTCGCCCTTGTGATGGATAACTCTATTGAGTTCCTTGAGATCTATTTCGCTTTGACGCGGATAGGTGCGTGGTGCGTTCCGTTGAACACGCGCCTCACAACGGAAGAACTGACCTATTTCTTGAATCATTGCGGGGCGCTTGCAGTTGTTTATGATGCTGCTTATGAGTCTAAGATGAGGACTTGTTCCGAACGGAGCTCATCTATTGCGCACTTTGTATCCGTGGGTACCTCAGCGTGGGCAAAGGCAGTCGAATATGCCGTTGCTATGGATGCCATAGGAGAGGAACGACTCATTGAGGGGGTAGAACCCAGCCTAGACGACGTCCAAGCCATCATGTATACGTCAGGGAGCACAAGTCAACCGAAAGGAGCAATCCTGACCAATGGTAATTGGCTGTGGAACGCTATGGCCATGTCTTTGATGCTATCTCCGGAGAACTTATTTGTGAATGCCTGCGCGATACCCTTGTTTCATACAGCAGGGGTACAGACCAATACCTTCCCAACCCTGATGGTTGGTGGAAAGGTGGTGCTCATCCCTACTGCTAATGGTTTCGATGCTACAGTGCTAGCTCGAGCCATAGAAGTAGAGAGGGTGCGATTCGTCTATATGGCACCCACTATGTGGTCAGCACTAGCTAAGCTCGAAAATCTTGATAGCTATGACTTCACAAGCCTCAGTCTTCCTCTAGCCGCTGGTGGTGTTGTTGCTGGAACGACTGTTAAACGACTAGCAGAGGTCTTGGAAGAGCCACTTCTTTACGCGTATGGTCTCACTGAGGCAGCACCGTTAGTGACTGTGCTGACCAGGGAAGATGCTCTTTTGTACCCTGGCTCGGTTGGCAAGCCTGCAGTGACGGTAGATGTGCGTGTTGTCGACGATAAGGGAGAAGAGGTGCCGATGGGTGAGGTAGGGGAGATCACCGTGCGTGGGCCAAATGTGTTTAACGGCTATTTCAACAACCCTGAAGCCACAACGCAGGGACTGCGAGGTGGATGGTTGTACACCGGCGATCTGGGGCGCTTTGGCAGCGCTCATGAACTTTACTTTGTAGATCGTAAGAAAGACATGATCAAATCAGGTGGTCAGAATGTCTATGCAGCTGAGGTGGAAGAAGTATTAACTCAACACCCGGATGTTATGCAAGCGGCTGTTATTGGGGTACCGGATGAGAAGTGGAGCGAGGCGGTAACCGCAGTAGTGGTGCTAAGGCCAGGCAGCTCTACTGGCGAAAAGGAGCTCATAGAGCACTGTCGGGCCAGGATGGCAAGTTATAAAAAACCCCAACGAATAATCTTTGTCGAGGAACTACCCACACTTGCAACGGGCAAGGTGGACAAGATAGCTCTTCGACGAAGCTATGCCTGACATAGCTGCTGAAGACCGTAGTTATTGTAAACAGTCAATTAGCTAAAGTTAACGAGCTAAGAAAGAAGGCAATATGGCTCCTACAGAGCTTATTGGAGAAATGTTGCCGGGGCAGCCAAGAGGTTATCCGGCTAAGCGACGTCAGATGAAGACGAGAGAGATTCTTCGCCAAGCGGCAGCACTATTAGCTGAACGAGGTTACCAGGGTTTTAGAATAGAGGACCTTGCTGACAGAGTGGAGATGAGCAAGGGCAACTTTTATAATTATTTTAGTAGTAAAGATCAGTTACTTTATGCCTGTGAGAAGGCTGCCACCGAGCTAGCCTATGATCAAGTCCAGCATGAGCTCTTGCGGTGTAAGAGCTTGGATCCTGTAGAAAGGATAAAGGTGTGGGTAAAAGCACACCTCCGTTTTCTTACAGAGGAGTTCCCGTTTGCATGGTTCTTCATCCAAGAGGATCGACGCCTTCCCGATGAGTATCGTGTAGAAATAAAGGAGCTTCGACATCGCTACGAGCACATGGTTGATCAGCTGCTACTAGATGGTGTGGCCGCAGAGGTGTTTGAGCCGTGCGATATACCAAGTACGAGGAACTTCATCCTTGGGGGACTGAACTGGACGGCAACATGGTATATACGTGGACGTAGTCCGGATATGAATCTCTTGAGTAGACAGTATGGCGAGCAGATTGTGGCAATGCTGGGATGTAGAGGGATGGAGCAAGACAGTTGAGCCTTTACTTCACCGAAGACCATGAACTTTTTCGTCGAGAATATCGTCGTTTTGTTGAAAACGAGGTGGTACCGATTGCAGCCGAGGTGGACGGAGCTGGTGAGTTCCCTCTGCAAGTGCTGCGCTCACTCGGCAAGCAGGGCTACCTCTGCATCCAGCTACCCGAGCGTTACGGTGGAGCTTCTGGGGACGTAATGATGCTAGTGGTAGCAGCAGAGGAGATGGGGCGTGCTTCAAGCGGGATCGATGCGTCACTTTTAGTGCATTCGATAATTTCCGTTAATCCTATCTACCGTTTTGGCTCCGACGAGCAGCGTGAACGCTACCTACCTGGGGCTGCAGCAGGACGCCTGATTGGAGCGATAGCAATGACCGAACCAGACGCTGGCTCGGATTTGGCCTCGATCCGCACCACTGCCAGGGCGGATGGTGATAGTTATGTACTGAACGGTACCAAGATGTTCATTACCAATGGGTCGATAGCTGACTTCATAGTGGTGGCTGCCAGAACAGGTCCGGCTGGTCATCGAGGTATTAGTTTGTTCATAGTGGATACTGATCGCCCTGGGTTCCAAGTTGCCCGTCGGCTGGACAAGCTTGGCTGGCGAGCATCGGACACTGCAGAACTTGTCTTCGAGGACTGTGTAGTGCCAGCAAATTCGCTTATAGGTGAGCTAGGACGCGGGTTTTATTACTTGATGGAGAATTTGAACTTGGAGCGGATTGTCATGGCTGCTGATTGTTTAGGTCTCGCCCGAGCAGCGATTGACCAAGCTAAGCAATACGCTCTTGACCGCAAACAGTTCGGTCGGCCAATTGCCGCATTCCAAGATATAAGGTTCATGGTCGTCGACATGGAATCAAGCTTGAGGGCAGCAGAACTATTGACCTATGACGCTGCATGGAAGCTGCAAAGTGGGGTGGACTGTACTTTGGAGGCATCTATGGCACGTTATGTCGCGGGTGAGATGGTTAATCGGGTAACAGGAGATGCGATCCAGATTCATGGCGGTTACGGTTTCATGATGGAAAGCGATGTCCAGCGATTTTATCGTGATGCACGTGTTATGACGATTGGTGGTGGCACCTCCCAGATTCAAAAGGAAGTCATAGCGAAACGACTGGGGTTAGTGGTATAGCAGTATCATCATTCTTATTTTTTCTTTAATAATTCTTTAATAAGTGATCTCGATTGAGAATCTCTGTTGGGGTTCCAATCGCAAAAAAAGGGGGGGGAATGATACCTGGCACGGGGTCATGGATTCGCAAGTGGGCTGAGATTCGCCCTAATCGAACTGCTTGGATATTCGGCGAGAAATCTTACTCGTATCTTGAGGCTAATCGCAGGATAAATCAGGTTGCTTCGGTTCTTTTAGAGGACGGTGTTGTGCGAGGAGATCGTGTGGCAGTGCTCCTATACAACGGTAACGAGTTCCTCGAGGTATTCTTTGCCTGTGCCAAGATCGGCACGATATTTGTTCCAATCAATTTCCGACTAGCTCCGCCTGAAGCAGCATTCATCCTAAGTGATTGTGGTGCCCGCATACTCTTCTATGATCCAGAGCTGAGCACAGTAGTGGCAGCGATGAAGGCAGCTGTACCTGGTCTTCATACAATCGAAGTGGGTCATGCGGACGCTGTTCGGAGCGTTTCGCAAGATCAGGTAGGATCCTCTCGGATCAGCTACGGAGTAAGCAGTTACGAGGCGCTAATTGCTAGTGCGCCAACCGATGAGCCCCAAGCTGAGGTGACCCTGGAGGATTATCAGCTGATCATGTACACTTCTGGAACTACAGGTCGACCGAAGGGGGCTGTCATAAGCCATGGCAACACCTACTTCAACTCTGTAAACGGACACCTAGCCTACCCAATCCTTTCAACCGATGTCACATATGTTGTAGCACCACTGTTTCATATGGGGGCACTGAACATTTTCACGACTCCGACGATTCATGCAGGTGGAACAGTATTACTTGGTCGTTCTTTTGATCCTGGGGTGGCCCTGGAGACAATCGAGCGGCATCGGGTTACTACGATGTTCGGGCCGCCTACGATGTTTCAGATGATGATGGAAGCTCCAAACTGGCCACAAGCGGATTTGTCATCGTTACGCTTCCTGTTTGCTGGAGGGGCACCTTGTCCGCTCAATCTCATTGAGGCTTATAACGAACGCGGCATAGCACTTGCACAGGGATTTGGGTTAACCGAAACAAGCCCGTTTGTGACCTTGCTTCCTATGGAGGATGCAATACGCAAGCTTGGGTCGGTTGGCCTACCAGTGTTTCACTCCGAGGTTTGCGTTGCCAGTGACGATGGGCGACACCTTGAAGCTGGAGAACGCGGAGAGTTACTTACCCGTGGTCCTCACATATTCCAGTGCTACTGGAACAATCCGGAGGCTACGGACGCTGCTTTCATCGATGGATGGTTCAGAACCGGTGACATTGGTTATCGGGACGAGGAGGGTTACTACTACCTTGTGGATCGTAAGAAGGACATGATCATAAGCGGAGGAGAGAATATCTATCCGGCAGAGTTGGAGAGAGTTATCGAAGAGCATCCAGCGGTTTTGGAGGTTGCTGTTATTGGTGTTCCCGAGAAGAAATGGGGCGAGGTCCCTCTTGCCGTGGTAGTGCGGAGATCCGAGGCTGACATTGATGCCGAAGGGATAGTCGAGTTTCTACGGCCACGCCTAGCTTCTTACAAGCTTCCGCGGTCCGTGATATTTTCTCATGCGCTTCCCCGAAGTGCATCAGGTAAAGTGTTGAAGCCCGTATTGCGTGAACAGTTTGGCGGCTTGTTCCAAGGGACTTCGTCAGATGGAGAGCTGGCTGCTCATCCATCGCTTACGAACAGCCAGGGGCCCGAAGGCGCGATCTGATGGCTGTTGGTTATGAGATCAATGGTCATGTAGCGACCGTAACTCTGAACTCGCCTGAGACGCTGAATGCTCTTACCCTTGATGATCTGAAAGATCTTGCTGCCACATGGGAGGCGATCGAAGATAACCCTGAGTGTTATGTAGTTATTCTTACCGGAGCAGGATCGCGTGCATTTTGTTCCGGCGCGGATCTTGGGTCGTTGATACCGCTCATCACCGAACAAATGGTCATGGGGAACGATCCTCGTGACGTATTAGCTTCGTTCAAAGAGATTAGAAAGGCTTTTCTAAAAGAGCCTCTATCCAAGCCGATAGTTGCAGCTGTAAACGGCTATTGTGTTGCTGGTGGGCTCGAGCTGCTTCAGGCTACCGATATTCGCTTGGCAGTGCCAGAAGCTCGCTTTTCATTGCAAGAGGCCCGCTGGGGGCTCTTCCCGGTGGGTGGGTCGACCGTTAGACTTCCTAGGCAGATCCCTTTTACACGCGCTATGGATATCCTCCTTACGGCTCGGATGCTCAGCGCTGAGGAAGCTTTGCAATGCGGTCTCATCGGTAGATTGGTGAGTGCAGATGAACTAGCCAATGCCGCCAAAGAAGTAGCGGATCGGATAGCGCTCAATGGGCCGATTGCCGTACAGGCGATCAAGCGCTCGGTCCTTGCTTGCATGGGGCTTCCCGACGCTCAAGCTTTCGAAGTCGAGTTGGGCATAGGGGCAAAGGTGTTCGCTTCACACGACGCCAGGGAAGGTCCGGCAGCGTTCATGGGGAAACGGGTTCCCATGTTTAGGAATAAATAAGGGGATGGTGTCGGGGCTCCTCTACGACTGGTGTTTTGAGGATTGATCAGATGATGGGGGTACGGTTATGACAAGCGAGATTGATCCAATGCTTTTAATGGCTGTTTCAAGGCGGATGTCACTAGGAGAGCAACTGGCTAGAGCAGCGCGCAATGCTCCTTCGCAAGTGGCATTCAGCTACGAGGGAGAAGAGGTTACCTGGGCTGAGGAGGATGAACGCGTTACGCGTCTTGCGAGGGCACTTGCAGAGCGGGGAATAGGGTATGGGGACAGGGTAGCGGTCCTGATGTCGAACAAGATAGAGGTGATGGAGTCCTATCTGGCAGTCTGTCGTCTTGGTGCGATTGTGGTACCGATCAACTTTCGTTTTGCGGCAGAGGAGGTCGCCTATATCCTCAAAGACTCAGGGGCCCAGATCATGCTGTGTGACTCAGAGCTGGCCATGATAGCTGCTGGGGCGCAAGCACAGCTGAGACAGTTCGATGGTTCTCTGATGAACTGCATCGTCGCTGGTGCAACAGGGGAAACAGGAGAATGTCTCAAGGAGGGTTACGAACAGTATGAGGACGTGATCGCTGCTTCGTCATCTGAGGCCTTTGCAATAGAGGTCCCTGAGGACGTTCCAGCGTTCATCATGTACACCTCAGGAACTACTGGCAGACCGAAGGGAGCCGTGTTATCCCACTACAACTTGATGGTCAACACCTTCAACATGATGAGCACCATGAGCATGGGGCCCGACGACAGAGTCTGGATGTCAGGACTGCCGTTGTTCCATGTTGGTTGTCTCAATGGATTCTTGCCCTATTTGATGACAGCTGGCAAGTCTGTGATACTGCCCTCGGGGCAGTTCAACCCTGTGGCGGTCGTAGATGTGCTCGAACGCGAAAGTGCAACGGCTTGTCTGTTCGTGCCTGCCCAGTGGCAAGCTATCTGCTCTGTGCCTGATGTGAGAGAACGATCTTTCCAACTACAGCGTATACTAACAGGTGGTTCTATTGCTCCGCCTTCGGTGATACGCTCCATGGCCGACGCATTTCCAGGGGTACCGATCTACAACGGATTTGGCCAAACCGAGATGAGCTCTGTTACATGTGTACTGCGAGGCGATGACGCTATCCGCAAGATCAATTCGGTCGGGAAGCCTGTTATGAATGTGGAAGTCCGTCTCGTAGACGAAGACATGGCGGAAGTTCCTGCCGGAACGGTTGGCGAGATCGTGTACCGAGGGCCAACGGTCATGCAGGGCTACTGGGGGAAGCCCGAGGAGACGCTAGCTGCATTCAAGGGAGGATGGTTCCACTCAGGTGATCTCTGTTGTATGGACGACGAAGGGTATGTATCTGTGGTGGACAGGAAGAAAGACATGATCATCTCGGGTGGTGAAAACATCTACTGTGCCGAAGTGGAAGCCGTTATCGACAGTCACGTCAAGGTGCGGGAGGTTGCCCTGATAGGGATATCCCATCCACATTGGGGTGAGACGCCCTTAGCTGTTATTGTTCCCGCAGATCCCAGCGATCCTCCAACCTACGAGGAGATCGTCTTGCATTGCAAGGGGCATCTCGCTTCATACAAGAAGCCGACCCACATAGTTATAATCGATGAGCTACCGCGCAATGCAAGTGGGAAGGTACTGAAGACGGTTCTTCGCGAACGTTTCGGACATATGGAGATCAAGGGATCCACGAACCCTGGGCTTATGAGCGAGGTGCGGCGATAGTGCCTAGTCGAGAAGTCCCTCCAATCCTATGGCAGCCTAGTGAGGAGGTACTCGCCAATGCTGGGATAACTCGGTATCTCCGGTGGTTGGAACAAAAGCGTGGTTTGAAGTTCGATGGATACAACGAGCTTTGGAAGTGGTCAGTAGACCACTTGGAGGATTTCTGGGGATCCCTATGGGAGTTCTTCGAAATAAAGGCTTCTATGCCTTACGAGCGCGTGCTGGTCGATGAGCAAATGCCAGGTGCCAGATGGTTCTCTGGAGCAAGGCTTAATTTTGCAGAACATGCTTTACGTTACGGTGACAGCTCTAAACCAGCCATAGTCTTTACGAGTGAGAACGGAGAAGTAGTCGAGTTGTCATGGACAGAGCTCAAGCACCAAGTTGCTGCTCTCGCCTTGTCCCTACGTTCCATGGGCGTACAAAGTGGTGACCGAGTCGTTGGCTACTTACCTAACATCCCAGAAGCCGTGGTGGCGTTCCTTGCGTCGGCTTCCATTGGTGCTGTGTGGTCGGTATGCGGACCCGACTTCGGGGTCCGTAGCGTAGTAGACCGGTTTCGCCAGCTAGAGCCTAAGGTGCTGATAGCTGCAGATGGGTATCGATACGGAGGTCGTGACCATGACCGACGTACGGTTCTGGTAGAGCTCGTATCTCAGCTACCCTCACTTCGTCATGTGATCTTTGTGGACTACCTTGGCATGGGATCTCCAGAAAAAATGGACGTAGAGAGTTTTACTGATCTAATAGTAGGTGATGAGGAGGTTCATTTCATCCAAGTTCCGGCAGATCACCCACTGTGGGTACTGTTCTCATCAGGTACGACTGGTTTGCCCAAGGGAATTGTACATGGTCATGCGGGGATCCTTATGGAGCATATGAAGGTCGTTGCTCTAGCAGCCAATCTTTCAGCAAACGACCGATTTTTCTGGTTCACCTCTACTAGCTGGGTAATGTGGAACTTGGTTGTTGCGAGTCTCCTTGTTGGCGCAACGATTGAGTTGTATGACGGAAGTCCTGTTTATCCCGACGTAAGTAGGCTTTGGCAGTTGATCGAAGAGCGAGGGATAACGTCGTTTGGGACTAGCGCGGGTTTCATCTTGACCTGTGCTAAGGCTGGGCTGCGTCCGCGCAAGCTCTACGATTTATCGTGCTTAAGCGCGATTGGATCAACGGGCTCTCCGCTCCCCTCGAGTAGTTTTCGGTGGATCTATGAAGCGGTTAAGTCAGATGTGTGGCTTTACTCGATCAGTGGTGGTACGGATATAGCAGGAGCCCTGGTGGGTGGGGCAGTCACGCTCCCGGTGTGGGAGGGTGAGATCCAGGCGCGAGCGCTAGGAGCGAGCGTTGAGTCATGGAGCGATAAAGGTCGCTCCTGTGTAGGCGAACTGGGAGAGCTGGTTGTCACCAAGCCTATGCCCTCTATGCCACTGTATTTCTGGGGTGATTCGGATGGGAGTCGCTATCATGAGGCGTATTTCAATATGTTTCCTGGTATTTGGCGGCATGGCGATTGGATCACCATTACTGAGCGTGGCACGGCCATAATTCCAGGACGGTCGGACTCCACCTTGAACAGAATGGGGGTACGGATGGGCACAGTGGACATCTACGAAGCCGTGGAACGTTTCCCCGAGATACAAGAGGCCCTAGTTGTAGGTGTAGAACAGCCCGACGGAGGATACTGGATGCCGTTGTTCGTGGCAGTGGAACCAGGCATCATACTCGATGATGCACTACGTATGCGGATCAACGAGGCCATACGGATGGAAGTTTCACCGCGTCACGTACCAGACGAGATCTTGGTGGCCCCAGGGGTTCCACACACTTTGACAGGCAAGAAGCTCGAAGTTCCCGTGAAAAGGATACTCCAAGGTGTACCACCGAGCGTAGTAGTGAGCGTAGGGGCTATCGACCGGCCAGATCTCATTGATTACTTTGTCAAGCTTTATCAGCAACGTTCGTTGCCGTGAGTCAAAGTCAGCTGAATAGTAATCATACTATTTAGCTCGGTCTTATGTATCCTGCTATGAATAGTCTTTTGTTTGCAGTTATGGTCGATATATAATATATATTTGACGATCAAGTAGCAGTGATATAAGCTCCTCGACATACTACTAAGTAGGTGGTAACCTTCATCTATGCGGAAACGCGTTGTGAGCGAACAGACGCCCGATCAGATCATCGAAGCAGCTACGAGGCTGTTTGCTCAGCGTGACTACACGGTGGTTTCAGTCGACGAGATTGCCGACGAGATCGGACTAACAAAGGGTGGGATCTACCACTACTTTCGTTCCAAGGCTGATGTGTTGGTGAGTGCTTCAATGGCGACCCTCGCCTTCTTCAATGACGAGATCTCCTCATGCGCTGCTCAGCTCAGAGGGTCAGCGCCGCAACTTCGGCTGCTCGAACTTATTCGAGCACATAATGGGCTTACCGCTAAGCACCATGAAGCGTTCATCTTCCTTGTACGGACGCGTCAAGTAGTTAGCGAACTGGCATCAGAAACAGAGGAGAACAAGCTTCGTGCGTTATACACTGCTTACGAGGCACCATTCGTCGAGGCAATTCAAGATGGGATCAGCTCTGGGGTGTTCCGGATAGTCGATCCTCTAGTATCGGCACGCTTCCTTCTCGGAGCATGTAATTGGATGGCACAGTGGCATAGGCCAGAAGTGGCGCGTCAGCTTGGTGGGCCCATTTGGGAGGAGCAGGTACTCGATGTGATGCTCCAGGGGCTTCTCCGCTCGTCGAAAGAGTTGAGCGGGGATTAGATATGAGGGCTCGCCTGTCAATCACACCCACTTCATAATTATATAAACATCTTAATTCTACATGTAAATAAGGTCAAAAGTAACAGAAAAAAGGGGGGTCGTAGATGGAAGTACTTGACAAGCGGGGGTACAAGCGCTACTGGGATGAGGAACGCGAAACTATGAACCCAGTAGAACGGGAACGGATAATCCTTGAGCGTATTCGCTTACAGCTTGACTATGTCTATCATAAACT
>JAMDDE010000023.1:13783-17054 GCA_023489235.1 Actinomycetota bacterium | reverse complement strand
GGTGGAGCTGTGCATCAAGAACATAGCCTTGAGTTCTCTACAGACGTAATGTCCTGAGGTGCCAGCACGTCCAAGCGAGAACAGGTACTCAGGTCCCCCAACGCCAGGCTTGACTTCCGAACTGTCCAAGTAATACTCAAAAGAACTACTTACTTGTCCTGCTGAGTTCCCTGTCGGCTCCCAGTTGCCTTGAGATCCGGACTCACACTCAGATGACGTAGGGAGGGAACTGACCAGAGCTGGATCACTGGACACGGGGTACTGAGGATTATTCAAGTAGTACTCAAAGTTGGATATGCCGGTCCTAGCAGCCACCTCAGCCTGTGAAGCCAGCTCGGAGCGGGACATCAAAGGTGCCTGTGCAACCACTTGATTGACCACCACAGCGGGTATGACAGTTAACACCAGGAGCAATCCTGCTATCACCACCATAGCGGCCTGGCCTTGTTCTCCAAGATTGAATTTGGCCCTAATCGCCTTCACGATCCTTCTTTCAAGCACTGTTCGTAGGCTCCAAATTCCATAGCTGGATAGTCTCAGTGATACTGGTAGGAACGGCTCCACTGGGGCTGGAAGATTCGTTGGTCACCTTGTTGGGAGAGGCCTTAATCACAGCCTTAATACTTGTGGGAGAGGCGAAGGATGGTTTGGGGGTGAACGAACAACTGACTCCCTGCTCCGTAAAGACTGTATTGGACTTGCTTTCGTCGATAATTTGTACTGACAGTGGAGTACAAGAGATCAAGTAGACACGGGCATTCCCACTGGTATTGTTCGGACCATAGCCAACAAAGCAAACTTCGTTATAGGAAGAGCTTTCGTTATAGGAAGAGCTGGAGTGAAAGGCAATAGTCTGGTTGACTGGGCTTGGGCTGACTGGGTATGGGCACCACGATGGGGTACCTGAGTTGAGCTGTGGCCAGAGGACGCTCCCTCCTGCTCGTTTTACTTGACTGGGGCTTACCGTGCTCTCTAGGTAAGAGTTGATAGTAGTAGCTGACAACTGCTCTGTCTCTGCTCCCCGACCAAGTCGAGTACCTGACAACGAGGCAGAGTCCAGGCCAGTGACTGCCATCATGGTCATAGCAGAGAAAAGTCCCAAAATGAAGAGAGCTACAGCCAGCTCGATCAGGGTGGTGCCTGCCTCCTCTACGCAGAACCTTCTCATAACGGACATGAATTGCTCGCCTCGTTAGCAGGAAGGGTAGGTACTTCGGCATCCATGCTCACCGCATGGCCACTCCAACTTACCTGTACATCCACCACGTAGAGCACCGGACTCGAGCTGGAATTTCCCACGGAAGTCAGCCCTTGCTTGTTTTGGTCGTATACACAGGAACCCTCGGTGACTGTCACCGTATAGGTCACTCCCCCCTCAGTTTCCGTGGATTTAGATGGTAATGATTGCCATTGCCCAGCTTCTGCTTCGGAGAGATAGCTGTTGGCTATCTGATATGCCACTGCTTTGGCCCGTTGGTAACCGGACAACCTGGAGGAGTCGGAGACTAGCCTGGCAACCGGGATGAGCATGACCATGAGCAGAACGACAGCGAGAATCGCCTCTAGTAGGGCAAAGCCGTTCTCGCTTCGAAACATGCGTAACTCGATCGTTTCCTGCCTCACTCCAACACCTCTAAGGACAGATCGGTTCTCGCTTTCAAACTGCTCCCACAGCGCAATTATGGAGAATAAGCTGTTCAAAAACTATAGGGGTACCTCCTGAAGATGAGTAGGGACTTACCCTTACATACAAATGATCGTCTACATATCTCATGCTTCAGTCAACAGGGGATGAGGCAGATAGACCACCTGGCCTTGACTCGAATGCACCCACAAGCCCTTGGTCTGTATCCATGAGGGGGATGTCAGTTAAGCTAGATAACTAGATGGAGCCATTCACCGAAGAAAGCATTATCAAGGAATCGACAGGACCAACAAAGGAGACTGCTGTCAATGATTTTGCTTCCTCCAAAACATCGGTTCCCTTCGTGGTCATGGCCAAGCCTGTGGGTCCAATCTGCAATCTCGACTGCTCCTACTGCTACTACCTGGAAAAGACAGAGCTATATCCTCGTAGAACGGCGTTCAAGATGTCCGAGGAGGTTCTGGAGTCTTACGTACGTCAGTTCATCGAAGCAAGCCCTGGCCCCATAGTTCACTTCGTATGGCACGGCGGAGAGCCGACCCTCGCCGGAAAGGACTTCTATCGTCGTGTCCTCGAGCTGCAGAACAAGTATCTTCCAGAAGGATGGCAGGTCATCAACAACCTCCAGACCAACGGCACCTTATTGGACGACGAGTGGTGCGCCTTCCTTGCCGAGGCTGGCTTCCACGTTGGACTCAGTATCGATGGTCCACTCCAACTGCACGATCGGTACCGAGTGGACAAGCACGGTGGGCCAAGCTACCAACGGGTTGTCACTGCTCTTGACCGCTTGATCAGCCATGGCATAAATCCGGACGTTCTGTGCACTTTGACCGATGTCACAGCACGCCACCCGCTGGAGATCTATCGACATTTCGCAGAGAGGGGGGTCAAGTGGATCCAGTTCCTCCCCGTAGTAGCCAAGGCACGACCAGGCCAGGCTAGGAGCGATGGTCTCTCCAGGCACTCGGTCTCCGCCGAAGCTTACGGAGAGTTCCTAGTGACGGTATTCGACTACTGGGTCCGGCATGACGTAGGGAAGGTATCAGTGCAAACCTTCGAGGAGTGCTTCAAGGTATGGACAGGGCTGGGGGCAGACCTGTGCATCATGTCTCCTACTTGCGGGCTTGCCCCTGCGTTGGAGCACAACGGCGACCTCTACTCCTGCGACCACTACGTTCGCCCTGATTACTTGCTAGGGAACATCTTGGAGGACAAATCGGGACATCATCTTGCCCAACTCATGTCCTCTCATGCTCAACAGAGTTTCGGAAATGCCAAACGAGACAAACTGCCCAACTACTGCCGACAATGCCCGGTTCTGCACGTATGCAACGGCGGTTGTCCAAAGGACCGTTTCGCGACTACTCCGGATGGGGAGCCTGGGCTCAATGTCTTATGCCAAGGATACAAGCGTTTCTATACTCATGTGGCTCCTTACTTCGAGCGTATGGCAGAGCTATGGAGACTCGGACGTTCCCCAGCGCTGATTATGGAGGAGACAGCAAGGCTAGACGCAGCCAAGTTCCGCCATGTTGGACGGAACGACCCCTGTCCTTGCGGAAGCGGGAAGAAGGCCAAGAATTGCTGTCTGAGTTCGGCTCGGTCGTGAGGTCGGCTTATAGG
>JAMDDE010000023.1:6065-13763 GCA_023489235.1 Actinomycetota bacterium | reverse complement strand
TAGGGTGGACACCTGGGCCGGGTGTGAGGTCGGTCTGTAAGTCGGTCGTGAGGTCGGCTTATAGGTCGGCCTGTAGGGTCAGAGTGACCACGGATCAAGATGGTTCTTTGGGAAGGCCAAGCACTCGTTCCCCTATTACGTTCTTCAGTACTTCGTCGGTACCTCCAGCAACCCTCAGACCAGGAACGCCCAGTACGAACTCGCTCCACGCATAGGTTCCCCACTCTCCCGTATCGGCAACGAGACGTGAACCGAGCACCAAGCTCACGAACTCCACCACTTTTTGCAAATTATTCGTCAGAGCCAACTTGGATATAGAGAGCTCCGGACCAGGGAGTTGACCTGCATTCAGTTTAGCTAGGGCACGCAAGTTAGTGATATCAGCAATCTTGGTGCTTATGTACAGATCGGCAAGACGCTGACGAACCATCGGATCGTCATCTTTCCCCATATGACGCGCTAGCTCCATCAAGCGAACCATCTCTAATGCAGCAACTTGCACTCCTGCTCCACCAACGCCAATGGCCGCCCTCTCGTTCATCAAGGTAGTGAGTGCCACCGTCCAGCCGCCATTGACCTCCCCTAGACGATGGTCGTCAGGAATACGTACTTCATCGAAGAACACCTCATTGAAGGAGGCCCCACCGGTCATCTGACGAAGGGGTCGTACCTCTACACCTGGGGCGTGCATGTCCACGATGAACCCCGTCAGTCCTCTATGCTTTTCTACATCTGGATCACTCCGGCAAATGATTTCACCTATATCGGAGTAGTGGGCCCCGGATGTCCATACCTTCTGACCGGTCACCACCCACTCATCTCCATCACGTACCGCTTTGGTCTGCAAGGAGGCGAGATCCGATCCGGCAGAAGGCTCGGAGAAAAGCTGACATGCAATAATGTCACCCCGGTAAAGTGCCCTCAAATAACGAGTCTTGGCTACCTCAGTACCATGAGCGAGGATGGTAGGGGCAACCATTCCCAGCCCTATGCCGCGAGGTGCTTGTGAAGGTATGTCGAAGTCAGCAGCCAAAGAATCGTACAGCCTCTGGTAGGAGGGAGGGAGCTCTCTCCCTCCGTACTGCTTAGGTCCAGTTATCCATCCAAAACCAGCATCGAAAGCAAGCCGCGCCCAGGCTTTGGCCTCTTCAGCCTCGGCCAACTCTTCCTCACGCGACTTGTCAGCAAAAAGAGCTACTCGGTCGCTTCCCCTACCCCATTCATAGTGCACCTTCGCCGCTGGCTTAGCGTTAGCCTGCAAAAAGGCAAGTGCCTCCTCTTTGAACTGCTCTTCAGTAATCTCCACTACCATGGCCACCCTATCCTTCCCTCTCGTTCACCTTACCGTTTGAGGTATCAGTTGTCACTATTGGGTTTGATTGCTGGATCTGCTGGGTTCGCTCTGACTACTTGGGTTTGTATTTGAGTACCTGCCTTTACCTGCAACTATCTATCACTGTATATCTATCACTATCACCACTGGATGATATCTATCACTATCACCACTGGATGAAGACCGAAGGGTTCCTCGGGCAACTTTCATGAGAATACGCTAAGATAACGATAGTCAAGCTATGGTTTATTTATTTGCACTAGCTGCCGGGCTGTCCAATGCTCTTACTAGCATTATGCAGCGCATGGGGGTGGAAAAAGCGCCGGAAGAGATGCGCCTGAGGATAGGCCTCATGACTTACGCCCTGCGCCGCCCTATCTGGTTGGCCGGATTCGCTATCATGATCGCCTCCTTCTTGTTTCAGGTAGCTGCACTTTCCGATGGTCCGTTGTCGATAGTCCAACCTGTGATGACCACCGAGCTCATCTTCTTGGTAGCTATTCTGGCCATATGGTTCAAACAGCCTGTCGATTGGCACGAATGGGGTGGGGCTCTAGCTGCTGCAATTGGACTGGCTAGTTTCCTCTACTTGGCCAATCCTGGTGGTGGCGACCTTATACCCTCCTCCACCAGCTGGGGTGAGGTAGGTATAGCCTGTATCGCAAGCATCACTATCCTGGTCTTCCTCGCTCGGAGTGGGTCGCCAGTTCGTCGTTCTGCTCTGTTGGGTACCGCCTCCGCTATCGCTTTTGCTTTGACCGCCTCGCTCGAAAAGGTAACCACCACTTTGTTCAACCGAGGAATCATCGGTCTGTTCAGCCATTGGCAGCCTTATGCTATAGCTGTAACGGGAGTAACCGCTGTATTCTTGGCTCAGAACGCCTTTCACGCTGGCCCAATCACTGCTTCTCAGGCAACTTTGGTAATAGTAGATCCACTGGTTAGCATAATTATAGGAGTTGAGCTGTTCGGAGATCATTTGCAGGCTCACGACGCGCGCCTCCCTATGGCTTCCCTGGCACTTCTCATCATGTTTGCAGGGGTGTTCCTGCTCTGCCTATCACCAGCGGTGTCGAGTGCTCGGGGAGAGACGGAGTGTCTATCCGATACCCTTGCTACAGCAAGAAAAAGAAACATTGAAGAAAACAAGCAATATGGTAGGCGACACTTCCCTACCTTGGCCAGTCACTGCGAACATCACTCCGACGGATAGGATTCAGTTTGCATGCGCATGCAGGAGTATGCCGTCCTTCATTACCTATTTATTCGGTTTATTCGGCATTCATTCATCCCCGCTACTAGCAAGTACTCCTTCCAGAAAGCGCTCCAAGCGACGCCTGCTAGGTAGGCCAATGATTCTATCTACCTCTCTACCAGCAGGATCCAGCAGTACCAAGGTGGGGATGGACATTATCTCGAACCGTTTGGCACAACGCGGGTTCTGATCTACGTTGCAGCGAGCGAATCTCAGGCTGTCTCCATAACGTTCAGATAGTTCGTCGAACATGGGACTTAGTCTCCTGCACGGGGCACACCAAGGCGCCCAGAAGTCCACTATGGAGTATTCTCCCTTGGTCATAGTGGTAAATGTCTTGTCCGAGAGGATGACTACCGACGAGGATACGGCTCCCTTCGGTTTTGTCGATGCTCTCTGTCGATCAGCGTGCACCATTGTCGACGGCTTTACTTCTTCGCCGAATCCCTCTTCTCTGTCGCCTCTCCTGCGGAACAACTTGATCATCACCGTTAGTTTAGGCGGGTAGGAGAGGTGCTCAACATCATATGGGTTAGCTGCACTGATAGTTCCACTAGTTCCACAACCTCAACACCAACCTGGTGAGATCTGTATCATGGGCAACGAGTCGGAGAGTCGGCGGTCGGGAGCTGACAGTCTACAGTTGATAGTCGACAGCCATATTGTATGATCACCTTTCAGCACTCATCTGATGGATAAAAGTTAGATGCAGTTGGAGCACTCCTATTTAACTAATGGTATGATCCCCTTAGCTGACAGTAAGGTGGCAAACGGAAAAGGGGGGAGTGATGACAGTCACTCAAAATGTTGGTGTGCAGGCTGCCGAAGAAAGTACAACGATGAAACAGCCTGTCTATCGTCAAGAACTTACTCCAGTAGCTTTCTTGGAGCGCTCGGGGTACGTCCATGCAGATCGTATTGCAGTAGTGGATGGAGAGACCAGTTATAGCTACAAAGAGTGGTTGAGTAGGGCTAGACGGCTCGCCTCGGCCTTGCGTAATAGTGGACTGCAAAAAGATGATCGAGTAGCGTTTCTAGCTCTCAACTCCGAACCACTTCTCCTTGGACACTTCGGAGTCCCCATGGCCGGAGGGGTAATAACAGCCATCAATACACATCTCTCCTCAGCAGAGATCAGCTACATCCTCTCTCACTCTGGTGCAACCACCGTAATCTACTCCCCGGAACTGGCGGAGCTGCTCAACGATGCTCCAGCTGGAATCAAGCGCATTGCTTGCGGGCAAGAGTTCGAAGACTTCTTGGCTGGTGGAACAGATCAGCCCCTGGAGTCTTGGCTGGAAGATGAGTACGATACGATCGCTATCGACTACACTTCCGGAACAACTGGAAAACCGAAGGGGGTCATGTACCACCACCGAGGGGCTTACTTGAATGCCTTGGCTGTAGCCATGGACATGCGTCTCGGCCCTGGTTCACGTTACCTGTGGACCTTGCCCATGTTCCACTGCAATGGCTGGTGCTTCCCTTGGGGAATAGTCGCAGTGGGGGCCACCTCGGTATGCCTGCCCAAAGTGGATCCAGAGAAGGTATGGGCCCTTTTGAAATCCGGAGAGGCTACTTGCTTCTGTGCCGCTCCAACCGTTCTGGCCATGTTAGTTAACGACCCCCATGCCTCTAGGCTGGATACCCCTGTGCATTTTTTCACCGCTGGTGCTCCACCCTCCCCTACGATCATTGCTCAGATGGCTGAGCTCAACTTCGAGTTGGAACATGTATACGGCCTTACCGAAACCTATGGACCGTTCACCATTAACGTTCCTAGCCCTGACTTCACCAGCAGAGATCCAGCAGAACAAGCTAAACTACGTGCTAGGCAAGGTGTACCCAACCTAGTGGCCGGAGATGTACGCGTGGTTGACGAGCAGATGCAAGACGTGCCCAGGGATGGACAAACCATGGGTGAAGTGCTTATGCGTGGCAATGTGGTCATGAAAGGTTACTTCAATGATGCCCAGGCTACGGCCAATGCTTTCGCTGGGGGATGGTTCCACTCAGGTGATGTAGGGGTAATGCACCCTGACGGGCACATAGAGCTACGTGACCGGAAAAAGGACGTGATCATTTCAGGTGGCGAGAACATCTCCACCATCGAAGTAGAACAAGCAGTGGTCAGTCATCCAGCAGTCATGGAGTGTGCGGTCATCGCCATACCCGACGACCACTGGGGAGAAGTACCCAAAGCTTTTGTCACCTTGAAACCAGGAGCAACCGCTACCGAGGATGAGATAATAGAGCACTGCCGAAGTCGCATAGCACACTTCAAGTGTCCCAAAGCGGTTGAGTTCGGTCCCCTGCCCAAGACCTCTACCGGAAAGATCCAGAAATATGTGCTCCGTGAGAAAGAATGGGCTGGGAGGGAGAAGCGCATCAACTAGATCGGCCTAAAGAGGTCATGAAGGTAGCCGGATACTCTGGTGAGGAACCAAGCCAAGGCAGCTCATGGCTTAGGTGGGTTACTGGTGGAGGCAGTGGTCAAGTGGGTGACTATGGTCTCCAAGAGCTCCACCAAGGTGACTAGTTGTTCATCCTCGAGAGCCGAGAGCAATAACTCGACTGTACGACGACGATTCTCTTCTATCTGAACGATCATACGTTCTGCATAGGAGGATAAGCCTACCTTTACCATGCGCCTATCTTTTGGATCGGAGAAACGACTTACCAGTCCTTGAGCAAACAATCTATCGATCAGTGCAGTAGCTGCACTCTCCGATATGCTCATGTGCTTGGCTAGTTCAGACATGGTCAGCTTTCCTCTAGAGATGTAGTGAAGAGCTTCCAGCTGATGAACGGTGACCTTGGCCAAGCTAGCGGTTAGCTCGGGCGACTTAGCTGAGTTGAAGCAGTGGGATATCGCCGGACGCACCTCTAGAAAGCGATCAATGAGTGACTGTCTGAACTCAGAGGACGAGTTGGAGCTGGTGATCATCTTTTGATCAGTCCCTATCACTATCAGGAGCAGGAGCACCGAGGACGATCGCGGTAGCAAACAAGCCAGGTCGTCTCTGTGCTCATGGTCGTCGTGAAATGGTTAGGTGCAATACAAAACTGTTTTTCACGCTAAAATAATAGTTCACTTGTCAAACTTTTATATAAAGCAACTATATAGTGCAACGACAACGAGACGGATGGCTACTGCAAGGAAGCTTGGATGAACAAAGAAACAGGACGATCAACTTTACTAGCAGGCACTGGATCAGAAGGTACTGGAGATGGCAGAGGGGGTCGTAGCGACAGCTACAAGTGGATAGCTCTCTCCAACACCACTATTGGGGTGCTCATGGCAGCCATAGATGCATCTGCTTTGATTGTGGCACTTCCGGCTATCTTCAGAGGCATACATTTGAATCCCCTTCTGCCAGGGAACTTCTCCTATCTACTATGGGTTCTGATGGGCTATATGCTCATCACCGCTGTATTAGTGGTAACCGTAGGTCGCATTGGCGACATATTCGGTAGGGTGCGTACCTACAACCTCGGCTTCCTCATCTTCACTATTGCTTCGGCTGCAATTGCTTTCATACCTTGGCACGGAAGCGCGGCTGCTCTAGCCATCATCATTGGTCGTCTCATCCAAGGAGTTGGAGCATCTTTCCTCTTTGCCAACTCCGGTGCCATACTTACCGATGCTTTCCCTGTCAAACAAAGGGGAATGGCAATGGGGATCAACTCCATAGCAGGTATCGTAGGAAGTTTCATAGGCCTCCTCCTCGGTGGAGTGCTGGCAAGCATAGACTGGCGCTTGGTCTTCTTGATCAACGTTCCGATTGGTCTGTTCGCTACCATCTGGGCATATTGGAAACTAAAGGATCAGGGGATTCGTACTCCTGCCCGTATTGACTGGGCAGGAAACTTGACCTTTGCCGGTGGTTTGACTGCCATCTTGGTGGGTATCACCTACGGGATAAAGCCCTATGGAACCTCCACAATGGGCTGGGGAAGTCCATTCGTCATTGGCTGCTTGATCGGAGGGGTGTTATTCCTAGCCGCTTTTGTGGTAATAGAGACGAAAGTCGCTGAACCAATGTTCAAACTCTCTCTTTTCAAGATACGGGCTTTTGCTGCAGGTAATCTCGCCAGCTTGCTTGCGGCAATGGGACGAGGTGGATTTATGTTCATGCTGGTGATCTGGTTGCAAGGTATATGGCTTCCTCTGCACGGCTATAACTACTCGGTTACACCACTATGGGCGGGCATTTACATGCTCCCCTTCACCTTTGGCTTTCTTGTCTCCAGCCCACTGTCGGGCATGTTATCCGACCGCTTTGGGGCAAGGCTGTTTGCCACCGGAGGAATGTTGCTTGCAGCCTTTTCCTTTGGCATGTTCCTCATGCTGCCCGTCAACTTCAACTACACCTGGTTCGCCCTTCTGGCAATACTGAACGGTATTTCCATGGGGCTGTTCGTGTCTCCAAATATGGCTGCTATCATGAATGCCTCACCCGCACAGCATAGAGGTGCAGCATCTGGAATGCGCACCACCTTCATGAACACTGGTATGCCCTTGTCTATGGGTATATTCTTCTCGCTCATGGTTGCTGGACTGTCCAGCAGGATGCCAGGGGCTATTTTCCGTGGACTGACCACATCAGGTGTTCCCTCCAAGATGGCTGCTGGCCTAGCCCATCTCCCTCCCATGGGATATCTTTTCGCTGGTTTCCTCGGCTACAATCCCATTGGCAGTCTACTAGGCCCCAAGGTATTGAAAAGTCTTCCACCCGGTTCTGCTGCTCACCTCACCAGCAAACAGTTCTTCCCCACTTTGATATCTGGACCCTTCCATCATGGGTTGATCGTCGTATTCATCTTCGCTCTAGTAATGTGCTTGGTGGCAGCCGCTGCATCTTTCATGCGGGGTAAGCACTTCGTGCACGCCGAAGCACACTACACTGGATCCACCGAACTCATTCACTCTGAGAATGACTTGGATGAAGTGGACCTTGAACTGACAGACGAGGTAGCTGGGGTGGGAGTAGCTGAAGTGGGAGCCGTAGGAGCTACAGACGAACTGGACACCTGACCATTTGAGATGACTTCGATTTAGCAGCCACAGTCTAGGGACTAGACTCAGCCCCCTGAGGGGACTTTCTTG
>JAMDDE010000023.1:0-6057 GCA_023489235.1 Actinomycetota bacterium | reverse complement strand
AGGGGACTTTCTTGCTATCAGTAATACACCCTGGGCGTAACATGAACTCATGACGACTCCTAGGGTTGATTTCGATACAGACAAGGTGTTCTTTCCACCAGAGACAACTGCACCCCCGACGATAGCGCCAGTGGATCTTGGGGTGAGAACAAAGCAGGCGCAGCCGGCTCACTCAGACTACCAACTACCTCTCCATCTCACCTACCTCCATGACCGTGAGTCAAAGGAAAGGGCTGAAGCTGCCTTACTTGCAAAAGACGCAACACACTCTCGAGGAGCAGGACGAAGGCCACTGCCAGAGGAGCCAGACCCCTTGCGAACCTGCTTCGAGAGGGATAGGGATCGGATACTGCATTCAGCGGCATTTCGTCGCCTTGCCGGCAAGACACAGGTATTCATCTTCCCGGACGATCACATGCGCACTCGGCTCACGCACGCTCTAGAAGTGGCCCAAGTGGCGTTGAGCATCGCCGCCCCGTTGAGACTCAACCTGGCCTTGGTCGAGGCAGCGGCATTGGGACACGACGTAGGACATGGACCCTTCGGTCATACCAGCGAAGAGGCACTCTCCTTGTTCTTGGAGGAAGGATACGATCATGCTCCATGGGGTGCCTATGTGGTGCTGGCCAAGTCCAATCTTTGTGCGGAGACAACAGATGCTATCGCCAATCACTCATGGAGCAGACCCGCTCCATCAACGCCAGAAGGTGAGGTAGTAGCCTTTGCTGACCGAATTGCCTATGTATGTCATGACTTCGAGGACGCAGTCAAGGCCGGTATCGTAACAGTCGAATCCCTGCCGGAGACGGTGAGGAAACGATGCGGTAGTAGGCATGCCGAGCAACTAGGTACATTCATCACCTCCGTAGTAGAGACATCGTCGAGGAACGGACAGGTGAGCATGGACGGTGATACCGCTGAAGCATTGAGTGTTTTCCGATCATTCAACTATGAAAGGATCTATCTGCGTCCAGCATCGAAAAAACAAGCTCAAACAGCCAGAAGACTGATTGGTGCTCTTGTCGAGTACTTCGCGGACAGACCGTACAAAATCGTCTCCAGCGATACCATACAAGCGGATCTCGAGGCTGGTAGCCCGGAAGCTGTGAGGGCAGCTGTCACTTATGTTGCTGGAATGACCGATCGCTTCGCATGCAGGGTCGCTCTGGGGCAACTTGGCTGGGAACAGTCTGAACTACCCACAGGAATTGCTTAACCATTAGTATAGATAAAAATAACTAGTTACTATCCTTAGCCCTATACGAACTGGGCTGAGAGTACTTTCCCACAGTGGAATAGTAAATAACAACCTTTTGTTATTACCTCTTGTTATGCCTGAATAAGCAGAATTGCTGAGAGTATTTCAGTGATGGCACTGTAAAGTTCAACCACTGAATCGACCGATAAAAAGTTTCAACAAGTTGCCGAGCGGGGAGGGCGAAGCTTCTTACTTCTCGGGAGGCAAAGCATGACGAGAGAGAGAGAGAGAGAGAGAACTACTAGGAGGCAGAGTGGAAGAAGTTGATCCTCCTAGTAGAAGCAGTAGCGAGGCAGAGACTAGATTCCGTCTTGCCTTCGAGAACAACGTTTCAGGCATGGTCATAGTAGACACCGAGGACAGGATCCTTCATGTCAACAGTGCCTTCTGCAAGATACTGTGGTCCAACACCGAAGAGCTGTTAGGCAAGCAGATCAGTTCTTTCACCTACGCAGAGGATCGCCAGGTCACCGAAGAGGCACACCTGCGAATGTTGAGCGGTGACTTGGATCAAACCACTTATCAAAAGAGATATGTACGCAAGGATGGAGCAATCATTTGGGTAGAGGTCTCCAACGGCCTCGTACGGGGAGATAATAATGAACCCCTCTACCTCGTGGCTTCTATAAAGGACATAACGACCGAACACAATCTCCATGAACAACTCGACTATCAAGCTCATCATGATCCACTCACCGGTCTAGCCAATCGTGCCCTCATCGAAGAACTACTGACCAGCTTGGCTGAGACAACATCGGTCAAGGACAACAAGAGAGTAGCTGTCCTCATCGTAGATCTGGACGATTTCAAAGATGTAAATGACACCTTTGGGCATCGAACAGGCGACAGTGTCATCGAAGCCATAGCTGAACGACTGAAGAGCGTGAAAAGGCCCCAAGACACACTGGGCAGATTGGAGGGTGACGAGTTCGTTTACATAGCCACCGATATCTGTAGCGTCGACGAAGCTGAAAAACTTGCTGATGAGGTGCTCTCTGCCTTTCAAGACCCCTTCAACGTAGAAGAAGAGAGCTTCAGGCAAAGTGCCAGCATTGGGGTTGTGGTGAGCAACTGTGACGAGGGAGTCAGCATAGATTTGATCAAATCAGCAGACACGGCTATGTACGAGGCCAAACGTCTTGGAAAAGCTCGATGGTCGTTGTTCACCCCTCAGTTGGCTGAGGAGGCACTAGATCGCAACCGTATACATCATGAGTTATGGCAGGCATACTCTACTGGCAGGCTTCAGATGTACTATCAACCAATCGTCTCTTTGGCGACAAGGGATATAGTTGGATTCGAGGCCCTGATGCGATGGCACAGCGACAAGCGGGGGTGGGTGCCACCAGACCTATTCATACAAGTTGCCGAACGGGACAAACTGATACTATTGCTCGGATCGTTTGCCTTGGAGGAATCCTTAAAGGAGTTAAGCGAATGGGTCCAGAAGAACACTCATCGGCCAGCACCTTATGTATCGGTAAACCTATCCGCCCGCCAATTCCATAGCAAAGAGCTCGCCCACAGTATCCAATCCGCTCTGGATAACTCTGGAATCAACCCACAAAATCTCGTCCTCGAGATCACCGAGACCGCAGCGCTGTCAGATCTGGAGTCCACTTCACGTACCCTAGCTAGTCTGTCGGATCTTGGCTGTACGGTCGCATTGGACGACTTCGGAACCGGGTACTCCTCCCTTTCCTACCTAGCCAAGCTGCACCCTAACGTGATCAAGATCGATCGTTCCTTTGTAAGCTCCCTTTCAACAGGATCCGAGAATGAAATTCTACTCGACTGCCTCGGTTCTCTTGGCCATCGCCTCAAGATGACCGTACTGGCCGAAGGCATAGAGACAGAATCCGAACTGGACATCTTACTCGAGCTAGGTTACGACCTAGGGCAGGGTTACCTCTTCTCCCCCGCTGTTCCTAGCACTGAGGCAGCACGAATCCTGGAGAGTCCCCCTTGGAAGTAGGCTAAGTAGCCAAGAGTGAGTTGGAAGGTCGGAGTACTATCATTACTACGCTACAGCACTAGCGAGTCACTGCTTGCTCAATCCCGGAGTACTGGCGTCTCAATGAAGTCTTGAGCACCTTTCCTGTGGCATTTCGCGGAAGCTCATCCATGAAGACTATCTGTGTAGGACATTTGAAGTGAGCCATGCGCTCTCTGCAATACCCTATGATGTCCTCAGTACTTGCTTTGGATCCCTGCTCGAGTACGACAGCAGCAACCACCGTCTCACCCCAACGTTCATCGGGCACTCCGAAGACTGCTGCCTCCATGACATCGGGGTGACGTACTAGCACTTGCTCTACCTCTACCGGGTAGACGTTCTCCCCGCCGGTAATGATCATATCCTTTAGCCGATCCACCAAGGTGATAAAACCCTCTTCGTCTACCCTGCCTAGATCTCCAGTGTGAAACCAGCCACCCTTGAAGGCTTCCTCCGTCGCTTCCGGCATCATCCAGTAACCAACGAATATATTCTCTCCGCGAAGCGCCAACTCCCCTACCGCTCCGACAGGAACATTTCGGTCGTTCTCGTCGACAATTCTTGCTTCCACGTGCATCAATGGTCGGCCTATGGATCCTGCCTTGCTCACCACGTGCTCAGCATCCAACACCGCTACCGTCGGTGCTGTCTCGGTCATGCCGAATCCTTCCTGGAAAGGAACTCCATGGCTTTGGAAGAATTCAATTACCGGCAAAGGGGTAGGAGCTCCTCCAGAAAGAGCTAGCCGTAGAGAGGATAGGTCATAGGAGTCGAAGTTGGGAACTCGCGAGACCGCTGCCCACATAGCGGGAACCAAGAACTGCACTGTCGCTTTGTGATCAGCCATGGCCTGGATAAACTTTTGGGGCTCAAAAGTCGGGAATATCACATTCTTCCCCCCTACATAGACAAAGGGTAGGCTGTGTACGCCCAAGCCACCGATATGAAACATCGGCGCTACTGTGATAGTGGTATCAGCACAGGAGATACTTGGAGGGATAAGGACGACATTCCGCGCATTGGCGATTGCATTGGCATGCGTGAGCATCGCGCCCTTGGGCCGACCGGTAGTACCTGAAGTGTACATGATGGCATGGATGTCCCTTGGATCCACGTCCATGCCCAAGGGTTGTGATGGCGCAGAAGAGAGGAGACTCTCGTAGTTGATGTCATTGTACTCGTCGGCCGTAGCCGGAACCTGGCTGGTAGTTTGATCCAGACTTTGACCTGAAGAAAGAGGGCTTGGAGAACTGGAAGAGCTTGGAGAACTCACAGTGATTTGATCAAGTATGCAATGACGTACTCGGACACCATCCTCTTGGAGTGCCACCCTGGCCTCAGCGGCTAGGAGATCGTGATAGAAGAAGACATCTGCACCTGAATCAGCAAGGATGTAAGCGATCTCTGGACCCTTTAGCCGGACATTGATGGGAACCATGATCGCTCCTAACTTGGCACAAGCAAAGGTAGCTTCCATGAAAGTAATGGAGTTAAGAAGTAACATGGCCACCCGATCACCTCTGCGCACACCAAGTTCCACAAGCGCTCTAGCTAGCTGGTTGGTTCGATTGTCGAAATCGGTGTAAGTTTGGCTCGATCGTACACCTGTTCCATCTACTAATGCAATTCGATCACCATTTAGAAAAGCCTGCTTGGTTACCCAACTGCCAATTCCACGATCGAGTGACATGCCCCTCCTCTTACAATGGTTCTTTGTACCCTTTTATAACGGCCATTGAGTTCGGCTGCAACGGACGTACTAACTGCCTGACCTTACTAACTTCGTTCCAGCCCCTGTCCTTCGTTTCTTCCACCATACTGCAACAACCACATTAACTACCTGGCTTGCACGACATTCTACCTAAAGCATACCCCAGACAAGCATCTACCAGCAGAGCTATCCACTTTCATACTTGGTGCTTGTACTGCCGTATCCAGTACTCGACAACTGGATTTCCTTAATTTAGAGTGAGGTTCCCCGGAAAAAGTAGACACCAACCTAGCTCGCGAGAGCCTTTGTTGCCAAAGCTAGCTCGTGGTGTCCCTGGAAAGACTTATATAAGTTCTTCTCGGCAATGATGTTTATATGAGGCTCCCCAGATTTAGTGGACACCCGATAAGCCCGACCTAAGCTGTCGGCAGAAGGGATGTCAACATGGGAGTAACCAGAAGAAGGTTTACGCTCGAGTTCAGGATCGAGGCAGCCCACAGGGTTATCGATTCCGACAGAAGCGTAGCTGAGGTGGCCAGGGATCTCTCCCTGGCAAAGGAGACGCTCGCCAAGTGGATGCGCGAGGAGAGGCGGCGTATATAGCTGCTGCGGAAAAGGGAGAGGTGCCGCTTACCGCAGCTGAACGGGCAGAGCTTACAAGGTTGCGCAAGCTGGTCGCCGAACAGGATAAGGATCTCGCCTTCCTGGGAAAAGCAGCAGCGTACTTCGCCGCGCATCATCCAAAGAGAGCGGTACGCGCTAATGGAGGCGGAGTACGCCAACTTGGAGATATCACGCATGGCAAGACTACTTGAGGTCTCTCGATCAGGCTATTACCGCTGGCTGGCATACAAGGATCGGCCATCTGTTAGAAGATACGCCGTGAGATGCTCGCAAAGAAGATCACCGCCATCCACGCCAAATCCAATGGTACCTATGGAGTTCCCCGTATCACCGCTGAGCTAACGGCGAAAGGGGAACAACTTAGCCACAACACCGTTGCCTCCGTCATGGCTGACCTTGGCATCTGTGGCATCAGCCCGAGGACTTTCAAGGTTAGAACTACCATAGCCAACTCTTCATACAGCTATC
>JAMDDE010000057.1 GCA_023489235.1 Actinomycetota bacterium | reverse complement strand
CAGCGTGATGATGAGCATAGATCCCGCTTGATCAGCACCTCCCTGCCTTCCAAACAGGTCGAGAGGTCATGACAAGTGCAGACAGAGAACAGGTGGCTACGCTTGCAAGAGTAAAGGATAGATCGAAGAAGGCGCAACTAGCCAAGGTGAGGATCCCCACTGAGCCAGCGATAACCATGACAAGAGCAAGATTGACGTGCCAACGAGGAGCTTTCTGAACTGCTTGCTCCAGGTGCCGCAGGCGATAGCGAAGATAGTCGACATCCCCGAAGCGTGCTTCAGAGCTGAACCAGGAAACTGAGCCACGCGCTCCCCCACCAAGGAAGTTACCTGCCTGCATGAGAACAACCTGGGCAAGGGCGGAGACCAAAGTGGACCTACCAACCCAGCGAACTGCCTCGTCGTCCGCCGAGGCCTCCAAGGAACATCTGAGGCCTTTGTAGGCCCAGCGCACCGGGGGTAGAAACCCATAAATTCTGTATATAGAGGTCCCCAGGAGCAGTACCCGGGGATGACCCAAGCGAACATGAGCCAACTCGTGTTCGCACACTGCCTCTCGCTCCTTCTGTGCTAAAGGATCCACCAACCCCCTAGTGACAACCGCCCTGGGTCTCAACACTCCACCCGCATAGGCTGCCACCTCAACTGTGGGCAGGACGAAAACCTCCCCGCCAGATGGCAGTACGAGAGGCGTGGATTCAAGATACAACTCACCTTCCACCTCGAAGTTCCTAACCGCCCTGGCCGTTCTCCAAATACCCACTCCGAGAGGTAGCAAAGCGATAAGTGCCAAAACATAGCCAAGAAGACGCCAAGAGGCGGCATCCAGACCTAGCCAACAAGCACCGTTCCCTATGCTCCCTGCCATACCTGGAGCCACCGACCATGATGCAATGGCTTCGCCAAGGCAAAAAACTCCCATAACTGGAAGCAGTGCCCATCCTAGTAACACTACTAGCTCCGAAGTGGCCACCATTCGAGCAGAAGCCCTCTCCGTCCACTTCCTACCGAGCAGCCAAGGAACGACTGTAAAAACAAGAGCGGCAGAGGGAGCAGCCCATAGCTCAGCAAGTGTGGTGAAATCAGTCATCTCTCACGTCTCCGAGCACGCTTTGGATCACTACCACTGCTATCCGACGTATCCAGATCGCCAGCAGAGCTCCCCGATAAAACTTGCTCAAGAAGAGAAGCAAGTTCGGATAGGAGCGATGGATCATGGATGTCCTCCACGAAATAGGCAAGCACCGTGGTTGGATCCTTTGCCGACGAGAGCAAATTGCTTATGGCTTGGGCAGTGAGCTGCTCCTGGCTGCCTGCAGCCCGATAACGGTAGGTATTCTTAACGGCAATTCGCTCCACTAGACCTTTCTCCATGAGACGTCCTAGCACTGTCATCACGGTAGTATAAGCCCTAGCCGGACCTGGGAGCCTTTCGACGATCTCGCGCCCACTGAGAGGTTCTTCCGCCTGCCAGAGTTGACGAAGTACGGCTTCCTCCAAGGAACCCACCTTCCGACCGGCAATCACTCTTCTGTTCATATCTATATTTCATACTCGCATCAATCCATCAGATCCATTGCACATATGTGCATCACTCTTTTTATCTGCAGAAAAAGCAGCATACCCGTTACTTCTATATTCGCCTTCGATACTTCCTGTGAGATACTTGGCCCACAAGGCACAAACTGTCGTACTCGATCAGGAATTCAGAAATAAGGCAGTTAGTAAAACCAAAATGGCTGGAAGCACATCTACCTATAAAACATCTACCTATAAACCTGTAGAGTTGACGTATGGTTGGACGAACAGCCGTTGTCCTCTATGTGCTTGCGCTCGTAGTTGTCGTGGTGGGGGTTGATCTTCTATTCTTCCGGCATCACTTCTGGGCAAGATTGGCTGGAAACATAGGAATCGTTCTTGTATTCATAGCTTTCTACCTACGGTTCATGTCCGTATTCACCAAGAGTTGACTCTACAACTCTACAAATTGAAAAAATTGAAGTGAAGCTATAGTTGCCTTCTGACCGTCTATACGGAGTGGGAAGTAACTCAGCCAACCAAGTGATAGGACTTTACGATTCCTCACAAATGGACCTATAGAGCATATAGTGGATCAAGCTGCTCTAGAGGCAGCCAAGGTTTATGCATAAAAGAAGTGGCACAGAGAAAGAGGGTGATCAGTTGGAGTATGTCAACTTGGGCAGGACGGGTCTGAAGGTTTCAAGAATTTGTCTTGGTTGTATGAGTTTCGGTGTACCGGAGAGAGGAAACCAACCATGGAGCTTGGACGAGGAGTCCAGCCGCCCAATAATCAGGGCCGCCCTGGAGGCGGGAATCAACTTCTTCGACACCGCAAACGTTTATTCCGACGGCACCAGCGAAGAGATTCTGGGTAGAGCGCTGAAGGATTTCACTCGGCGCGAAGAGATCGTCCTAGCCACGAAGGTCCACGGTGCCATGCGCAGCGACCCCAACGGTCGCGGCCTGTCGCGAAAGGCAATCCTCAACGAGATCGATAACAGCCTCAGAAGACTCGGAACCGATTACGTGGATCTCTACCAGATACATCGCTTCGATCCCGATACCCCTATCGAGGAGACCTTGGAGGCACTGAACGACGTGGTAAGAAGTGGCAAGGTGCGTTACATCGGGGCCTCTTCGATGCATGCCTGGCGTTTTGCGAAGGCTCTTTTCACCTCCGACCTCCATGGATGGACGAGGTTCGTGAGCATGCAAAACCACTACAACCTCCTCCAGAGGGAAGAAGAGCGTGAGATGCTGCCTTTGTGTATGGATCAGGGAGTTGGCGTGATCCCTTGGAGCCCTTTGGCGCGTGGCCGGTTGGCTAGACCGTGGGGTCAAACCACGCGACGCTCTTCGAACGACGCTTTCGGGAGAACCCTCTATTCAGAAGCCACCCTCGACTCGTCTCGGGGATCCGAACTAGAGGAGAGCGACAGGAAGACGGTAGAAGTCGTTGGAGAAATAGCCAAGGAACATGGAGTATCCATGGCTCAGGTAGCTTTGGCCTGGTTGCTCTCCAGGCCAGGGGTGACCTCTCCGATCGTGGGCGTAACCAGTACCGAACAACTCCGGGACCTGCTTGGTGCACTCGAAGTACGGCTGGGCCAGACGGAGCTCGATCAACTAGGATCCTTTTACACCCCGCGAAACAATACAGGCTTTTAAGTATCGAGATGAATATCAAAGGTGCTGAAATCCCTCCAGTGCAAGGCAGCTTGTAGAACAAACCGCTTAAGACGGAGGTTGAACGAATTCCCTCTGGTGCAAGGGCATCTTCCTCTCTCGATTCTTGTTCTAGCCACCGATAGCAACAACGAAGAGTCACAAAGGGAGCTTTTCGCTTTAGCCATACACAGTACTGCTGAGATCCGTACAAGGATCAGCAATAGACTAC
>JAMDDE010000037.1 GCA_023489235.1 Actinomycetota bacterium | reverse complement strand
GGCTGCCAGGCGAGACACCGACCACGGAACGGTGGCGAACGCACTGGTCGCGATCTCGCGGAACATCCGAACCGAGGATCACGGGATGAAAGCCTGGCAACGCGGCTTCTGGTCCAAGTCGGTACAGCGTAGAGGACCTGGTGGACAACTGGCAAGGATCGAGCGCGCGGTCATACGCGCCGGTGGCACTTACGACGAGATCGAATCCAAGCTGGCTCTGAGCCAGACCTGCATCTGTGGCGCGCGAATCAAGAAGCCGCTCAACCAGCGCCGCCATCGCTGCGAGAACTGTGGCCTCGATCTCGACAGGGACCTGTTCTCCGCATTCCTCATGCGTCACGTGAGGAACAAGAACGGTCACCAAGAACTAGATCTCGACGCCGCCAGGGCAGAACTGTTCGGTACTGCTCTGGCATCGACAACGTGGGAGCGAGAAGGCGTCCTCGCGACACTACCACTAAAGCGCCAGGACATCGGCGCGGCACCGGATGAGACCCTGAGCGAACAGGAGAAGCGGCAAGTCCAGCACCGTCACCTACCCGGGAGACGGTCGCTGGTACGGATTCGCAGACGGCATAAGGCCAAGGCTAAGGCCAAGGCCAAGGCCGCTTCCGACAGAGCCGTTCGGTCCGAAGACGGAGTAGTTTCAGTCACTACTGAGACAAACCAGCCTTCGCCTACGGCAAAGGTGGCCTAAATGAAGCAATCTGCTTATCCGGACTACTGGCGAGACAGCGATGGCAATACGTCGGAATCCCCCGGCTTTAGCCGTGGGGAGGATGTCAAGAGAGTACTTGTAAAACAAAGTGGTGGTAACTGATGCCTAACCGCTGACTACTTCAACGGATATCTCGGCATCTACCTCAGGATGAAGGTGAATCCTAACCAATCGAGAGCCAAGAGTTTTGATCGGCTCATCCAAGATCACCTTGCGCCTATCTATCTCCAACCCAATTTGTGCCTTCAACGCTTCTGCTATATCGCTAGCGGTAACGGAACCAAACAACCTACCTTCTGTACCTGCTCTAGCTTCAATTCGTACTTGATGAGCAGAGAGCAGTTCTGCCAGCGCAAGAGCATCATCACGTTCACGATGCTCTTTCAGCTCCCGAACACGACGCATGGCTCGAGCCTTCAACTCCACACGAGGGGTAGCTATCTCAGCGCGATGGAAAGGTATCAAGTAATTACGAGCATACCCATTGGCTACATCGACCACATCCCCACGTCGACCCAAACCTTCTACGTCACTTCGCAAAAGTACTCTCATCCTAGTTGTCTTCCTCCATCAACGGTTGGATAATTCAAGCGAACTGCTCCGGTCTGAACATCTCACTCGAAACAGGTGAACGAGGCAGTATGTTCTCGACAATATGTCCATCCTCATAGCTAGTTGCTTGCATAGTCGTCATCTGTACTTGACTCGGGTAACACCTCTTCCTCGGCATAACGAGCTACTATGTCATCCAGCTCATCCTCTGACATTTCGCTGTCCTCGTTCGCTATCATCGGAGAGAGGAACTCCTCCTCCATGAGGTCACCATCAAAGAATGGCTCTTCTTCCATGCCTGGAGACCTACGACTCTGAACCCGCTCACCTGCCGTACGTTGAGTATAAGGTAACAAGGCTAGTTCTCGCGCTGTTTTAATGGCCATGGCTATGTCATGCTGATGCTGAGCGCAGTTGCCAGTTACTCGCCTTGCCCTGATCTTGCCTCGTTCACTCATAAACTTCGTCAACAAGGCAATATCTCTGTAGTCAACCCAGTCAACTTTATGCTTACAGAATATACACGGACGTTTCTTGGTGCGTCGTGTAGTTTCCTTGATTATACGTCGACTCTTTTCGCGATCATTTCTTCTAGCCATTAGAAGGGCTCCTCATCGATAAGTTCATACCTTCCTGTTATGTCGTCATATGGGCCTGGATCTGACTCAGCCGGTTGGGATGCCGACCTCTTCTGGCTTGGTTCAGCTCCGCCCATTTGGACGGTACGACGTTCATTCCTCACTATTTGTGCAGTTGCCCACCGCAAACTAGGACCTATCTCATCAGCTATTACCTCTATCTTGGAACGTTTTTCCCCATCTGGAGTTTCCCAGGAACGTTGTTCCAACCTGCCGCAGACGATAACTCGTGCACCCCTGACCAAGCTCTCGCTTGCATTCTCGGCCATTTCTCTCCAACAGACTATGTCGAAGAAAGAGGTTGACTCCTCCCACTCCTGAGTTTGACGATTTTGCCAACGTCTGTTCACGGCCAAACCAAAGGTAGTCGTAGGTTGTCCAGTTGGTGTAAACCGCAGCTCAGGATCGCGAGTAATATTCCCAATCAACACTACTGTATTACCATTTGACATTATAGCTCTACTGCCTCCCTGATCAGCACTTTTACTCTGTGCATCGATCTTTTCCTGAACGAGCTCTGCTTCCCTCTCCGGATACTCCAACCTCTCGTACACTGGTGTAACTGGCTTGCCTGAGCAACGCCTCACGCACCTGGGCTATTGGTTTGGATCATTACAGTAAATAAACTTCAGGCCTCAATATTTCAACTCCAAGTAGCTTCAATAATCAGTACAAGTCATCACCAGAATCAAAGGAATCGGTCAACAGCTGCACGCTAGATGAAGAACTAGACTTACTCCCAATCGTAGTCAAGCTCACGTCTGATGGAATTCGTCGAACAGGTCGATCCGGCATACGAATAACCTTGTGCCTCAGAATACGCTCATCCAACGCTATTTCTCTCGACAAATCTGCAATGCGATCAGGTGGAGCAACAAACGATACTACGACATAGTATCCTTCCACCTGATGAGCAATCTCATACGCCAAAGTACGCTTTCCCCAACGTTCGACCGAACGTACCTCTCCCCCTCCGTTGGTCACGTACTGTTCTAGCTGAGCCACCGCACTGTCAATTTCTTCATCTGTCATGGTCACCTTCAAAATAGCGACCAGATCATAATTACGTACCACTATGTCTCCCTCTGGTTCTAGCACCATCGTGCACAGAGCCCTTTAATCAGGGCAGGGTTACTATTAAGTTGCTCTTTGGTTGTTCTCGCTCGAAAGCCTTCTCATAGAGTATCGCACTGGAGACAGGAAGAATTCCATTGCGTGAACCTCCCCGCCCTTACGGACGGGGATTGCGGTCGCGCTCTGTTCAAAGAAAGAGATGACCGTAAGTATGTGGACCCCCCAGCCTTAGGGACGAGATGTTGATTATACTTTGCTAAGCTTGGTTTTTTACTCATCAGCTCCCGAGACGAAGTAGCTACCTTCTTCTTTACCTTCTTTTTGCAACCGTTGACGCAAGGTCTCGGCTACGGAAGCACTGAGATGGTAGCTTTCCTCTTCGGAGGGGAATACTTTGGTGCGTACATCTCGAGCGTACCTTGTCAACGCTTCCACAGCACGTTCAGCTAAGTTATCATACCGCCTAACAAACTTGGGCTTAGGGGCGTCCAGTAGCAACCCGAGGACATCATGAAAAACAAGCACTTGGCCATCACAAGAAATCCCTGCCCCTATACCAATAGTTGGCACATCGACCAACTCGGTTACAACCATGGCAACTGCATCTGGTACTCCCTCTAATACGATGGAGAAACATCCCGCCTCCACCAGCAAACGAGCATCTTCGATCAACCTGATGGCGTCGTCCAGTTCTCGTGCTTGTACCTTGTAACCTCCCATAACATTCCGTGATTGCGGCGTCAGTCCAAGATGCCCCATGACTGGAATCTCTGCTTCGGTCAAGGCAGTAATCATGGCGGTTCGTTGACGCCCGCCTTCAAGTTTTACGCCTTGTGCACCTGCACGGATGAGGGCAGCTGCATAGTGCAAAGTTTCTGCCTTGCTCACGTGATAGGTCATCCACGGCATGTCTGCAATAACCATTGCATGTGGCCGAACTCTGGCTACAGCTTGCGTGTGGCGTACCATGTCGTCAATGGTGACAGCAAGGGTATCCTCATAACCAAGCACCGTATTGCCCATTGAATCACCCACCAAGATGGCATCCACTCCTGCACGGTCAGCTATGAGTGCACCAGGGGCATCGTAAGCGGTCACCATAACCAGCGGATTTGCACCGGCGCGTACCTTGTTGGCACGAAACAAGGGAACTGTCATGTACTTTTGTTCACTCATGGAATATTCCTACTCTTTGTGGGTCTGTACTGCTATCGCTGTACTGTTATTGATTGATTGTCCTGAAGTACTGTTCATCTACGCAAAACTTTTTGTCCTTTTCGACATGGCAACCACTGAGTGCTCAACCGTTCCGTTTTCCCCCACGATTTGCACGCCCTGCTGTTTGTTTCCGATTCTCCTTGTTCTCTACGTCTTTATTGACATAGTACATGCGCACTAGATGATTCCAAGCGCAAGCATTGCAAACCTCGACCACGTAGCATGCAACCTCTCCTGCCTGATTGGTTATCCGGGCAAGCTCTCGAGAAGAGGCTATACAACGACCTCCCGGAGGTAGTCGTGAGCCGAACACATAGGTAACATATACTATTTGTTTCTCACCACAGATAGGACAGTGCTCATCGGCATTCAAACCCAGGTAACGAGCTGCTCTCAAAAGCTCGGGGTGGGCATCACAAACATCGCGCCGAGTCAACCTTCCATGCTTGAAAGCCTCCACAATGGTATTTCGCGCCAATTTGTACTCAATATGCCCGGTTATCCCTTGGGAACTCCCGTTGGGATATCGAGGCGTAAAGCTACTCACATCACTAGGGTAGCTTCCTTTGTCGAGTTGGGTGTACTCAATACACGACCCCTGCTGCTCTACTGCAACTCTGGAGGACAGAGCGTAGAAGTAGTTATCGATATATCAACTCGATATATCGATAACTACTATGTGCTATGCTCTTTTAAGAGGTGCTGTTATTCGATAACCGCGCACGGAGGAGGTCATAGCGTTGATGGAGTTAGCGATACTAGGATTGCTCAAGGAAGAACCTCTGCACGGTTACGAACTGAGAAAGCGTCTACGAGAGCGCTTGGGTATCCTGGCCAACGTGTCGTTCGGATCCTTGTATCCTGCACTAGCACGCCTGGAGAGTCTTGGAGCAATTATCGCTACAGAACCACGTGACGCACCACCAATCCCCATGACAGGATCACTTCATGGAGAACGAGGAATCTTCGACATGCGGCGCTCTTCCAAGTCGAAATACTCAGCTACTACCGCGCGCAAACGGAAAGTATACAACATCACTCCTTTGGGAGAGGAACATTTCGCTAGGATGCTTGCGGATATTCGTGCCGTTGACAATGAGCAAGCTTTTGATATACACCTTGCGTTTGCCAAATACTTGACGATACAAGCACGCCTGGCATTATTAGAACGTAGAAAATCGCTTCTACTATCCAAACTCAATCGAATTAACTCAGAGAATAAAGGGAAAAATGCACATATAAATCAAGAAATTGTATCCGATCCATATACTAATCTGCTACGTGATCACTCACGTGCAAGTCTTGAAAATGAGATTGCCTGGATTGATGATATAATCAAAGCAGAGAGTCGCTCTATAAAGTCAGAAAAGACCCCTACTTCTCCCCTTAAATTATCTAAGGTTTCTGCTCCATATACTACAACTAACAACTAGCACAACAGTACATATCAATTATTTGTCAACATTATAAGCTAATCTATAATGACATTCATAAAATAAAGGAGTTCACTATATATGAGCAATATCAAGGTAGCAATTGCTGGAGTAGGTAATTGTGCCAGTTCATTGGTTCAGGGACTTTCCTACTACCATGATGTATCCGACACCGAACAAGTACCTGGATTGATGCATCCCGTATTAGGGGGATATCGTATCAGTGATATTGAAATCGTAGCAGCATTCGATGTTGATGCAACCAAGGTGGGTCTCGATCTTGGTAAGGCTATTTATTCAGGGTACAATAATACGATTAGATTTGCCAATATTGGTAATTTAGGGGTTAGGGTCGATAGAGGACCTACTTTGGATAGCTTAGGTAAGTACTACAGAGAGGCAATCGATGAATCACCTGAGCCACCGGTCGATGTTGCTGAAGTGCTCAAGAACAGTCAAGCAGATGTGCTTATCGCCTACTTGCCTGTTGGCTCGGAAATCGCTCAGAGACACTATGCACAGGCAGCACTATCTGCTGGCACAGCATTTGTCAATGCAATACCCGTGTTCATAGCTAGCGATCCTTCCTGGGCCCATAGGTTTGAAGAGGCTAATATACCTATTATAGGTGATGACATAAAGAGCCAGGTGGGAGCTACGATAGTCCATAGGGTACTGGCTAGGTTATTAGAAGATCGCGGCATAACCATAGATCGAACTTACCAGCTCAATGTTGGTGGCAACATGGATTTCAAGAATATGCTGGAAAGAGAGAGGTTGGAATCAAAGAAAGTTTCCAAAACTCAGGCAGTAACAAGTCAAATACATGGGGGAATTAGTGAAGATTCCATCCATATTGGTCCATCAGATCACGTTTCTTGGCTGACAGATAGGAAGTGGGCCTATATACGATTAGAGGGCCGAGGATTTGGAGACGTACCTTTCAACATGGAAGTTAAGTTGGAAGTATGGGACTCGCCTAATTCAGCTGGAGTTATGATAGACGCTATACGCTGTGCGAAAATAGCATTGGACCGGGGAATAGGAGGACCTCTTATTGGACCTTCTGCTTACTTCATGAAATCCCCTCCTCAACAGTATCACGATGACGAAGCAGCAAAACTTGTTGAAGATTTCATTGCTGCTGCTTCCACCAATCCATAAGTCTCTTCGTGGCTTCCTCCTCTCCTAGAGGTCCTTCATCAAGCCTTAATTCGAGCAGAAATTCTAGTGCTTTACCGACCATTGGGCCAGGAGGAATATTGAGCAAAGTCATGACCTGATTGCCATCTAGGTCAGGACGAATTCTGTCGAGCTCTTCCTTTGCGCGTAATTCTCGAATGCGCTCTTCCAGCTCATCGATGCGACGGGACAAGGCCAGAGCCTTCGAACGATCGCGAGTAGTACAGTCACATCTGGTCAGCTCATTCAAACGTTCGAGCAAGGGTCCGGCATCCCTCACATACCGTCGAACCGCTTTATCGGTCCAACCCATCCTGTAAGTATGGAATCGAAGATGCAATTCGACCAGGCGTGTCACTTGAGCTATGTCAGAGTTCGAGTACCTGAGAGCTTGTAAGCGCTTGGCTGTCATCTTGGCCCCCACTAGTTCATGATGGTAAAAAGTGACGAGCCCATCAGGACCAAATGCACGCGTCTTGGGTTTGCCGATGTCATGGAAGAGAGCAGCCAAACGTAAAATTTTGTCAGGTCGAGCCTTCTCCACCACAGCAATAGTGTGGGCCAATACATCCTTGTGACGATGCAAGGGGTCTTGTTCAAGTGCAAGAGCAGGCAATTCTGGGAGGAATACCTCTGCAAGTCCCGTATCGACAATAAAACGAAGCCCTGCTGCTGGATGCCTTACTGTGATGAGTTTGTTGAACTCGTCCCGTATTCGTTCAGCAGAGACCACTGATAATCGAGCTTTATCCGCCTTTACTGCTTCGACCAACTCAGCGTCCGGCTCAAGTTCGAAGGTAGCTATGAAACGGGCAGCACGTAGCATGCGTAGTGGATCCTCGCTAAAGGACACTTCTGGGGCAAGGGGAGTTCGAAGCCGCCGAACAGCTAGATCCTCCAAGCCACCGTATGGATCAATCAACTGTAGATCCGGTAGACGGAGAGCCATTGCATTGATGGTAAAGTCTCTTCGGGACAGATCCGTTTCTACATCTTTTCCGAAAACAACCTCTGGTTTGCGAGAATCAGGAGGGTATACCTCTTTCCTGTGTGTAGTGATCTCATACAGCTTTCCATTTCGTCGACAAGCAATGGTTCCGAACCGCTTGCCTTGAAGCCATATTGAGTCAGCCCACTTGGATACTATGGCCTCAATTTGATCGGGCAATGCATCCGTTGTGAGGTCTACATCCGCATCGAGGGCATCCGGATCGAAGGAGTCCAAATCACTGAGAGTACCTTCGGCGAGTCGATCTAGGTCATCTTCTCGACCTAGATCTCCTTCCTCGTACTCCTCGTGCCGATCTATCTCAACAACATTGGCGGGGTTGCCCGCCAAGAACACTGCATCTCGAACCGTGCCTCCGACCAAGTAAAGTTTATGACCAGCTCTTTCGAACAAAGTAGCAAGTTCGGAGACGGATTCAACAAGAGGAACAATCCTCTCTGGTACAGCTTCTCGTGCTGGTACAGCTTCTCGTGTCACTTCTAGGTTACTAACTCCCTGAGCCAAGGAAATCCGAGCCATCCATTAAAACTTTGATGCGGTCTGCAGCTTTGTTGACCTCTGTCATACCTAGGTGCCCCTGACTCGCTGGCTCTGGTCGATAGTCAACTCCAGAGAGGGCAGCTATACAAGCACCTGCTGAAAACGCAACGGCATCAAGATCGTATCCTCCCTCCAAGAATACTATCAAATGTCTTTGTGGAGCTAACTTTGCTACTTTTTCAGTCAAGTCAAAGTAATCACCTGCCGTAAGCCCCAGATTGGCTAAAGGGTCATCTCGATGACTGTCAAATCCAGCAGATACCAACACCCACTCAGGAGAGAACCTTTCAGCAAGCGGAGCCACGACCGTATCCATAGCCAATCTAAACGCATCTCCACTTGAACCAGGTGGAAGTGGAATATTCACATTAGCCCCTCGTCCCTTGCCATTGCCTATGTCATCAACAGATCCCGTACCTGGGTACAAAGGATGTTGGTGAAACGATACGTACACTACTTGGCTGCAATCGTAAAAAGCCTCTTGGGTGCCATTGCCATGATGAGCATCCCAATCCACTATCAACACCCGTTTGCCTGCCGCCACCAAGGAGGCAGCGGTTACTGCAACATTGTTTATGATGCAAAATCCCATAGCTACGTTCCTAGTTGCATGATGGCCTGGTGGTCGTACGGCCAGAAAGGCACCTTCGTCTGCTTCTCCTCTTTCGATACGTTCGATAGCATCAATACCGGCACCTGAAGCAAATAGTGCAGCTTCATAAGAGTGCGTACTGACAACCGTATCTGGATCCAGATATCCTCCACCTCGACTACAAAAATCTTGTATCCGATGCAAATAATCCGCGTCATGCACCCTGGTCAGCTCTTCCCATGTAGCAGCCCGAGGCAGTACCTCCAACAAAGATCCTTCCAAACCGGCCTGCTTGATACCCTTGTTCACCGCCATCAGTCTCTCCTGAGACTCAGGGTGGTAGGGACCCGTATCATGATCAAAAAAACGTGGATGCGATGTGAACAGTACTGCCATAGTCTTCGACGCTAGCGTTAATTGCACTGGTTATCTTCATAGCAGTTCAACCAGCTAAACTCACTGAACAAGGTGGGCATTCCGGGCGAGACAATGTACGAGACGATACACGAGACAAGTAACTCCTCTAATAATATTATAAAATGGGATACAGTAAGTTCTGCTGTTATATTGCCGTATGTCACCAACGGTTTCGAACGCCAGTAACATGATCCTACAACACACCACAGCGACCAGGCAGCGCGTGCTGCGTTCACCAAGACACGATATTCGCTATATAAGTATACTTCTACTACAAATAGTATGGTTAGTAGCGTTCATAACTATACCTATAAACTTACTATATAATCCTAGTAAAAATTATTACTCGAAGATTGCGCGAGCTACTCAACTCGAGCATGAAATAACCAGTCGCAGTCACGCCAAAACGACCAGGTTCACATTATCCTCGTTCAATCAGCATGTTTCCCCCTGGATTGAACTCGTTCATCAAACAGACTGGGTTACTCCCGGTAATCCATTCAACTTAGTGCTCACTATTGATCCACACCAACTAAAACGATCTCAGCTAAATCTTTCCATTACAGTTTTCAGACGTCTTCGTAGTCGTTCAGCATTTCAGCTTACAATCCACAATCAATATCCTACACCTATCCTCCAACAATTACCTTCTATACATCTTGGGAATATCCCAACCACAACATTACATAATATTAGTTTAAATTATTCAGTAGTCCCAACAACATTAGCTGCAACACCACCTGCATCACAGATAGCCCTTGATTGTTCACCAGGTAATTGTGGTGGTGTGTATCCTGTTCGTATTGAACTATTCGATACAGCAACAAGACGTCGGATCAGTGAGATAACGACCCAGCTAATATACACAAATCCTCCACGCTCGTCACTCAGGTTACGCTTCGCTATGGTTATTGGATCTCAACCACCCCTTCTCCCTACTAAAATAAGTAATCAAACTACAACCTATCATTTGACTTCTCTTGTAAATTCATTACTTACTTATAAGAATATTTCTGCTGATTTATTACTACCTTTAAACTCATTAGCTCAAACCACCACACTGAATAAGAAACCCAACCAAACTATACAAACAATTGAAAACAATGTATCTACAACAACTCTAACAAATACACTGGAACAAAGGCTAGCTACAGCAGTTATGAATAATCCTAATATTGAACTCCCTATGTTGCCTTATGCTCCTATCAATCCTTCTGCCCTCTTGGCTAGTAATTTACAATCAAATATAGTTGAACAACTGCATCAAGGAACTCGACTTATTGGAAGTATTGTAGGGCCAAAGTCAGAAAATACGCATCTATGGATATCAACAGACCCACTAACCAAGAAGGCACTTGAGCTACTTTACAAGTTAGGGGTTCGTCAACTTCTATTACCTCAAAATAATCTTGCCCCAATTTCTACTCTGTTTACTCCAACTCAGCCATTCAGTGTTACTCTAACAAATCATATAAAATTTTCTGTCCTGGTTGCTAATCGCACACTAGCTACACATTTCATAAATGGACCCAATGCACTCCTTGGGATTCACCAATTGCTAGCCGATCTAGCTCAAATCTATTACGATGAGCCTAACTTTAAGTGGCCTAGAGCTGTTGCTGTAATAGTCCCAGAAAGTTGGGAGATAAATTCATCAAACTTACTTACCTTATTCCATGCTCTATCTGATAGTCCAATTATAAAAACAACCACCCTTTCCAATATATTTTCTACAGTTCCTTCAGGAGTTGGAGGCGAGCCATCAACTAGAAAGCTAGCTGCCCATCTATACGCAGGTCATCTACTTCCAACTACTCAAATAAACCATCTAGCAAGTGAGATACGCTCTCTACAACGAGCTGTGCCACAGAACACTCCCAGCACCACCTATATAAGCCTTGAACTCCTAAGTGCGGAAGCATCACATTTAGCTAAAAATCAACGAGAAGCATGGCTTGAAGCTTCTCAACAAACCATCAACGACGAATTGCACTATATAAGCACACCCCCAGGCCGTGATATAACTCTCACATCTCGTCAAGCACGAATACCAATAACTATACTTTCACATGCGCCTTATCCATTATCAGTTGAAATAACTCTGAAAAGTGACAAACTAATCTTTCCACATGGTGCGAGTAAACAGATTACTTTATCTCCTGGCAATACTACTATTTACTTCACTGTAATCACTCGTGCCTCCGGTGATTTTCCTCTTCATCTTCTACTACAAACGCCAGCAGGAGGTTTAACGTTCCTCAACACCAACTTTACTGTTCATTCTCTGGCAATATCTGCAGTAGCTCTTGTACTAACTATTGGTGCAATTGTCTTTCTTCTGTTATGGTGGTTAAGAACAGTATGGCGGCCAACTACTAAAGTAAAGAATACCCCCACCCAGTCATAACAGTCCATATATTGCATAGTGAAATAGATTCGAGATGCCACGAACCACATTTGACCGTATTTCGCGTGATAGCAGCATTATGGCAATTGGAACTGCTTTATCGCGCATAACTGGGTTAGCTCGTATATTCGCACTAGCATATGCATTGGGCATCACTAGCTTAGCTGATGCCTATAATTTAGCAAACGTTACTCCACTGATCGTACACGACCTAGTAATAGGGGGCGTACTATCGGCAACTTTTGTACCAGTATTTGTAGAACAATTTACAAAACATAATCAAAAAATTGCTAGTGAAGCAATATCATCTGTAGTTACATTAACTGTAGTTATTCTTCTTATTGCAACTGGACTATTTGCGCTTGCTGCACCTCTATTCATTGATCTTTATACATTGGCAAACCATCTGCCAAGCGCACCAACAGAACGACAGGTAGCTATTAGTCTGCTAGTTCTGTTTACACCACAATTAACATTCTATGGACTCATGAGCATACTTACAGCACTATTGAATGCTCGCAAACGCTTTGCTGCACCCATGTATGCTCCTATAGTAACCAATCTACTTACAATTGGCATCCTGTTATTTTACGCAAAGTTAGCTCGCCACTCATCGCTAATTTATCTTCAAAAGAACTATGGCTACATCTTGTTACTAGGCATTGGCTCCACTCTGGCTGTTGGTGCTCAAATACTAGTAACACTTCCTAGCTTACGAGGTTTAAATTTAAACCTACATTGGCATTGGCAACCTAGAAATCCAGCAGTCTTAACTATTATACGTTTATCAGGATGGACTTTTGGGTTTGTAATTGCCAATCAACTTGCTCTCTTCATAACATTAGCACTAGCAGATAGTCTGGGAGCAGGAACTGTTGCATCCTATAACTATGCCTATACATTTTTTCAACTTCCTTTTGGCATAATTGCTATTTCTATAATGACTGCTATGACTCCACGACTAGCTGAATACTGGACAAAAGGAAATAACCGACTCTTTGGACACAGTACAACTTTAGGCTTACTTTCAGTGTTAGCACTTGCCATTCCAGCAATGGTTGGCTACTTGATTTTGGCCCATCCTATTGTCGAGTTAATTCTTGCACATGGAGCAACTAAAAGCGCTCAGGTTGATTCCACAAGTGCTGCACTAAAAATGTTGGCATTAGGTATACCTGGGTTTTGTGCCTATCTATATTTAATAAGAGTTTATCAAAGTATGCAGGACACTAGAACTGCTTTTTACATTTACTTATTTGAGAATGCCATGAATATTCTTTTTCTTTTCCTATTGTATGGACCACTTGGTATCAAGGGTATAGCACTATCAATTTCTATTGCATACACTCTTGGAACTATAGTTGCTTTACTGCATTTGCATTATCGTATTGGAAACTTATATCTTTTACAGGCAATTAAACCCCTAAGCCATGTAATTATAAGTAGCATTATTATGGGCTTTATTGTGGCGCTTATTACTAGTTTGATAACAGCACAACATGGTATCTTATTATTGCTAAGAGTTGGTCTTGCTATTCTTGCTGGATTGGCTAGTTTCGCTTTGACAGCCTTAATTGCTGCTAATGTACCATATATGTTGAGACACGTAGTTGCTCTTTACAAGAGTACAAACACGCATAGAGCGTTGCACAGAAAACCTTGAAGAATTGTTCATCAGGTGCCCGGCCGTTGGATGCCTAACCGTTATTGTTTCGAGTCTCTCACTTTTGAACGAGAGGTGAAGCGGTACTATATGTAATGACCACTACTAATATCTAGTAATATCTAGGACGCGCACATGGCCTAGAAAATTGCTTATCTATAGAGAAGATTGTCTATCTGTTAGCTGCTGTAATTGATATTTAGGTATTGGAGATGCGATGGCCACTATAAAGATAGTTACGGACAGTTCATGCGACTTGCCGTACGTAACAGCTATGGAACATGGTATCGCTATAGTTCCGCTTACAATTCGTTTTGGCAACGAAGAATTCATTGACATGGTCGAGCTATCTCCAGAGGAGTTTTGGGAACGGTGTAAACGGTCCAGTACTCTACCTGAAACTGCTGCACCTTCTATTGGCGCTTTCAGCGATGTATTTCATAAGGCTGTTTCGGAAGGCCATGATGGGGTAGTTTGCATTACTCTATCCTCTCAGTTGTCTGCAACGCACCAATCTGCCTTAGCTGCAGCAGAACAGATGTCTGTTGATTTCGAAGTTCGGGTCATCGATTCTCGCCTAGCAACCATGGGCGTAGGTATGCTTGCTCTTCAAGCATCAGAGTTAGCGCAAAGCGGTGCTTCCTTACAAGCCATAACTGACTATGTGCTCAAAGCAAGAGAGTACACCTATGTTGTCGGGATGGTGGATTCTCTCGAGTACTTACGTAAAGGGGGTCGGATTGGGGGAGCACAAGCTATGCTAGGGACAATGCTTTCCATGAAACCTATAATTGGGATCAAAGACGGCGTAGTTGAAGGTCGTGCTCGTCAGCGAACTCGATCTCGTGCACTCTCATACTTGATGGATCTACTGCGAGCCGAAAACAAGGTGACCTCACTAGCAATCACTCATGCCATGATGGACAACGTCAATGAATTCATCGACCAACTCAAGGAGGTCTTTCCCACAGTACCAATATCAGTCGGCTATCTCGGACCTGTAATAGGTGCACACACAGGTCCCGGTACTCTTGGGATAACCTATCAAACACCTCCTTCTACAGGTGAGCCATCATGATGAGGATAGGTCATGAGCAACTCTTCTATCCGGAGCGCTACCATGTCGCTTGACGAGCTATCAGAAACTGAACGATCTGAGAACGCGGCTGAGATCGAGGATTGGGCCAGTAAATTAGCAAACACCATCGATACCGTTGTTGGCGTATTCCGTGACAGGACTACAAGACCTATATCTATAGCTGTAAAAGGTTTATTTTATGTGATTGTCATCATAACTCTTCTAACTGCGGTAATAGTAGTCGGCTCTATAGCTATCATCAGAGTGCTTGATGCTTACGCATTTCCGGGTAAGGTTTGGGCTAGTGACGCATTGCTCGGTGCCGTTATGACACTGATTGGAGCGTTCACATGGTCGAAACGGAGAGTGTAGGGAGGCAATTGGAAAGATAGAGATGAGCGAAGAACACACAGTCATTATCATTGGGTCAGGCCCAGCAGGGTTGACCGCCGCAATATATACTGCCAGAGCAAATTTGCATCCTCTTCTCATTGAAGGCGAGCCGTCGTCTACAAGTGATCAACCGGGTGGTCAGCTCATGCTGACTACAGAAATTGAGAACTATCCCGGTTTCGTCAACGGTATAGGTGGTCCTGAGCTCATGGAGGCATTCCACGATCAGGCGGCTAGATTCGGTACTACATATGTCACTCGTCGAGCCACAAAAGTCAACTTGCAGTCGTGGCCATTCGAGGTTTGGGTCAACGACGAAACGAATCCGCCTGATTACACAGCTAAAGTATTGATCATAGCCACTGGTGCCCGAGCTTTGATGCTTGGACTCGAGAATGAAGCTCGTCTCATCGGCCATGGAGTATCTACATGTGCTACCTGTGACGGATTCTTCTTTCGCGACCAGGACATCGCGGTTGTAGGTGGAGGAGACTCTGCTTTAGAAGAAGCGATATTCCTTACAAAGTTTGCCAAGCAAGTAACAATTATCCATCGACGTGATGAACTAAGAGCTTCACGCATCATGCAGGATCGTGCCTTTGCTAATCCAAAAATCAAATTCCAATGGAACTCTGTCGTTGTAGACGTTTTAGGTGATACCAAGGTAAGTGGACTTTTAATAAAGAACGTCAAAACCGAAGAATTAACCAAACTCGACGTCACTGGGCTATTCGTTGCCATTGGTCATGCACCTAACAGTTCATTATTTGAAGGACAGTTAGAACTAACCCAAACGGGATACATAAAAACCTTTACTGGAACATCTACAAGCGTACCGGGTGTATTTGCTTGCGGCGATGTGCAGGACGCCGACTATCGACAAGCTATTACAGCTGCAGGATCTGGTTGTATGGCTGCAATTGATGCAGAGCGGTGGCTTTCTGCACGTGAACACCACGCTAGTAACCCTTGAAATAGTTATCTGCCATATTACTTATGATAACTAAAAGTATAACAATGTTCTTTATATAGCGTGGTTAAAATTACTCATCGTTTAGGTGTTGTTGATTAAAAAGATTAAAAGGTATGAATTGTGAGTCCTTCCTTCCTAGAACTAACTGATAACATATTTGATGAGCAGATTCTGTCAGCAGATTTACCAATTCTCGTTGACTTCTGGGCGGAGTGGTGCGGGCCATGCAAGATGATGGAACCTACGTTACAAGAGATCTCTATAGAGTTAGCGGATCGACTTCGAGTAGCGAAGGTGAACGTAGACGACAGTCTACGAACAGCTCAGCGTTACCAGGTGATGAGCATTCCAACACTAATTCTCTTCGCCCAAGGGGAACCATTGGTACGAATAGTGGGGGCGAGACCCAAGTCTTCCATTTTAAACGACATAATGCCACATCTTCGAGATCTTTGAGTGGTTTGCCCTTAACCATAGGGGACCAAGGTGAGGATGTACTAGATCTTCAACAGCGTCTCTTGCAGCTTGGTTATGACCCACTCGAGGATCCCCCAGGTTACTACGGGAACGCTACTTCTCGTTCGGTTCGTGCATTTCAAGAGGCACGTAAGCTTCGAGTAGATGGGGTATGTGGCCCTCAGACATGGCAATCACTTGTCGAGGCCGGTTACCGTTTGGGAGATCGTTTACTTTATAGACGAACACCAATGTTGCGTGGTGACGATATCGCCGAATTGCAACGTAGGTTAGGCTCTTTAGGATTCGACGCTGGTCGAATAGACGGTATCTTCGGTGACCGTACGGCAAACGCTTTGGCAGAATTCCAAAAAAATGTAGGACTACCTGCAGATGCCATATTTGGAAGAGAAACCTACAATGAGTTGATTCGACTGCAACTACGGAAAGAGCATAACGAAAAGGAAATAGTACGCACCGTTAAAGACTTCGAACTTCTGCATCAACCTCTCTCTTCACTGAATGGCTATCCAGTAGCCATTAGTGAAGAAGGTGGTTTGGGAGCATTGGTAGCAGCAACCCGTAGGCGTCTGCAAACTGAAGGAGCTAATGTCATCACCTTGAGCCATCCAGACAGCTCTGAGTTGGCTAGAAGAGCCAACCTAGCAAATGTTTCCGTGCTTATTGGCCTTCGTTTAGATCCCGACAACCAGATCTGTAGAACTGCTTTCTACTCGGGCTATCAATATGAATCTACCCCAGGTCGTCATTTGGCCGAATTAGTTCAAAAATCACTCGTTTCTGTCTTCAACTTCATTGAAGCGACTACAATTGGAATGTGTGTTCCCCTTCTACGTGAGACATCAATGCCAGCCATTATCTGTGAACTAGGTCCAGCTGCATTGGTAGTCCAACAACCGGCTCGCATAGCAGATGTCCTTGTCCATGCGTTAAATTTGTGGGTTACCAGTACTTGGAGCTAGTCAGATAAACACGTTAAGTATTCACTAGATGACTATCTGTCACAATCTATGATAGTACTTATTACTCTGAACTTGAAGAAGATGTCAAGTAATTCACAACATCATGCACAGGTTGTGGATTATTTGAGACTTATGTATACACTAGTTGCATAGTCTATATACAATGTTCTTTAATAGTTAAAATTAACATATCGTTTGAATCGCTTTACTGTAGTTATAAGTAACTTAACTCACTTACTTAATTTAACGATAGACATTAAACAACATTAAAGCGATTTATTAGAGATATATAATATTTAATAAGAAGCTTATCAACAATTTTTACCAAAATGCGACCTAAAGCTCCTGCCTTTAGACATAGGGATAGAAGAGCGCCGACAACTCACCTCTAGATCGTTTATAGATGTAGAGATCGGTAGCGCATGAATCAATCAGGCTATCCGCAACGCCAATGCAAAAACCAAAGCGAAGCAGTTTGACGGCTTTCATTGGAAACAAACAACCAGAACTG
>JAMDDE010000045.1 GCA_023489235.1 Actinomycetota bacterium | reverse complement strand
TTCACTTGCTCTTTGTTAGGCCATAGCTAGGAATCTCACAGTAGGATACTATTTTGAAGTAGATGAACAGGGGGAGAGATGGCCAAAACCGATACTACTGTGTTTGTCGACCAATTTACTCACGGCTTGATCGGACCAGACGTTGGTTTCTTTGCCACGGTGTCCAGTGGAAGTCGGATTCGCGCGATCACCCCACCTGGTTGTTGGGGTCCTATGATAACTCCAGATTTCCGTGGGGGTCATGAGGTCACTCAGCCTGTCTATGTTGAGGGAGCCGAGGTAGGCGATACATTGGCTCTTCACATCGAAGAGGTCAAAGTTTTGTCAAGTGCAGCCAGCACAGGGACGATGCAAGTTAATGATCAAGCATTCGATGGGGACGCTTTTGTTGCCAAAAAGTGTCCAGGATGCGGACGTCCTTGGCCATCGACACAACTTGTCGGAATTGGAGAGAGCGCTATTCGTTGCAAGGAATGCGGAGCAGAGGCCAGTCCCTTCCATTTCCGACAGGGATATACAGTAGTATTTGATCACGAAAGAGGAGTTGCGGTAGCTGTTGACCAGGACAATGCTAGTCGTTTTGCAGAGAAAGCAGCTTACTATGCTGCGCTTCCTGAACGAAGCGAGCAGTACTCGATATTAGTCTTTGCTGCTCATGAGCTTACTGGTCTTTCCATTCGCATGAGGCCTTCCATCGGTAACATTGGCACCATACCGGCAAAGACAATTCCTGACTCTCATAATGCTGGCGATTTCGGCTCTTTTCTTGTTGATGCGCCCCACCAATACCATTTGAGTGCTCAGGAATTGGATGCGGTACGCACTGATGCACATCTGGACTGCACTGATGTAAGGCCCGGAGCCGTTCTCCTGTGCCCTATCAAGGTTTCAGGGGGAGGTGTTTACATGGGGGATGCTCACTCCATCATGGGAAGAGGGGAACTAGCAGTACATAGTATCGACATTACTGCCGATATCACAGTCCGCGTTGACCTGATCAAAGGACTAGATCTCCCTGGTCCTGTACTTTTGCCACGAGCTCAAGATCTCCCGCCTATTGTGCAGCCGTATACGTCTGAGGAACGAGCATCCTTTGAGGCGCTGGCCCAGAAGCATGGAATAAAGGCTGATACAGAGGTGGGTCCTATCCAGTTCATTGGAACGGGACCAGATTTGAATCAAGCTGTCGACAATGCCGTAGGGAGAGCGCACCAAGTTCTGGGAATTTCTTCAGACGAGGTGTTGAACAGGGCAACAGTCACTGGCGAAGTGCAGATCACTCGCTTGCCGGGTACCGTGCAGCTCTCCTTACTCCTCCCTCGGGCGTTGTTAGAGGATAGCGGGCTCTGGTCAGTGGTGAGAGAGCAATACGCGCTATAAAGAGCAGAAAGAAAAGACAGAAAGAAAAGAACGGTATGCACTGTAAAAAATAAAGAGACCGGTACGCGTTGTACGGATTGGGTACATTTGGCAAGCAACGAATGTGAATATAGATAGCGTGGTTCACTGTACTGCTGAGTCAGCTCGTGGCGAGAGGATACTAGAGGCGACTCGTATTGATGGGGGAGCTATTATATATTCTTATATTATTTCATATAGGTTTTGTTCTCCTTATTGGCATTGCTTCGAGTTACACACGTGCCAAGTGGCAAGTCACAAGCGGTAACTAACCTCCTCCCCATGGTCTTAATCCTCCCATACAAGGGCCAGGGAGTGAGGACTTTCGGCTCTATTGTCGAGCTGCAGTGCAGCGATAGCTTAAGGAGCAAGATCAGCAGAAGGCCCATTCATGAGCGGGGGTAGGGCGACACTTGGAATTAAGATATTGTAAGTCGACAGCAAGTTGGGAGTATTATACTTAAAAAATTATTTCTGAAAACATCTCACCCAGCAGTAGTCCATACGGGTAGCCTGGTCTGAGGTGTTGGGGAGGAGCAGATGATGCTTGCCATACAACGGATCGGACGCTGCATGACGCTGCCGAGGAAAAAGTCCTTTGCATACCTGATAATAGGAGTTTGTGCAGCGGTAGTTCTCGGATCCTGTTCGAGTACCTCTGCCACCAAGTCAACAACTACCACCGTAGTTTCGCCAAGCCGATCTACTGCTAGCCAGCCGGCTACTTCAAGCACAGCCAACTCATCAATACACGGCCTCTGGGTAAGCGAACTCAATGCTGGAACAATATCCAACTTCGGATTCCCTCCAGTGGCTCCACCGTCGATCACTGTGCATAGCCAAACTTGCGCCCATCCAGATGCCCTTGCATTCGACCCGTCCGGAGATCTGTGGGTAGGTTGTGAAAGTTCAGGATCGACCATGCCAAGAATCGAAGAGTACTCACCGGGTGATCTTGTGAATAATTCTCCACCAACTCATGTTCTCGATAGACTCGGGCAAATTATTGACCCCGAGGGGCTGGCCTTTGATGCACATGGAGACCTCTGGGTGGCAGGAGGTACAGTAGTAGCGGAGTATGCGGCCAATACACTGAGTGCTAATACTCTCCCAACCAAGATCATCTCTACTCCATCTCTCATAGACGGGCCGGACAGTGTGGCATTTGACCGATCCGGAAACCTGTGGGTCGCCAATTACAACAACCGTGTAATCGTCAAGTATCCAAAGGATTCTCTTACGAGTGCTGTTCCTCGACCTACCGCGCATGTGCAGATGCCTGGAGGGGCTTCACCGTTTGCACTGGCGTTCGCCCCAAATGGAAATCTCTGGATCGTTGCCAAAAATGACATGGTCTATGAGTTCGCTGCTAATACTCTTGGCACAACCGACGTGCCAAGCGCTACGATCAACATGTCTTCCTACATAAGCGGAGGAGGAGATGGCATTGCCTTCGATAGTTCCGGCAACCTCTGGGTGAGTGTTGCTGGTGCATCTACTAGATCTGGTGCTCCCGTTGGCATGGTCTATGAGTTCGCTGCTAATACTCTTGGTACAACCAATCTGCCAAGCGCCCACCTCCTGGCATCCAGTACTTCTAACTCTGGGACCTGGGCTATTGCGTTTTTCCCGCTTACAAGTAGCTAAGGGCTCCAATAGAACCAGTGGAAACTGCCTAGTCTAATAGGCAGTTTCCACTGGGCAGTTGTGCCTACTAGCTATTAGCTATTAGGCACCTTGAGCCTTGAGCTACCCTTAAACTACCTACGCCCAAAGCACAAGACTCATACGCTAGTAATCTAAGGTAGTGGACATAGCTCAGGCATTGGAGATTGCCAGGATACAGCATCACTGTGTATTGGCGACCTACCGTCGTGATGGATCTTTACAGCTCTCACCTGTTTTGGCTGGTGTGGATAGTGATGGGAAAGTGGTGATCAGCACTAGGGAGACTGCCATGAAGACCCGTAATCTTCTGCGCGACCCTAGGGCGAGCCTTTGCGTGCTGCCCGATGGGTTCTTCGGTCGCTGGGTCCAGATAGATGCCAACGTGGATATAGTTCACTTGCCTGAGGCAATGGATGGTCTCGTAGCTCTCTATCGTCAGATTTCCGGTGAGCACCCTAACTGGGATGAGTTTCGAGAAGCAATGCATATAGAGCGTAGGGTGCTCTTACGTCTTAATGTGGAGCACGCAGGACCCGACAGGGCTGGTTAAAGCTTTGGTCT
>JAMDDE010000049.1 GCA_023489235.1 Actinomycetota bacterium | reverse complement strand
CCAGAGCGAGCGACGGGAATCGAACCCGCGTTCTCAGCTTGGGAAGCTGATGTTCTGCCTCTGAACTACGCTCGCAAGTACGCTAAATCGCTAACATAGCTTAAATATAGCGAAATGTAGCTTCTTCTCAAAGAGCCTCTCCTCTGTACTCGAGTAGTTCAGGAAGAGGCTCAAAAAAAGTTACCTGACAACACCTATTAAATAGTCTAGCTCTCTTGCAGGTGCAGGAAAAGTAGGCACGAATGCCGAACCGCTAGTAACCTGCGATTTGATGATCCTTTCCGACCGAAGCATTGAAGAGGAAATTGCCAAAGGGAGAATAATAATCGAGCCTCTCGGTGAGGGCTGCATCCAGCCCTCCTCTGTTGACTTGCATGTGGATAGATGGTTTCGCTTGTTCAGGAACCATACGATCAAGATCATAGATGTAGCCCAGCCCCAAGAGGAGCTGACCGAACTGGTAGATGTCGGTGAGAGCCAGCCGTTGATTCTCCATCCTGGCGAGTTCGTACTCGGATCCACCTTGGAGAGGGTAGCTCTTCCCGATGATCTAGTAGCCAGGTTGGAAGGTAAGTCAAGCCTTGGACGACTGGGACTGCTCATACACTCCACGGCTGGCTTTGTCGATGCTGGATTCGATGGTCACCTCACCCTCGAGCTTTCTAATGTAGCCAACCTTCCCATAACCGTATATCCAGGGATGAAGATCGGCCAGATCAGTTTCATACGTATGACTACCAGTGCCGAACATCCCTATGGTTCCGCTGGCCTTGGGTCCAAGTATCAGCATCAGAGAGGCCCGACTCCAAGCCGGTACTACGAGAACTTGCGAGATTATCCTGTTTGAGGTCAGCTTGATGAGTACCTCCGGTTTCTTGTATAAGCTAGCGGGGCTGGCTGAGTTGACAGGATGTTCGTAGGTCTTGACTTTGACAGGTACTTCGGAATCGAAGCACCTGTCAAAGGGCTGGCTTGAGGGTAGCTGAGGATAGCTATAGGAGCGATAGGAGAGAGATGGTCATCCGGATCGTCATAGGCATGGTCGTTACCGCGATAGCTTTTGTGCTAGCGGGCAGACGCCTTTTCTGGCTGTTCAGATTGATTCGCTCCGGACAACCCTCCCCAGGACGGTTGCGTGATATACCAAACCGTATCTGGGTGGAGCTGTCCGAGGTCATAGGTCAACGTAAACTTTTCAAACGCCGTATTCCCGGACTGGCCCATGCCTTTACTTTCTGGGGCTTCATCGTCCTGCTCTTCACCATTATCGAGGCATACGGCGATCTTTTTGACAAGCGCTTTGCAATACCCTTGATTGGGCACACTGCTGTGCTCGGTTTTCTCGAGGACTTTTTCTCCGTAGCCATTCTGGTGGCTCTGGTGGTATTCGTTGTCATTCGCACCAAGGAATCGCCAGCTCGCAAGGAGAGACGTTCGCGCTTCTATGGCTCGCACCTTGGAGCTGCATGGATCACCCTAAGTGGGATTGCCTCGGTGGTCATAAGTCTTCTCATGTACAGAGCGGCGCAGACCAATACTGGTGATTTCCCCTATGGTTGGTGGGCCTTTGCTTCCCATTTGATCGGTAGAGCCCTTTCCGGGCTTGGCCGACCGGTCAATGCCGATCTAGAAACTGCATTCTTGCTCGTAAATGTAACTGTCATCATGGCTTTCCTCGTGTTCGTAACCTACTCCAAACACCTCCATATATTCCTTGCCCCTCTCAATGTCGCCATGTCTAGACGACCGCGTGCTCTAGGAGCTCTCTCTACGCCCGACATGGATCCAGAGAATTTGAGCGAGGATTCAGTGTTCGGTGCTGGATACATAGAGCAACTCAGCTGGAAGCAGTTGCTGGATCTGGCCACTTGTACAGAGTGCGGTAGATGTCAAGATGCCTGTCCCGCTTGGAATACAGGCAAACCACTATCTCCCAAACTCGTGATCATGAACCTGAGAGAGAACTTGTTCAGTTCTGCTCCTAGATTACTGGCCAAGGCAGGGAAGGGGGAAGAAGATGCAGGTACCGGAGAGGGCGAGGCGAAAATTGCGCTCGTGCCGGATGTCATTGCCGAGGATGTGCTCTGGTCCTGCATGACCTGTGGCGCGTGCGTGGAGCAATGTCCAGTGGACATAGAGCACGTGGACACAATTGTGGATATGCGTAGGTACCAAGTGCTGATGGAGTCCAGCTTCCCGCAGGAGGCTTCGCTGATGCTGAGGAACCTGGAGAATCAAGGCGACCCTTGGGGACTAGGTGCCTCCCATCGACTTGATTGGACAGCCGCTCTCGACTTTGAGATTCCAGTGGTCTCCGATGTCATGCCGGAGGGCATAGAGTATTTGTATTGGGTGGGATGTGCCGGAGCCTTGGATGAGCGGGCTAGAAAAGCTGTTCAGTCAACCGCCCGTATGCTGCACCAAGCCGGAATCAGCTTTGCTGTACTAGGACCGAAGGAGTATTGCACAGGCGATCCAGCAAGACGACTGGGGAACGAGTACCTCTTCCAGGAGGTGGCGAAGCAGAATATTGCAACCTTGAACGAGGCTCAGGTTACCAAGATCATTACTTCATGTCCGCACTGCTTCAATACGCTTCTTCGTGAGTATCCTGCTCTGGGTGGCTCATTCGAGGTGATACACCACTCTCAGCTGCTAGACAGACTTGTGTCGGAAGGGCGTATTACTCCAGGAACTGGTCTTACTGCGACGGTTACCTACCACGATCCTTGCTATCTAGGCAGGCATAACCGTGTCTTCGATCAGCCACGTTCAGTTCTAGCAGCTGTTCCTGGAGTTGAGGAGGTGGAGATGCATCGCTGCCGGGAGAACAGCTTTTGTTGCGGTGCAGGTGGATCACGCATGTGGTTAGAGGAAAAGCTGGGCAAGCGAGTCAACTTGGAACGAACAGACGAAGCCCTTTCCACCAATGCTGATATCGTCTCTACTGCCTGCCCTTATTGCATGATCATGATTGACGATGCCGTGAAGGAGAGACAACGCGAAGACGAGGTCTCAGTACTTGATCTGTCCCAGATAGTGGAAAGGTCTATGAACTCATGAAGGGCTATGGTTGTTGAAAACTTACCCTGCTTGACGTGCCACTTCCTCTGCAGCAGCTGCAGCAGCTGCAGGATCGCCTAGGTAACGTGCCTCTTTTACCGAGAGAGTTTCATCGAGACTGTAGAGGCGTGGAATTCCGGTTGGGATGTCGAGGTCAACTACTTCTTCGTCACTCAGGTGCTCCAGATATTTGACCAATGCTCTGAGACTGTTTCCGTGAGCGACTACGAGCACGGTCTTGCCTTGGAGCAAGTCACTAGCTATTGCGTCCTGCCAATAAGGTAACAGCCTATGTACTACATCGGCTAAGCACTCACTGGCCGGCAGAGCGTCCGCAGGTACGTGCTTGTATCGATTGTCGAATCGAGGATGTCGTGGGTCGGTGAGATCCAGGGGTGGAGGTGGAGTTGCATAACTACGCCTCCACGCCTTTACGAGATCGGCCCCGTACTTTGCCGCGGTTTCTTTCTTGTTCAGGCCTTGGAGTGCACCGTAGTGTCGTTCATTGAGGCGCCAATGTCTTTTCAGAGGTATCCACGATCTACCAATTTGATCCAATAGGATGTTGGCTGTGCGGATGGCCCTGGTCAATACCGATGTATGCAGGACATCGATCTCCAGTCCAGGTTCAGAAGCTATGAGTTCACCAGCGTACCGTGCCTCGCTCTCTCCTCGGGCAGTGAGGTCCACGTCCGTCCAGCCGGTGAAGCGGTTCTCCTCGTTCCAAGTACTCTGCCCATGACGGACTATTACAAGATGGGACATACGAACAAGGATAGTCGCGTCTATTCCTTCGAGCATATCCGTCCCTGGTCCTCTGTTATTCGTGTTGTTTGGTTGTAGGAACAGGCAGCTACCGAATATATATGCAATAGACACGTTATGATCTTGACAAAGATACGCTCATGTTTGCTATAATCTACTTTGTGAACATTGTGAAAAGATCGTTAGCTATTCATGGAGGCGAGACGCATGCCTAAAGCGGTTGGTATTGACCTTGGTACTACTAATTCAGTTGTAGCAGTGCTGGAGGCAGGTGAGCCAAGTGTAATTCCTAACGCGGAAGGCGGTAGAACTACGCCGTCTGTAGTGGGCTTTGCCAAGTCCGGTGAGGTATTGGTAGGTGAGGTGGCCAAGCGCCAAGCAATTACCAACCCGGACAGAACCATCAGGTCGGTCAAGCGTCACATGGGAACCTCTTGGACCATTGACATAGACGGCAAGAAGTACACTCCCCAGGAGATCTCTGCACGAATCTTGGGCAAGCTGAAAAGGGATGCCGAGTCTTATCTTGGGGATACGGTTACCCAGGCCGTCATCACCGTACCAGCCTACTTCGATGATTCTCAACGGACTGCCACCAAGGAAGCTGGGCAGATTGCCGGTCTCGAGGTGCTTCGTATCATAAACGAACCCACTGCAGCTGCTCTCGCTTACGGCTTGGACAAGGAGTCCGCGGACCAGACCGTACTAGTATTCGATCTAGGTGGAGGAACCTTCGACGTATCCATTCTCGAGATTGGCGAAGGAGTGTTCGAGGTCAAAGCAACCTCAGGCAATACGCACCTAGGTGGTGATGACTGGGACCAGAGGATCATCGATTGGCTGGTGAAGACCTTCAAGGACACAGAGGGTGTAGACCTGTCCAATGACCGTATGGCCATGCAGCGCTTGAAGGAGGCGGCCGAGAAGGCAAAGATAGAGCTCTCCTCCTTGCAGGAGACCCAGATCAACTTGCCTTTCATAACCGCCACCTCTGAAGGACCCAAGCACCTCGATCTAAAGTTGACCCGTTCGAAGTTCCAAGAGCTCACTGCAGATCTAGTGGAGGCCTGCCGAGGGCCGTTCGAACAAGCCATCAAGGATGCATCCCTGTCCAAGTCCGATTTGGATCATGTGATCTTGGTTGGAGGGGCGACTCGCATGCCGGCCATTCAAGATCTCGTGTACTCCTTGACCGGCAAAGAGCCCCATAAAGGGGTGAACCCTGATGAAGTGGTGGCAGTAGGAGCAGCAATTCAAGCTGGAGTGCTGAAGGGTGAGGTAAAGGACGTCCTGCTATTGGATGTCACTCCTCTCTCGCTCGGAATAGAGACCAAGGGTGGGGTCATGCACCGTTTGATCGAGAGGAACACCACTATTCCTACCAAGCGTTCCGAGGTGTTCACCACGGCCGAGGACAATCAACCTTCAGTGGAGATCCATGTTCTCCAAGGGGAGCGGGAGATGGCCATGTACAACAAGACCTTGGGCAAGTTCCAGCTGGTGGATCTGCCCCCTGCACCCAGAGGAATTCCGCAAATCGAGGTTACCTTCGACATAGATGCCAATGGCATCGTGCATGTATCCGCCAAAGACCGTGCCACAGGCAAAGAGCAGTCCATGACCATAACCGGTCAATCGTCCTTGGCCAAGGAGGATATAGAACGGATGATCAAGGATGCTGAGGCCCATGCTGCTGAGGACAGAAGAAGACGTGAAGAGGCAGAAACCAGGAACAATGCGGACACCTTGGTGTATCAGACCGAGAAACTTCTGCGTGAGCAGGGAGATAAGTTGTCCGGCAGCGAGAAAGAGGATGTAGAGCATGCTCTGAGCAAGTTGAAGGAGGCTCTGGCTGGTAGTGACGTAGAAGCCATCAAGCAGGCCACCGATGCTTTGATGCGCGCAAGCCAAAACTTCACTCAACGTTTGTACGAGCAAGCAGCCTCACAAGCAAGTGCTGCTAGTGGCGGAGGCTCCTCTTCAAGTGGGCCTCATAGCTCAGATGACGAAGTGGTTGATGCTGAGATAGTTGACGAGCAGGGAGCATGATTGACGAGAAGAAATCTGGTGATGAGTTCGATCCTGCCGGAACCGATGTGAGTGTTTCCGAAGGGCGAACATTTGAAGAGGGACATTTTGCAGAATCGAATGTAGACAACGGTAGCAACGGGTCTGCAGCGTCGTTGGAGGACAATCAGGAGGGCTCAGGTGAGGGTAGTGAGGTTCGATCAACCGAACAGCCCTCTCCTGGAGCTGCTCCCGAAGGCGGTCATCTTGACAACTTAGGCGAGCATGGTCAGGCAAACGAACAGATTTCTTCCATGGCTGGAGAAGGTGTACCCGTGGAGGTACTGGAGGAGACATACGGCCAATTCGCAGATCAAAATGCTGTTAATCAAGAAGCCGAAAAGAACGAAGAACTAGCCAAGGCTATAGCTGAACGCGATGAATATCTCGACGCGCTCCGTCGGTTACAGGCAGAGTTCGAGAACTATCGCAAACGCATCATAAAACAGCAGACCGACAGCTTGGAAAGGGCAGCAGAGGATCTGGTGATAAAGCTACTGCCAGTTCTAGACGTTCTCGACCTTGCCGATGCCCACCTCCCCAAGGAGGATGATTCTGCATCAAGCGTATCCAGCACCGATGCTGCTGCAGCTCTGCGGCAGGTACGACGCATGCTTTTCGATCTCTTGTCCAGGGAGGGTCTGGAGAGAGTAGACACTGCTGGGAAATCCTTTGATCCTGTAGTCCATGAGGCAGTCGCCCACGAGGCAAAGGAGGGCGGAACGGAAGGTGCGGAAAAACAAGATCTCTCTGTTGCCGAGGTTATGCGTGCCGGTTATCTCTGGAAAGGACGACTGATTCGTCCTGCCATGGTACGAGTTCAAGGTTAGGAGGTTAAGTACCGTGGTGGCACAGCGAGAGTGGTTCGAAAAGGATTACTACTCAATTCTCGGTGTTCCTGAGTCCGCTACGGCCAAGGATATTACCAAGGCATACCGTAGGTTGGCCAAGAAGTATCATCCTGATGCAAATCCAGGATCGGAGGAGAAGTTCAAGGAGATCTCTGCGGCCTATGATGTCTTGGGCGATGCTGCTAAACGAGCTGAGTACGACGAGGTAAGGAGATTGGGTGCCTCCAAGGGGCCTTTCACTACTGCAGGAGCTGGCAGTGGAGGCTTCAGTTTCCGGATAGACGATCTGGGTGACCTGTTCGGGAGCATGTTCGGTCGTCGTACTACTGGTCGAGGGGTTGGCCCGCAGCGAGGTTCAGATGTAGAGACCGAGCTCCATCTTTCCTTTGGCGATGCGGTTGCAGGCGTGACCACCACGGTCCATTTGACCAGCGATGTGCTTTGTCCTAGCTGTGCCGGGACGGGGGCTGCAGGTGCAGAAGGTGTGGTCACATGTCAGCGTTGCGGTGGCAGAGGAGTGCTCGACGACAACCAAGGTCTGTTCTCTCTCTCTAGACTCTGCCCAGAGTGTGGTGGACGGGGAACCAAGATCATAAAAGCATGTCCTGCCTGTGGAGGTTCAGGAGTTCAGCACAAGAGTCGCCAGGTCAAAGTTAGGATACCACCTGGTGTAGAGGACGGACAGCGCATCCGAGTCAAGGGGAGAGGTAATGCTGGGCGCAATGGGGGGCCGGCAGGTGATCTGTATGTGACGGTCAGAGTAGCGCCTGACAAAGTATTTGGACGTCGGGGCAAGGACCTCACTATAACCGTGCCCATCACTTTCCCTGAGGCAGTGTTGGGCACGACCATAGCCGTACCTACCTTGGACAAGCCTGTTACTCTGAGGATCCCTCCAGGAACCTCTAGTGGTCGTACCTTCCGAGTGAAAGGACGAGGGGTGCCTCAGCGCAATGGTAGTGTCGGCGATCTCCTGGTCACCGTGATGGTGAGTGTTCCTACGAAGTTGACAGCTGATGAGAAGGCAGCAGTAGAACGATTGGCCAAGGTATCCAAGGAGTCACCTCGCGCCTATCTAGGAGTGTGAGCGTCCGACCATGTGTAGCTATTAGTAACCATGTGCAGCTATTAGGAGTACAGAAGGTTGGTTGAGATTGTCATGCCAGGGAAGAATTCAATGCCGAGAAGGAACAAAGGCAGTTCAACAGCTGTGAGTTCCGAGGAAAGGGCGTTGTATGTGATTTCCGTAGCAGCCGAATTAGCGGGAATGCATCCACAGACGCTACGTATTTACGAGCGAAAAGGCTTACTCGAACCAGAGAGAACGGTAGGGGGAAGCAGGCGCTATCGGATCAAGGACATAGAGCGTTTGAGGCATATCCAAGATCTGACCAATATGGGGCTCAACTTGGAGGGAGTTCGTATGGTCATGGAGTTGGAAGCTGAGGTGGAGAGATTGCGCCAAGAGCTCCGTCAGGTGAAAGAAGAGGCGAGACAGGCTATAGAGAGAACCCACAAATTCTACAAGCGTGATGTAGTCCCGTCTGGAACGCGTTATCCGGTTCCCTATGCGGGAGGGAGGGTCAAGTAAATGCCGTTGGATCCCAATCGCTGGACATTGAAGACTCAGGAAGCGTTCGGACAGGCGACAGAGCTTGCCCGTACGTCCAACCATGCCGAGGTCATGCCCGAGCATCTGTTGTTGGTGCTGCTCGGACAGTCTTCCAACGTAGTACTCCCCGTCCTGGCCAAGGTCGGAGTGGACATAGAGGTACTTCGCCGTCGTTTGGAGGAGACGCTCTCCAAAACACCGCGCGCCTATGGTGGTACTTCGGAGATAGGTCGTAGCCTGCGGGAGGTTTTGGAGTCGGCCGATGCTGCTCGTGCAGAGATGGGTGATGAATACCTATCCGTTGAGCACCTGCTTCTTGCTATGACCTCTTTAATAGGTGTGACCAAGGAGCAGCTTCTCGAGGCATTGCGCTCCATCAGAGGAAGTCATAGGGTTACCTCCCAGAATCCCGAGGAAACCTATCAAGCGCTCGAGCGGTATGGGCGCGACCTCACTCTTGCCGCTCGTCAAGGCAAGCTCGATCCCGTAATTGGTAGAGATGAGGAAATTCGTAGAGTAATACAGGTGCTCTCGAGGAGGACCAAGAATAACCCGGTGCTCATAGGTGAGCCAGGCGTAGGGAAGACGGCAATTGTCGAAGGGTTGGCCAACAGGATAGTAGAGGGTGACGTTCCCGAGGGTCTGCGGGGCAAACGAGTTGTTGCCCTGGACATCTCTTCAATGGTTGCAGGAGCCAAGTACCGAGGTGAGTTCGAGGAGAGACTCAAGGCCGTATTGAAAGAGATAACCGATTCCGAAGGGGAGATCATAACCTTCATAGACGAGCTGCACACTATCGTCGGAGCAGGTGCAGCCGAAGGAGCAATGGATGCTGGCAACATGATCAAGCCCATGCTCGCTCGAGGCGAACTGAGATTGGTTGGTGCCACAACTCTGGATGAGTACCGTAAGCACATCGAGAAGGATGCCGCCTTGGAGAGACGCTTCCAACCCATTTACGTGGATCAACCGTCAGTGGAGGATACCATCGCCATATTGCGTGGGTTGAAGGAGCGTTACGAAGTGCATCATGGAGTGCATATCCATGACAGTGCTCTTGTTGCGGCAGCTGTACTTTCCGATCGCTACTTGTCAGGTCGTTTCTTGCCGGACAAAGCCATTGATCTAGTGGATGAGGCTGCCAGCAGATTGCGCATCGAGATCGACTCAATGCCTACGGAGATAGACATAGTTACTCGGCGTGCTCGACAGTTGGAGATAGAACGGGTAGCGCTTTCCAAGGAGACCGACGAGGCCTCCAAGGCTCGTCTTGCCCATATCGATGAAGAGTTGGCCAATTTGTCCGAGCAAATCAATGCCATGACTGCTCAGTGGCAAGCAGAGAAGGAGGCTATTTCCAAACTGCGTTCCCTCCGGGAGGAGTTGGAGGATCGTCGGGGGGAAGCCGAGCGTTACGAGAGAGACGGCGATCTCAACCGTGCAGCAGAAATTCGTTATGGAAGAATTCCTGAGTTGGAGCGCAAGATCGAAGAGGCCAACCAAGAGCTTGCCAAGTTGCAGGCCCATCAGAAGATGTTGAAAGAGGAGGTGGAGGCGGAGGATATTGCGTGGGTGGTCAGTCGCTGGACAGGTATTCCCGTGCAGCGACTGATGGAGGGCGAAGTAGAGAAGCTCGTGCACATGGAGGAGTTCCTTCACAGGAGAGTAGTGGGCCAAGACGATGCTGTCTCGGTGGTCTCCAATGCCATCAGACGCTCGAGGGCTGGTCTTTCCGACCCGCATCGTCCAATTGGCTCCTTCCTCTTTCTTGGTCCCACCGGGGTAGGAAAGACGGAACTTGCCCGTACTCTGGCAGACTTTCTCTTCGATGACGAGCAGGCCATGGTCCGCATCGATATGGGGGAGTATCAGGAGAAGCATACAGTCTCTAGGTTGATTGGTGCTCCTCCGGGCTATGTGGGTTACGACGAAGGTGGTCAGCTAACCGAGGCAATTCGTAGACGACCGTATGCAGTGGTCCTGCTCGACGAAGTAGAGAAGGCTCACTCGGATATCTTCAATGTCTTGCTCCAAGTACTAGATGATGGTCGTTTGACAGATGGACAAGGTAGAACTGTGGACTTCACCAATACGGTCCTGATCATGACCTCCAACTTGCCCGGTGACCCGGCATCCTTCTTCAAGCCGGAGTTCATCAACCGTATAGACGAAATAGTCCGCTTTCGCCATCTCAGCGAAGAGGATATTGCCAAGATCGTGGATATTCAGTTGAACAGGCTTGCTAGTCGTATGGCTGAGCGTCAACTCTTCTTGGAAGTATCCGATGATGCCAAAGCCTGGTTGGCCAAGGCCGGCTACGACCCAGATTACGGAGCACGACCGCTGCGTCGAGTCATCCAAAGGCGCTTGGAAGATCCTTTGGCGTTGGCTGTACTGGAGGGGCGCTACAAAGAAGGGAGTACGGTGAAGGTAGGACTTTCTCCTTTGGGCGATTCGCTCGAACTATCTTGAGTTGGTTGCTTGCCTCAGGCCACTCGATTCAGTACTCCGTGGCAGTGCTAACCTATCTGAGGTGCTCGTAACAAGGAGGGAAGCTCGTGCCCGCAACCGTGGTCGTAGGAACGCAGTGGGGCGATGAAGGAAAGGGCAAGCTCACAGACCTGCTGGCTAAGGATATGGACGTGGTGGTCAGGTACCAAGGAGGGCATAATGCCGGCCATACAGTGGTGGTCGGTGGAGATCGCTTCAGCTTGCAGTTAGTGCCAAGCGGCATTCTTTATCCCCATATAATACCGGTTATCGGCAATGGCGTGGTGGTAGATCCCGGCGTACTCCTGGAAGAACTCGCCACCCTGGCTCAACGGGGGGTGGATGTAAGTAGGCTCAAGGTGAGTGGTAATGCCCATTTGATCATGCCATACCATCACGAGTTGGATCGTGTGACCGAGCGCTATCTTGGAAAGCATAGCTTGGGTACTACTAAACGCGGGATTGGCCCTGCATATGCTGATAAAGCAGCTCGTGTAGGCTTAAGAGTTCAGGATCTTCTCGATCCCAAGATATTCCGTGAGAAACTGGACATAGCTCTACGCGAGAAGAACGCCGTCCTTACCAAGGTTTATAACCGCCTGCCTATGGATGCTACCGAGATCGCCGAGCGCTATCTCGAAGAATTCGCTCCCAAGCTTGCTCCTATGGTTGCCGATACTGTTGGATTGATCCACGAAAAACTCGTAGAAGGAAAGAACGTGCTCCTAGAAGGAGCTCAAGCTACCTTCCTGGACTTGGATCATGGAACTTACCCATTCGTAACTTCGTCTAACCCTTCTGCAGGTGGCGCATGTACCGGTAGTGGAGTAGGTCCGAGGGATATAAATAGGATCATAGGGGTAGCTAAGGCCTATGTGACCCGAGTAGGGGCAGGTCCATTTCCAACTGAGTGTAACGACGAAGTAGGAGATGTACTTGTAGAGAGAGGCCATGAGTTTGGTACCAACACTGGACGGAGGCGCCGTACGGGGTGGTTCGATGCTGTCCTAGCTCGTCAAGCAGTTCGTATCAACTCGACGAGCGAGATAGCCCTTACCAAGCTGGATGTTCTTGATCCATTTGATACGATCAAAGTGTGTGTAGCTTACGAGGCCGATGGAGAGAAGTATTATTACCCTCCTTACCATCAGTCCATCCTGCATAAAGCCATCCCTGTCTACGAAGAGCTTCCAGGTTGGAAGAGCGACCTTTCCAAGGTAACTTCTCTGGCGGAACTTCCCAGTCATGCTCGTCGATATATATCCTTTCTAGAGGAGCAGATCGGTATTCCCGTTAGGCTGGTAGGCGTTGGTCCGGAACGAGAGCAGTTCGTAAATTTCGTTGGTGAGTAGTGAGAGTCTGTGTAGTAGGCAGTGGCGGAAGAGAGCATGCACTCGCCTTGGCCCTAGCTAGGACCGCCGATGTAATCATTGCTCCAGGTAGAGTTTCGATGGCTCGCACTAGACAGCGAGCAGGAGTATACCTTGCTGACCTAGATGCCGTCGGGACTATCACGACCACCTCCGTTCCCCCGGAACAGATAGAGGCAGATCTCTTCGTGATAGGCCCTGAGGTACCTTTAGTAGACGGCCTTGCCGATAAGCTACGTGCCCAGGGCAAGTTGGTCTTTGGACCCGGAGCGGATGGTGCTCGTTTGGAGGGGTCCAAAGCTTGGATGAAGGAGGTACTGCATCAAGCAGGGGTTCCAACTGCTTCGTATGTGGTCTTCGATGACTTGGAGGAGGCAAAGTCTTATATTAGAAAGGCACATCCTCCTTATGTTGTGAAGACAGACGGTCTTGCGGCTGGCAAAGGTGTTCTCGTAACCGAGTCACTTCCAGAGGCTCTTGCTGACGTGGAGGCCAAACTGAGCGGTACTGCATTTGGCAAGGCAGGGAGTAGGGTGGTTATCGAAGAAGGACTATCCGGCCAGGAGCTTTCATTGATGGTTCTTTGTGATGGACATGATGTGGTTCCCTTGACCCCAGCCTCTGACTTCAAGCGAGTTAATGATGGAGACGAAGGTGCCAACACCGGGGGAATGGGTGCTTACTCTCCTGTGCTGGAAGCTAGAGCCGATGTTGTAGAAGAGATATTAGAGGTGGCAGTCAAGCCAGTTGTGAGAGAGCTGGTAAAGAGAGGCATTGACTACAGAGGTGTTCTTTATGCTGGGCTTATGCTGACCTCTAGTGGACCCAAAATCATTGAGTACAACGTGCGTTTTGGGGATCCTGAAACTCAAGCTATCCTGCCCAGGATAAAAGGTGATCTAGCAGGTCTCTTCATGGAAGTAGCAAAAGGGAGGCTCCTTTCCTCCCCCTCCTTCAGCGAGAATGCCTGTGTATGTGTTGTGCTGGCAGCTAAAGGGTATCCGGGGGAACTTCTCCCTTCTGGACAAGGGGTACCTATTGAAGGTGTGGAAATCGCCTCTAGTCTTCCTAACGTTCAAGTTCTTCATGCGGGAACTGATGTTGATGCGCTCGGTCGTCTGGTAGTGAAAGGAGGCAGGGTGCTCAACGTAGTATCTGTCTCCCCCACTCTTAATGAGGCCAGACAGCAATGTTATAGAGCAGTCTCTTCGATCTCATGGGCTGGCATGCACTATCGAAGTGACATAGCCGCTCGCGCCTGCGAAACCGAGCGAGCAATGCAAGGCTGATGAGCAATACAGAACCAGGCATTCAAAGGTAAGGGACGGATAGATGATACCAAGGTACTCTTTGCCAGAGATGGCCAAGATCTTCTCTGATGAGGAGCGCTTCAGCTTGTGGACGGATATAGAGCTGGAAGCGGTAAGCGGTTGGGCCAACATAGGTGTTGTTCCCGAAGAAGTTGTCAAGGAACTCAAAGAGCACCGTCCGTTGATCGATCAAGACTTCATCCAAGCGGTTGAGAACAGAGAGGCTGTCACTAAACACGATGTAGCTGCTTTTGTAGATGTCCTTCAACAGCGGATGGGAACCCAAGCTGCATCTTGGATCCACTACGGTCTTACCTCATCCGATGTGGTGGACACTGCTCTCTCGGTATCCTTGGTGAGAGCAGCCGATCTCTTGATAGCGGCCTCCACTGAGTTGATCAAGGCTTTGAAGGAACGGGCATTGTCATTCGCCAACTTGGCTATGGTAGGCAGGACTCATGGAATGCACGCTGAACCAATTACCTTCGGCGGCAAGCTCGCCCTTTTCTGTCTACAAGTAGGACGTGACCGACAACGTCTTCGCAATGCTAGAGAAATGGTAAGGGTTGGTAAACTATCAGGGGCAGTAGGTACGTACTCCAATATCGATCCAGCGGTGGAGGAGTACGTATGCAGAAAGCTTGGCCTTGATCCAGTTCCAGCCAACCAAGTCATCTCTCGCGATAGACATGCAGAGTATCTGTTCGCATGCGCCTCGTCTGCAGCTACGGTAGAGTTGATAGCCACGGAGATCCGTCATTTGCAGCGTAGTGAGGTTGGTGAAGTGGCCGAACCATTCTTCAGTGGCCAAAAGGGAAGCTCCGCCATGCCTCACAAGCGCAATCCAGTTAACTCTGAACGACTATGTGGACTTGCCCGATTGGTGCGAGGGTACCTGAGCACAGGCCTGGAAGATGTAGCACTATGGCATGAACGAGACATCTCTCATAGTTCCGTGGAAAGGATGATCTTGCCGGATGCCAGCATGATCACTTACTTCATGCTACGTCAAGCTACTCAAATTATTGAAGGTCTGGAGGTGTATCCAGAGAGGATGGCAGCCAATTTGGATGCAAGCAAGGGCATGATCTTCAGCCAATCTGTTCTGTTGGAGCTGGTCGAGAAGGGTATTCCTCGAGATGAGGCCTATCGTATCGTGCAGGAGGATTCCATGGTTGCGATGAGGGAGGGTAGCACCCTGAAGGAAAAGCTAGCCGAAGATAAGCGAGTAAACCTAACTGAGCAGGAGTTGGATCGAGCTTTCAGTTTGGAGAGAGTACTCCGACACTCCCGGCGTAGCTTGGATGCCCTGAGTTCTCTAGAGGACTGAGGATGTTGAGACTGCTGCGTTCGGGAAAGGTCAGAGACATCTACGAAGTAGATGCAGACTTGTTGTTCATGGTGACATCGGATCGTATCTCCGCATTCGATGTGGTCATGGCCGAGCCAATCCCTGACAAAGGGCGGATACTTACGGCTATGAGCACCTATTGGTTCTCTGCATTGGCAGACATAACCCCTAGCCACCTAGTGAGTGCAGACCCTGCCTCGTATCCGGAGGGCATTCCGGATGCAGAGAGCATAGTCGGGAGGGGGATGCTGGTATACAAGGCCGATATGCTCCCTGTGGAGTGGATAGTGAGAGGATATCTTGCAGGATCTGCATGGAGTGAGTACCAGGCAACAGCAACAGTGCATGGAGAGCCTCTACCCAAGGGTTTGTTACATGCGTCCAAATTACCAGAACCCATGTTTACGCCCTCGACGAAAGCTGTAAGTGGTCATGACCAGAATATAAGCTTTGAAGACGCTGTTGCCATAGTAGGTAGGAGCGCAGCCTCGAGAGCCAAGGAGGTTTGTTTGGCTATTTACGAGCGAGCAGCTGCTCGCTGCCTGGAGGGTGGCATTATCCTTGCTGATACCAAGTTCGAGATGGGATACATCCGAGGAGAACTGGCTTTGTGTGACGAAGTGCTTACTCCTGATTCTTCTCGCCTCTGGCCACAGTCTCAATGGGAACCGGGTAAGCCGGTTCCCTCCTTTGACAAGCAGCCTCTCAGGGATTGGCTAGAAGGAACAGGCTGGGGGAAGACCCCTCCGCCACCGCCACTTCCTGCGCAGGTGATCTCTGAAACCCATGACCGCTACCTCAAGGCATACGAGTTGATCACGCAGAAAAAGCTTGTCGATTGGTATGGTGGCAAATAATGAACTCCCTAACCAACTATCTGGTGCTAGTAGAGGTTCGCCCCAGAGCTGATGTTGCTGATCCTGCTGGTGCAACAGTAGAACGCTCACTTCCTGCTCTCGGTTTTGATGGCATCACCCAGGTAAGAGTAGGCAAGGCTATCCGCTTCTTGGTTCGTGCGACCAGCAGGGATGAAGCGAAATTGAAGGCTGAGAGGTTAGCAGATACCTTTCTTGCCAATCCCGTCATCGAAGAGGCAGAAGTAAGCGTGTTGAGTCCCGAGTCATAATCCTATGCGACGAATAGGAGTAGTTGTCTTCCCTGGAACCAACTGTGAGTTCGACACCGTTACAGCTATAGAGAGGTGTGGAGGCCAACCCGAACTGGTGTGGCATGATCGTCGTTCCTTGGCTGCTATGGATGCGCTAGTACTTCCTGGAGGTTTCTCCTATGGAGATTATTTGCGCCCAGGTGCCATAGCTAGATTTTCACCAGTAATGTCTGCAGTAAGGTCTTTTGCCGATAGCGGAGGACCAGTACTAGGAATATGCAATGGCTTTCAAGTTTTGACCGAGGCGGGGATGTTACCGGGTGCCCTGCAGAAGAATATAGGCCTTAAATTTATTTGTAGAACTGTTACGATTCGTGTAGAGACAACCAGAACACCTGTGACTCGTAAGGCCATGCAAAGCATGGAGCTGAGCTTGCCCATCAATCACTTTGAAGGAAACTATACCTGCGACTCCAACACTCTGGAGAGGCTGAGAAACGAAGAACGTATAGTGCTGAGGTATGTGGACAATCCTAACGGGTCGATGGATTCTATTGCCGGGATATGTAATGAAGCCGGCAATGTTGTAGGGATTATGCCACATCCTGAACGAGCGGTAGATCATCTGCTTGGGCTGGAAGATGGTGAAATTATATTTAGGTCGTTGTTGGACACTACGATTGGCCACTAAATTTCGTTGAGTACTATATAATTCTTTGATTCGTTATGGTAGTGTATAAAATGATAACGACCGCGCAACTCGTTATTATCTCGAAAGTCTTATGCCGTTCTCTCCTCTACCTGTAAGTTAGATACGAAACATAAATTTTAGATAGAAGATACCACCCAACCTATAAAGTATAGTCGTATTCATACTGGAAGCTTATCTAACATCTGCAATATGTACGAACAAACAAGCGATGGACAAAATTAGGTTATCTATATTAGCCGAAGTAATGCACACCTAGCAATTACTTACTACGAGTTATACCCGCTCTTTTCAAGAGAGAAGCATCTACGCCAGCCTCTCTCCAAGCTGCATAAGTAATTCCCTTTCGCTCGCCATAGGCCTTGGCAGCTTTTATGAACTCCTCTTCCAGCTCTTGCAAGTCAGAGGTTTTCTCGATACGCTCTAACTCTAGCTCTAGGTCACGCCGTTGTTGCAACAGGTGTAGTTTACGTAATGCATCCGATGTGTCCAGACGACGATTGACGTTTTCCAACTGTTTCCGTACAGATTCAGCAGTACGTTTGCGACCCCTCTTGGGCCTATTAGCTTCTAGAGCTTCTAGATAACGTCTGATTGCACGTCCTTCTTCCCTTCCTTGTGCTAACGCAGCTTTGTGAGCAGAGCTCATAGGTGATTTAGATGTTGAAGATGTCCTCGGCATAACAATATTATGACGCGCTTGCATAAGGTTTTCAATTATCAAGTTGTCAATTGTTTCTTTCCACTAAAAGCTGCTAGTTATGTGATCTGTCGATATTCATGATTCGCATTTGTCGCCTACTTCGATTAGCAAGACCTACTTTCTAACCAAGCTACAGCTTGTTGTTATGCAGATACTCAAGAGACACTCAAGTTAGGAAAGGACAATGGAGCTATTGGAAGGCGATGTGCATCCCAACCAAGTTATGGTTGCTTGATAGGAACAACTGGTGTCAACAATGGGTATCTGCTAATAATGATCGTTTGTTCTTCTCGATAATCTGCTGAGCCCAACTTCAGTAAGTAACCGAACGTGCTACGAATGTAGCTGAAGCCACTGATCTAAGCGCCGAGTATTTCAAATCTACATATCCTTCCCACAATATGCGCAGGCATGAAAACGCTATGTGTAGGCATGAAAACGTACTCTTACTGACTTAAGCACCGGCTATTTCAATGGGTAAGGGTAGAGATTTCATAGCAGCTCTGGATAACCTTTCTAGCCTGAGAGAAAGACAGCGCTTTATCTCAAAGCTAGACAATGGACCTAAGCTCATCTAAAGGCCCTTGGGCTCTGGTGTCAGGAGATGGGTAGCATCCTTTGCAACATAGATACTGGTTCTCCCTGGCAGAACGGGAAATGTGAGTCGTTTAACTTAAAGACTTCGAGACGAGCTTATGGGTGGAGAGCTATTTGAACAAAAAGCGACCGCAATCCCCGTCCGTAAGGGCGGGG
>JAMDDE010000052.1 GCA_023489235.1 Actinomycetota bacterium | reverse complement strand
AACACCTCAGTCCAACCTCTTTGAGTTGCTCGAACAAATGCCTTCAAGAGTCCAGGACTAGATTTGACTGTTGAGTCGGTAGCAAAAAAACAATCACTGTAGTATGAGAACCCATACGCTGACCAAGGAATCAGGTTTACGGCAATACCCTTCTCTTCCAAGGTAATAGGTTCATTGGTGACGAATACGCTGAAGGCATCCACTTCGTGGTCTACTAGTACTGATGGATCGAAGGATACCGTTTTTACAGTAACATCATGAGTAGTGAGACCACCTAGTCCGAGAATTAGTGGCACCTCTTGCAGGTCAGGCGCCTGGATACCCACGGTCTTCCCTCGTAGCTCGGACATATGAGTGATACCTGAAGTCTTTAGAGTCATCCACGCACTTGGATCTCTTTGTAGATCTGAAGCAAATGACTTGATTGGAATTCCCTTAGATCTGGCAATTATAACCGAGTCCCCACCTGATTCCATGCCAATTAATGCTTTACCAGAAGCAACAAGATCCACCGGATCAGTGGTCGGACCGAGAGGAGCAACACTCAGATCAATACCCTCATCACGATAGTATCCTTTGTTAAGCGCCCAGAGAACTCCAGCAAATTCAACATTTTCAAGCCAGTTGAGCTGTAGAGAGACTGGCGTCAAGACCTTGTTCTTAGATGAACTCGATGCAATTTTAGACGAACTACTAGTTCCACATGCCTCAAGTATGCTAGACATAGCTCCTAAAGCTGTTAATCCAGCACCATAAGTCATTGCCTTTTTGAGTAAGCCACGCCTGGTCAAACGAGTTGCAACCAGAGAATCGACCTTATTTAAAGAATTGTTTTCTAATTGTTCTTGAGACATTATAATTCTCCTTAATACTATAAAAATCTTATTAGAAATAAATTAAGTTAGTAATTGCTATCAGCAAATTGCACAGAAATGATACACGACCTCCTCTTGGCTGAGTTAATTAACTATTACTTATCTATTTGTCTATTTTTTGGGTTATTATGTTTATGTAAATCAACATGGAGAAGTCGCCTAAGTTGTTGTAAAGATGTAGGATCTGGAACATACACGAGTTCTATCTCGTCAATTGGCCTATGGAGTTCTTGTTTGACTATTGCACGGGCTGGCGTACCGTAAATAATGCAATCAACCTTATCGCAAAGAGTACGCATTGCTTTGCGATGTTGAGCGTCTGTCGACCCTACAATCTTTAGCGCAGGGTTAAGAGCCATTACAGCGGTAATCATGCCATCTATGAACTGATTAGAACTAGCAATAATTCCCACCTTCACATGTTCGGGAAGTGCGGCAATTTTCTCCCGAACATCATCGCGTAGAACACCACGTAGTGGCACAACATCTATACCGTGCCCTATCAGCAACTCCTGCGCTTGCTTTACATCCCATAGAAGACAGACCACCTGTTGCATTTTCTGCAATGTTGGTAACCAACCATCTATGTCTTCGGCGAGTTGCTCTAAGGGTACCGTACTTACATCAGCATTGAGATCTGCCAGGGCATGCCGTATGTGCATGGCTAGTTCAGCAATTCGACCCTCTCTCTTGCCAATGAGTGCAATCTGAGGTCGAGCAAGTGTCATTCGCATGGTCGCAATTTGAGCAACAAAAACCTCGAATACCTGGTCAAGCGAGATACCTTCCGCTATGGCATTGTCGATAACCTCTGTGACCATTGCTTGGATGCGTTCATGTGGTTCAGATTGTGCCACCTCTCCCCCTACTACAAAGAAACCCAGCTTGTCGGAGGAGACAACTAGTCGCGCCATTTCAAGTTCATGGTACGCACGAGCAATCGTCGCAGGGCCTACGTTCAATGCAGCAGATACCATTCTGATGGAAGGCAATCGCTGCCCCGGGGAACACACCCCAGTAACGATCAAGTATTCGAACTGACTCTTCAGCTGTAGAAATCTTGGTATCGGAGAGTTTCTATGAATATGTAACTTAGCAACGATATTCTTTAGCGCTTCTGAGTCAAGATCAGGATTAGATATCGAAGAGACCAAGGCTAAAAATCCATACTAATATATATAGTACTAAATGACAATTCTACTAATATTCAGCATTTAGCCAACCCTATGAGCCTGCTGATCCACATATTCATGAACATTGCCAATTTTCAATCCCCCATGACATAATTTGTACTGTAACAAATGGTAACAGATGGTGTCAATAGATATCACATGTTGAACAAACAGCAATCTTGGCTCCGTCCGTGAGCCCGAGGCCGATGTCGTCCTCTCCGTAAGGGCTTCCTTGCTGGTTGGGGAAGCACTGGTTCTAGATGTATTGTTTGGCGGTATTCAGTAGTGTCCCACTGTCCCGACAACCGACGCAGACCGAAGAGTGCCCGTCAAGTACCGATCAGGGGTGGTAACCATCACGAGTGGTCGAAGCCTCGACGGCCTGCCGACCCTGCTCAAATCCGAAGAGCCGAATATGGAGTGCGCCCCGGGGGATTCGAACCCCCAACCTGCGGATTAAGAGTCCGTTGCTCTGCCGTTGAGCTAGAGGCGCATAAAAATGGTACCGTCTACACGGCAACTGTGTGAAACATGGCGTCTATATGCACTTTCTTGCCTAGGTTATCCTCTGGTGATCATGTCGAAACTATCAGAGGAAGGTTGATTGGTAACTAACGGACCCGAATGAAGATATCTCGCTACGGCAATCCCCCACCTGAGTCCGAAGATACCAAAAGGGTGACCGAGGGGATTCGAACCCCCGACCCCCAGGGCCACAACCTGGTGCTCTAACCGCTGAGCTACGGTCACCACGGTAGGTATTCAACTCGCCGATCAGGCCTTTGGAGAAATCACCCTACCCATGTGAATCTCTCTATCTCAAAAGGCACAGTGTATACACCTGAACCAGCAGCCTTTTAGTATAGCGCAGCGAGATCATTCATTGCTCCGAGCATGCTCCGTTGGAATCCTGCCACACGAACAATCTTTATCCCTGCTTGATCCATGTGATCTCTACAGTTGGCTGGTTTGCGTTCCTGGGAAGGGGTTAGAAAAATCTTCAGCTGCTGCACGCACATAACTTTTACAACAAAGTAAAATATAAAAAGAGTAAGTTACGTAGTGTCAATGGTGTCATTGTCATTACGTATCTTCAATGAATTGTTTGTTCGTATTAAACTACGAACTAGATAATTAACATTCTAAAAATACTGCTAATACTTTATTGCAAGGAGGTGTATCAGTGGGTACCTATAAAGGTCTTATAGACTCCGAGCAACACGACAATTTGAATGTAGGCAATAACGTCTCTTTTAAAGATAGTAGCCTTGCAAATACTGTTTCCAATACACGCTCAACCTCTCTAAGTCCTCGCTTGGATCCTCTCTTAAGAGATATGCTCACCTGGGATCTTGTAGAACGTGATCCTGTGAGCGGCACATGGCATCTCACTGAACCAGCCCAAAAAAGAATAGAACAGTTAGCTCGTAATAGCTTGGCGACAGCAGAGAACACTATTTACTTCGATCATTTATGCAGTCGTTGCAAGAGGAGAACACCAACACGGCTGATAAATAATGAGTATCTGTGCAGATTGTGCTTAGAAGAGAGTTACAATCAAGGTACAGCTGTACCTACTAGTGACGCAATAGTTGGCAATCAGCATCGTATGCATAGGTGGAGAATTCGGCACAAGCAGGACACTTCGACACAACCTCTACAGCCGGTAATAACATAGATGATGCACTCAGCACTGGTCAGTCGACCACCTCCATTGGTCACCTCCACATAGAACATCCCAGTTCGTGAAGGTGCCGAGCTACGCCTATCTGGTCGCGATCGGGGCCACTACCACCACCTGGCACCTCTAATATCACTGGTACCGACTGGAGCTTGGGATACCCTAGGAAAAGCGCCAACGAATGCTCCCCTATCATTCCCTTGCCCAAGTTCTCGTGACGATCCCTCTCTGACCCCAAGGCTGTTTTGGAATCGTTCAAATGGATGCAGCCTAGTCTCTCGAGCCCGATGAGTTCCTCTACTCTGTCAACAAGGCGTTCTACCGCTTCGGGGGTATCATAGGATACGCCAGAGGCCCAAAGATGTTGGGTGTCCAAGCAGATACCCAGCTTATGCCTCAGACCGACTTGACCTGGGCCATCTAGACCATCCAGGATGGTAGCCAATTCCTCCAGGCTTCTCCCGATCGTTCCTCCTGCTCCAGCTGTATTCTCCAGGAGGAGTGGAACAGCCTCTTCCTCTGCAGCTATTGATGCTGATTCGAGAGAACGCTTTATCTCGGCAAGCACCTGGGTAAAGCAGGAGTCCAAACCACGACCTTTGTGGCTACCTACATGGAGGACTACGCCAGAAGAGCGCAACTGAGTAGCAACCGCCAAGTTGGCAGTTAGGACATTGCGCGAGGAAGAAAGAATTGATGAATCGTTACTGCACAGATTGATCAAGTAGCTGGCATGGCAAAATGTCATTTTTACACTTGGAAAGTCCAACTGTGCATGACGGTAAGCTTCGAATTCGGCCTGAGTATGGTGCACCACGGACCACGTTCGCGGACTTTGGGTGAATATCTGGATCACCTCTGCCCCGATCTCGGCTCCACGTCTCAGTGATGAGTTCAATCCCCCACTGGCGCCAACATGTGCGCCGATCAACACGGGCGTACCTTGCTAGCCGCTAGAGTATCTGGATCACCCAGCCAAGTGTTCACTCCTGATCCCATACAACACTCTCCACGGACTCGAGCTCAGGCCCGAACAGCCTTCTCCCTACCTCGAGGAACCACTCCGTTTCGCCAGACGAGTAGAACAAATGCTCAGCTTTGCTTGGATATCTCTTGTTGAGCCCGGCATGATCCAACAACGCGGAGACCTCGAAGGCAGTTTCTTCAGCAGAGGACACCAACACCACATCTGTGCCCATGACATCCCTGATAGTTCGGGCAAGGAAAGGATAGTGGGTGCAACCCAACAGAAGCGTGTCCACTCGCGCTTGGCGTACAGGAGAAAGCAACCTCTCGGCTAGGACATGGACTTGGTCGGAGTCGGTCTCTCCTCGTTCGACGAACTCAACGAAACCAGGAGTAGCTGCGCAGACAAGCTCAACACTACTACGATACTTGCGCACAGCTCGCTGGTAGGCTCCTGACGATATGGTGCCGACCGTTCCAATCACTCCAACTCTTCCGCGACGAGTGACAGCCAACGCTGCGCGCAACCCGGGCTCGATTACCCCGATCACTGGCACATCCAGATCGAAGCGGAGAAGATCCAGGGAAGCCGCAGAGGCAGTATTGCAAGCTACGACTACCATCTTCACATCGTGCTCAGTCACTAACCACTTAGCTATCTGTTGAGAGAAGAGGCGAACCTGCTCCAGGGGCCTTGGGCCATACGGGTAACGTGCTGTATCGCCTACGTAAACTATGTCCTCGGAAGGGAGCAAGTCAATTAATGCCCTGACTATACTCAGGCCACCGAAGCCACTGTCGAATATTCCAATAGGACGATCATCCATTCGCTATTATCCAACCTATTGGTAGCTCACTTTGGCAGTTCACCCTTACCTCTTGGCCCCACCTTGGTAGTCCACTCTCGAGAGTAGTTCACTCTCGGACCTCGGACAGAAATCGGGGACTAGAAGTAAACCATATGCTTGGCGCGCTCGGTCACTACATCTATGTCGTCGGTCCACGCTCCAGTGGACAGGTACTTCCAGCCAGCATCTGCGGAGACGATGACCACCACTCCCTCGTCTATCTGGGATGCACATCGCACGGCTCCAGCCATGACTGCGCCAGTGGATATGCCAGCGAATATGCCAATCTCTGCCAGTCTCCTCGTCCATTCGATCGACTCACGCGGACCGATCACGGTCTTGCGATCCAGTAGGTCTGGACCGCCATTGTCCAAAAAAATTGGTGGGATGAACCCGTCATCCAAGCTCCGAAGGCCATCTACCATTTCCCCGGCGGGAGGCTCGACGGCCCAGACTTGAACATCGGGGTTGCGCTCCTTCAAATACCTTCCTACCCCCACCAAAGTCCCTGAAGTGCCCAGTCCAGCAACGAAATGGGTGACCTCTGGACAATCCCTCCATATCTCTGGCCCTGTTCCTTCGTAGTGTGCTCTTGGATTGGCTGGATTGCCGTACTGATAGAGGAATACAAGCTCTGGGTGTTCCTTGGCAAGCCTTTGGGCCATACGAACTGCACCGTTGGACCCCTCGCTGGCGGGAGAGTCAATGATCTCAGCCCCCCACAGTTTCAATGTCTGGCGACGTTCTTCAGAGACATTAGAAGGCATCACCACTCGCAAGTGGTACCCCTTCACTCGACAGACCAAGGCCAAGCCAATTCCAGTGTTACCTGAGGTCGGCTCCAACAAGGTCTCTCCCCCGGTCAAGACTCCATCCTTCTCCGCCTGTTGCACCATTGCCAATGCTACTCGGTCCTTGACGGAACCACCCGGGTTGAATCCCTCCAACTTGGCCAAGATGCGCACACGAGGATTCGGACTGAGGGCACTTACCTCAACCAAGGGGGTGTTACCGATGGCATCCAATATGGAAGCACAATATCCCATCTCTAACCCTCAGGTTCTCTCTGGATGGCTCTGCATCCTCCAGCGACAGCAGGCAGGATCGAAACGACGTCACCTGAAGAAACCTTCGTATCAAGATTGTCCAAGTATCGGACATCATCATCATTGACATACACGTTGACAAAGCGATGCAGTGCACCGTTATCAGCTATTATCTGCCCCTTCAAACCAGGGTAAGATGTTGCCAGCTCCTCTAGAACTTCTCTGATGGTAGAGCCGTCGACCTGCACCGTCGATCGCCCACCAGCATGAGATCGCAACACGGTTGGCAGACGGACTTCTATAGGCACATAACCTCCCAGCAAATCCTGATTAACTAACTCCAGATTCTACCAATCATTGAGTGTCCGTCTATCACAACCTCTTCTTCGCTGATAACACCTTGTATTATCCTGTACGACCTGAGCGATGGATAGATATCGCGCAATGACACAACTACATAGTGCCAAGATGGATCGGGGGCCTGTTCAACGTCGGTTGGCGACGGATAAGCATCGGTATGCGTATGTGAATGAAATACCCCGATTATCTGCTCCCCTCTGCTCTCGGCATCTCTGTCGGCACGCAAGTGATCCAAGGGATCCACTGTGTACAAACGAGCCGATGCAGCAGCATTCCGCGTCAAGTAGCACCGTTGCACCGTAGCCGTATCTGGATCGCCAGAGAGGAGCCCGCAGGCCTCTGCTGGCAGACCACGGATGCAGTGGGCAACTATCTCCTCGTATATCTCGGATCGCAGTAGAAGCATCCTAAACACACTATCGCTCTTCGCTTCAAGCAGTGACCGCTCCAGGCATATACCTTGGTTCACGTGACACCCAAGAAGCCAGTACCGACTACGCGAGGTTCATCACGCTCCAACCGCCAAGTACGCGACTCTGATCAACATGCAATTAAGCACATTGCCGACAACCGCAAAGCTCGCCATGACTACGACATCATAGAATCACTCGAATGCGGAATAGTCCTACAGGGCAGCGAGGTCAAATCTCTACGGGCAGGTAGAACCAGTCTACGCGAGTCGTTTGCTCGCATCGACAACGGAGAGGTCTGGGTTTACGGGATCCACATAGCCCCTTACGACTTCGCTCACGGTTTCGGCGGTCACGACCCCGACCGCCCCAAAAAGCTCCTCCTGCACCGTTATCAAATCGACCGACTAGCTGGACTCACTCAGCAGCGATCGCTCACCCTCGTACCACTCTCCATGTACTTCAAATCCGGTACCGTCAAGTTGGAGTTAGCCTTGGCCAGGGGCAGGAAGCTGTATGACGTACGAAGGGTGGTTGCTGAGCGAGAGGCAGCACGGGAAGCCCGGCGAGAGATCGCAAATGCCATGAAGCGTTCTGCTCGCTACAGCTAGTAATTTTGGTTGCTTTTCAATACTATCCAAGGGGTTCGGAGCCCAATGGGTCAGGAACTGCTTGATCAAGCCGGCTGTCCAGGTTAACCTCTAAACGTAGACTGAGTTCGCGCCTGCCCGTATCCGTGAGTCTCACAGTTCGATTGGCATAAGTACGATCCACCCAACCGCGATCACACAGAAGCTTGAATAGTGCAGCGCCCAGTGCTCCAGCCAGGTGCGGCTGGTTCTCGCTCCAGTCACGACAGGGGTAAGCGAATACTCGGCGAGCGCGTCGGACTAATTCCAAGGAGATTCCCAGGTCTTCAAAGCCCCGGTTTCCAGCTTCGGTGACGTAATAAGCTTGATCCTGATTCAGCAGCCATTGTTTTGCAAGAAAGGCTCGGGTCAACTGAACGCCTAGATATCCCGCCAGGTGGTCGTAGCAAATACGAGCGAACTTCAAGGCTATCAGCTCCTGAGAGGCTCGCAGGGATCTGATCCTGGCCGGTGGCGCAATGCGAGCCAAGGTCTCCAAAGCCTCTCCAACCTCAGCATTCTTCAATCGATAGTATCGATACCGACCCTCTGAGCTGACTTCCACGAGCCCTCCCTTTTCCAGCTTCGATAGGTGTGCACTAGCAGCTTGTCGTGAAACGTGAGCCAGCCACGCCAATTCACTGGCTGGTCGAGCTTGGCCATCCAACAAGGCCACTAGCATGGCCGCACGTGCAGGATCACCAATTAGTTTCCCAATCGTCAGAATATCCGGGTATGCATCGATAGTTCCATCCTACGTGAATCGTTATCATTGTACAATGCCACAGAAGAAACTTTTATGACTTATCTCGATCATGGAGGGACCGAGATTTTTACCACAATTGAGGAGGAGAAAGTTGTCATTATTTTATGAAGATTTTACCGTTGGCCAATCCTTTTCCGGTGGGCGACGAACGATTCCAGAAGCCGAAATAATCCAATTTGCGCAGATATACGATCCTCAGAACATGCACTTGGATCGCCTCTATGCTGACGAGGGTCCATTCCACGGCCTAATTGCGTCAGGTTTTCATACACTATGCTTGGCTTGGTGGCTTTTTTTGCAGTTAGGCCTGGTGCAAGAGTCCATGTGGGTTGGCATTGGTATCGATGCATTGCGATGGCAGCGCCCAGTGAGACCTGGCGATACCGTATCTCTTAAGGTAGAAATCGTCGACAAATCCCCGACATCGGCTCCGGATCGCGGTCGAATAGTCTTCTCCCATACGCTGACCAACCAACATGGCGAGACGGTGATGACATACCAAAGCATAAACTTGATCTCCTGTAAAGTGGATCATCCAAGTTAAGAAAAGATCAGGTTTTGATTGATGCTTGATGTACAGGCATAGAGGTGCACATACATCGGATCACAAAACAAGCATGAAACAGGTATAATAGGAGATACTTGAAAGTATCGAGTTAGTTAACAAGGAACATGGGGGTGACAGGCTTCGACTTCGGATTGTAGAGGCAGGAGAAGCGAGCCGTGGTTTCCGGAGCCACGTTAAAGAGCCGGAGACAAAAACAAACGCCGAGCCTCAGCTCGCACTCGCTGCTTGATGAAGTAGCGACGTCCACCCAGGATAAGTCTCACGTCTTGGTCATGGGCGTTATAAAGTGAGACTAACCGTACGAGACCAAGCCAGCAGGACGTGCGGGAAACTATTTAAGCTGGCTGGGTATGGTCATGTTGCTGGTGACAGAGCCATATCGAGATCAAGACACCAGATGCGCTCGGAGAAGTCCTGACTCGACACCGGAGGACGCGGGTTCGATTCCCGCCACCTCCACTAGTTTTATAACAGTTCAAGCCTTTTATAACAGTTCAAGCCGTGCCTACGGTAAGCTAGTGGTTTTCTCGCCTCGTCCCTGGTTTGTTGCCAGCAAGAACAACGGTTCAGGCCGCGATGACCAAAGGATGGTCGAGTGGTAGCGTTGGTCCAAGATTGGATCACTCAGGCAACTTAGGTGCTGCAGTAATGGAACTGTCGGCCATCAAACGGTTGTCTGCAGTGAGCTGTACATGAGGAGGACCGCGATGATCGGCGAAAAGGTACTTCAGTTCAAGGACAAGAACGTATCCTTACAGGAGCTCCAGAAAAGCATCGAGGACTACTTGAGCTCTGAAGGTTTCACGGTACAATCATCTGCCCCATCGGTCCATGGAACAGTGATCCAAGCAAAGAAGGGTCATTTCCTGGCTGGTATCATAGATGCAGATCGCGCTCTCACCATCCTCCTATCAGGGGTGCCCCAAGATTTCACTGTTCGCATAGGTATAGGCAAGTGGCTGGAGCATCTTGGTGTGGCCTTGGTGGAAACTCTTCTGCTGTCCGATCTGTTCTTGGTTGTCGACGTAGCTGAAACTGCCTGGAACATCGAGATAGAGGACAAACTAGTCCGCAAGATCAACTCACTGGTAGGCTAGTTAGCTGACTGACTGGCTACTGTCTACGCGCTAGGTGATCGACTGTATATGTGCATCTAGTCAACTGCTTCTCTAGCCATGGCTAAGATGTCAATGACTAATGGCAATCAACAACTACAATCATCGGTTGGCTTAGGACAGCAACGCAAAGTGGAAATAGTGGTTTCTAACTGCACAAGATCCAGTTGAACTTCAGCTAGGTGAGACAACCCCTTCAAGGATCTGCTGAGCTATATCGCGCATCTTCGTGCGTTTGTCCATAGCCGTATGCTGAATAAAGCTGAATGCTTCGTGCTCTTTCAAGCCGTAGGAGTCCATGAGCAGTCCCTTGGCACGATCGACTAACCGGCGTGTCTCCAGCTGCTCCTCCAAACTCCGGCTCTTCTCCTCTAGTCCCTCATTCTCCTCTTCGAGAGCTCTTATCTCAGCGAAACGGGCCATTGCCACCTCGATGGCAGGTATCAGTTCAGCACGCTGGAAAGGCTTGATCAAATAGGCCAAGGCTCCAGCGTCACGAGCCTCCTCTATCAGGTCACGTTGGCTGAAGGCGGTCAATATCAGCACGGCTACCTTGTACTGGGACACTATCTGTCTGGCAGCTGCAATGCCATCCATGCCTGGCATCTTCACATCCAAGATCGCTAAGTCAGGCTTGTGCTCGGCTACGAGCTCTACGGCTTGATCGCCACGACCCGTCTCGCCAACCACCTCATAGCCCTCATCCTCTAGGATCTCCTTAAGATCCAGCCTTACGATAGCTTCGTCTTCAGCAATTACAACGCGTCTGCCCACCCACGCATTCTCCTTGTAAACACTCATTACTGCAAATAAACCAAGTTACATTACCATTCGATCGCCAAAAAAGCGGATCTATTTTGATTCGACTACAAGTCGTTCCAGCAACTCGTCTCTTTTGGCCATCAAGTCATTTATTGTTGCCAGCAACGCTGATCTACTGCGCTCAGCTGCATCTGCATGCCGCTTAGCTTCTACATACTCACGATTGGCCATCGGGGTCTCCGACACCAATGCTCTTATGCGAGCCTCGGAGGCATCCTCAGATATAGCTGCTAGCTGCTCATCCATAATTTTGAGCTCTTCTCGCGCTTTGTCTAACCTGTGCTGGAGATCCCTCAAACGTCGTTCTAGCCAGGCTCGTTGCATCAACTCAATCTTACTGCTTCTTCACTGGGATCCACCGACGCTCAGTTGCAACTTGCATCAAAATATCTTCATCGGGCCACACGGGGAGACCATAGCTCGTTGGTACATCAATCTCTCCATACCGTACCTCCAGCATCTCTGCTACATCAACTTCCAAGTAATCCGAGGGAGCCTCCAAATCGCTAGGCAGCGAAAATCCTGGTAATGATGCTAAGGACACATTGGCTGACCTGGCTACCGCAGTTTCGTACATGCCACCACACCACACTGGCATTCCCGCCCCAACACACACATCATGAATTGCCACAGCACTCAGGTAGCCGCCTACCCTACCTGGCTTGACGCACAATGAGTCACAAGCTCCCAGTGCAATAGCCAAATGCACATCATTTACAGAGCGTATCGACTCATCCAAACAGATAGGGGTTGACATGACCTTGCGCAGTTCTGCATGAGACAGGAGGTCATCATCAGCGAATGGTTGTTCCAAGAGAGACAAAGATAGTGTGTCCAGTGCAATCAGCTCTGGAATCTGAGAGGTAGTATAGCTGCCATTGGCATCCACCTGGAGCTGGAGGTCGGGAAACTCCTCACGCACCTTCCTTGTAGGACAAACATCGAAACCAGGCATAATCTTCATCTTGACCCGCCTGTATCCCTTCTCTACCAGAACGGCAACCTCGGACAGTAGTCCCTTTTCATCTGTATTGATCCCTACAACTGCACCAACCTCTACCCTCTTTCTTGTTCCTCCCAAGCGATCTGCTAGAGAAAGCTTGGCTGTTTTCAGCTCAATGTCCAAGACAGCCATTTCCAAGGCCATCTTGGACATTGGATGCCCCCGTATCCGGTGCAAGCATTCTCCAACTTGAGTGGCGGTCAAGTACCCTCTTGCCGACCAACACTCCATGAGCATTGGAACCAGGACCCCTTCGAGGACTGCCAGTGCGCCATCTGCATACTCTTCGGTATAGGTCGGACGTGCTAGTGCGACGCACTCACCCCATCCTTCTCCGTCACTACCGAGCAAGTGCACGAAGACAACGGGTCGAACCTCGTAATCCCCTGCTCCAGTATGCACAGTGCGCCTATGACGAAGCAGTACTTTTATTAGTTCGACGCCATCAATCCAACTGAACGGTATCATTCAAGTGAACTCACTGACCAGGTACTTGTTTCCACGGTTGCTAATACTGCCATACTATGTTCTTGCACGATTATGTTGTTGCATGGTTGTCTTGCGACCAAGTAGTCGTTTCCTAATCAAGTCCGAAACCATGAAGATCACCACTCCACCTGCTCTGCTTCCACTGTAGAGCTCAAGGAGGAGCTATCATACCTTGCGCCGGTATTTAGGACACCACACTAGATGGTATTTCGAGGAATAGACCACGTTGTGGCTAGACCTATAATTCGACACTGGCATTAGTAATATCCTATTGCTACTTTCATCTCGTGTATTGCTTTTCACATCAGCTATAATGCCCCTTATCCCTATGGCTGAAGCCAGGGGCTTGCGGGGCACAGTTTCTGGTCATACTATGCTGGTTTGGACAGTGCTAGTTTACGCAACCAAGCCCGGATGGCGTAATTGGTAAACGCGGGGGCCTCAAAAGCCTCTGTCCTTGCGGACGTGCGGGTTCGACTCCCGCTCCGGGCACGTTTTGCTTTGCTGTCTACGAACTGATCACGCCAAGGTAACCACCGAGCGAGCTGCTCAGCTGGGAGCGCAGGGTGACGACAAGGACTGTCGGTGATATCAAGCGAGGTTACTCCCAGATGAAGTGACTTCGAGTTATCCACTCCCTAGTGAACCAACTCATTGACATCCAACTAGCTTACATATACTGCTAGTTGCGCAATAAACAGAATACCGATATACTAGTCTTGTGCTGAAAAGCGAACTGGACATCAGGGTGTCGAAGGCTACTACCCCATCCATCGACACGGAAGTTGATCAAGCGAGTTTTAACAAGAACTTCGAGGCCTACAAGAAACATGCAGACCTCTGCAAAGTTCTCACGGATCCAAAGCGTATAGTGATGATTCACGTATTGGCTGATCAAGAGCTATCGGTTGGGGAGCTTGCTTCCGTATTGGGCATTAGTTTGCCAAATGCTAGTCAGCACCTAAGCGTACTCCGACATGCCGGATTGGTAACTAGTAGGAAAGATGCAACTACCGTTCGCTATACCTTGAGTGAGCCGCTGATAGCCGAGGCTTGTCGACTGGTACATACTATCGTAACGCGACTTGCCAGAGATTTATCAAACATTTAGATGGCAAATAAACAAAGGCTAGATTAACAGGGAGGATAGTATTACATATGACAACTAAAACAACCTCATCATCCAAAAATGAGCGTCGTCACCGTGTCTTGGTGTTCACTACACCAAGCTGCCCATGGTGCCGCAAGGCAAAGGCATACCTACGTGAACAGCACGTACCCTTTCGTGAGATCGATGTATCCAGGGATCCTAGTGCAGCTAGGGATCTTGTTCGCAGATCCGGTCAAATGGGTGTGCCGGTAATCGAGATAGACGGTAGACCAATCGTAGGATTCGACAAGCCCGTCATAGACAGATTGCTAGGACTGGCTGCTAGCTAGATGTAGCCATTCCATCATGAGCCAAGTTGTCCACGAGACCTTTTGAACGAGACCTTCAACTCGTGGTAGGTGTTCAACTTGCTATCCTTGACAACTAACGAGCGTACTTGCATAGGCAGGCAGCAACCGCAAATAGCAGTTACTGTAGCAATGCTGTACGCTCTCGTAATAACCTACATGATCAACTTGTTGCACGTCATCTAGTGATATCTGCAAAGGAGAAGGAAGAATATGGCAGAGGAAGTCCAGCCGCTTGGAAGTCGAGTACTAGTCAAGGTATTGCCAGAAGAGAGCACTACCCCTAGCGGACTGGTCATACCGGACACCGCCAAGGACAAGCCCCAAAGGGGTGAGGTAGTTGCTATCGGCGATGACACCGAGGAGATCAAGGTCTCCATTGGAGACAAGGTCTTGTATCCCAAGTATTCGGGGACTGAACTTAGGTTGAGCGGAGAGGATTACTTGATCCTGGAGGGGAGTGATCTCCTCGCCGTATTGCGTAGCGTCTGAGACCAAGGAAAGATCTACGAAAACTGAAGAGAAGAGAGAATTGCTTGAAAGCCCACTGGCAGCAATATATAGGCCAGTGGGCTTTCAACTTTTCGTCCGATGAAACCATTACTGCATCAAGGCAGTCTTATTATAAGTAGCTATCATGAGGAGGGTAAGTGCTTGCTTTCACGTTCCCAGGGCAAGGTTCGCAACGTCCAGGAATGGGGAGGAGCTGGATAGACCACCCGTCATGGGAGCTGGTCAGGGAAGGCTCAGAGTTAACCGGCATAGACTTGACCTATCTTTTGATCGAAGCTGATGCCGATGAACTCAAGCATACCTCCAATGCCCAAATTGCTACCTTTACATCCAGCTTGGTCATTCTGGACGCGGTGGAGCGTTTAGGTCTGTCGCCAACCTACTGTGCTGGTCACAGCTTAGGCGAATATACAGCCTTAGTTGCCGCAGGTGCTTTGTCCTTCGAAGAAGGAGTGCGACTTGTCGCCGAACGAGGCGAAGCTATGCGGATAGCCTCAGAGACTACGCCAGGCACAATGGTGGCATTGGTGGGCCTGAGCGATGACGATGCCGAAGCTGCCTGCCAACGTGCCGAGGGAGACGTATGGGTGGCCAATTACAACTCTCCTGGTCAAGTGATACTTGCAGGCACCGAAGAGGCTCTAGAACGCGCAATTGCCATCGCCAAGGAACTGGGGGCGAAAAAAGCCATGCGTATACCGGTCGGTGGTGCCTTTCATACACCTTTAATGCAATCGGCAAGACCACGACTGCGCAAAGCTTTGTCAGAGATTACCTTCCGTCCCCCTGAGGTACCTGTCATTGCCAATGTAGATGCTCGACCTCACCAGGACCCTGAGTCATGGCCTGGCCTGCTCTCCGCTCAACTATGCAGTCCGGTTCGTTGGAGCCAGACGGTGCAGGTTATGTATGAATCGGGCATCAAAGTCTTTGCTGAGCTAGGGCCTGGAGGAGTACTAACGGGCCTTGCGCGTCGTATAGTTCCTGGCGGCAAAGGGGTGTCGGTAGCCACTCCCGATGACCTAGAGAAATTAATTGCAGCGACAACTGAGGGGTCGTCATCGGTCCCTTTTCACCTAGCTGGACACGGTGAGCACCTCTATATTACTGAGCGGTTGGTGATAAGTCCGGCAGCCGGACTATTCGAACCAGCTCAGCTCGATGTTCCACATCCTCTGGAGAGAGCACGTGATCCAAACAGTGCAGATTCTTTCCAGAGAGGTCCTCAAGTGAATGTAGGGGATGTGATCGGTTGGGCAAGTGGAGTTGAGATATGCTCTCCATTTGCTGGCGAATTGATTGGAATACTTGCCATTCCGGGCGAACGTCTGACCGAAGGTCAACCTGTCGCCTGGTTGCGAGTGGAGTGAAGGGTACTGGCAAGACCGGACCAATGCTATTCAACAGTCGTATCGGAGTAAAGCATCCTAGAGGGGATTGCTACGGAGCCATTGGCTCCATAACGAAAAGGAGCCATACAGAGTGTTACCTGGAGCAGCTGTAGTCGGGTGGGGTACGGCCCTGCCGCCAGTAGTAGTTACCAATAAAGATCTTGAAGCATACCTGGATACCTCCGACGAGTGGATAACTGAGCGCACAGGAATAAAGGAGCGCCGGATTGGTGGTACAGTAGCAGAGCTTGCTACGCAAGCAGGAAAAATGGCTATTGTCAACTCAGGTATTGTTCCCTCGGACATAGATCTGCTCGTCCTGGCTACTACTACACCAGATGAATCAGTTCCTGCAACTTCAGCAGTAGTTCACAGTGCCTTAGGGCTTTCCGGAGCTGCCTTCGACATCAATGCAGCTTGTTCCGGATTCGTATATGGGCTAACAGTTGCCCGTGGAGCAATAGCGACGGGGTGCTCGAGGGTGTTGTTGATCGGAGCAGACGTGCTCTCTCGCATCACCGACAAAATGGACAGGAGCACAGCTGTGCTATTTGCTGATGGAGCCGGTGCGCTCATATTGGAAAGGCGTGAGGACAGCGACAACTTCCTCGGCTGGGATATCGGTATAGACGGCTCCCTCCACGACCTCTTGTATGCCGAACTAGGTGGATATATAAAAATGCAAGGCAGAGATGTATTCCGTAAAGCGGTACAGGCTATGGTAGGGTCGGCTCGTTCAGCTCTGGAAAGAGCCTCCTTGACTACCGATGACATATCATTGGTGGTCCCCCACCAAGCCAACCTACGTATCATCGAGGCAGCTGCAGCTAGATTGAATATTCCCATGGAGCGTGTTGCTGTATCCATAGACCACAATGGAAATACCTCTTCAGCCTCTATTCCGTTGGCTCTTGTCGATGCTATAGACGCCGGAAGAATTGCTGACGGAGATATAATCTTACTTACTGGATTCGGAGCAGGGATGACTTGGGCTAGTGCTGTCATAAGGTGGGGTCGTTGAACAACGAGTTACATGGCTCTCCCTCCCCGGGGCAAGTCGACAGGCGGGTGGCTTTGGTAACAGGTGGATCACGAGGAATTGGACTAGCCACTGTCCATTCTTTGTTGAGCCGCGGCAATCGAGTGGCAGCGCTATACAAGAGAGTCCCTCCACCACCTGAGCTTGCTGACAAAAAAGACAACTTTCTGCCTATTCAATGCGACATCACCGATCCTTCCAACATCGAAGAAGCCTTCAACTCTATAGAAAAGCTATGGGGACCGGTGAACATACTGGTCTCCAATGCTGGCATAACCAAAGACAGTCTCTTGTTACGCATGAGCGAACAGGCGATAGAGGAGGTGCTGGACGTCAACTTACGATCTGCTTTCAGAGTGGCAAAAAGAGCACTGGGACCAATGATCCGTGCTCATGATGGAAGGATTGTCTTCGTAAGCTCCCAATCGGCTTTCACTGGTTCACCAGGTCAAACCAACTATGCTGCATCCAAGGCCGCACTGACTGGTCTAGCCAGATCACTAGCTAGGGAAGTAGCCAGCAGAGGAATAACCGTGAATGTTGTTTCACCTGGAATAGTTGATACAGATATGCTCCATGCTGTGGGAGAACAGCGCTTGGAACAGTTGATCTCCCAGGTTCCCTTGGGGAGACCAGCTACTCCTACGGAGGTGGCTTCAGCTATTGCCTTCCTGACTTCAGTCGAGGCATCTTATGTAACTGGAGCTGTGCTAGTTGTGGACGGTGGACTTGGAATGGGCATATGATGAAGACTTCGACTGGCGGAGTGTTTATCAAGGTTGACTTTGCTTGAACATATTCGATCAAGGACATGAGATAACACTGTTGTAATCAGGTCGATATGGAGTAGCTAGAATGGGCTACTCCATGAAGCTCTGTAGCTTGACGGGTAAGAACAACGTCATAATAGCGGTAACGTAGTATCACTATGAAGGAGGAGAGACGGGTGAGTGAAGATCTGACCTCAGATCCTACATTCGAGAAATTCAGAAGCTGTGCTGTAGAGGTACTCCAGGTATCTCCCGAGCAAATCACTCTCGAAGCAAGATTCGGAGATGATTTGGATGCAGATAGTCTGGATCTTGTGGAGTTGATAATGGCTCTGGAAGAGGCTTTTGACATCACCGTTGAAGAGGCAGAATTGGAAGGCATAGAAACAGTAGGCCAAGCATTCGAGCTCATCTCGTCAAAGCTCTGATGGTGCCTGCCGCAGGAGATACAAACTCACAATCGACCCGCGTGGTCATTACTGGCTTAGGGGTAGTAGCTACTTGCGGGATTGGCAAGGATGCCTTCTTTGATGGCTTGTGCTCCCCAGCACCCAGTGGACCGCGCCGCGTGAACGATTTCGATCCAAGCCAGTGGTTTGGGCCAAAGGAAGTTCGCAGGGTAGATCGCTTTGCACAATTCGCTGTAGCCTCGGCTCAAATGGCTCTCGACGATGCTGGTCCTCTCAAGGTAGATCCCGACAGGGCTGGGGTAAGCTTCGGAACCGGTATGGGTGGACTGGAGTCACTCGAGAACCAGACCCTGATGTATGCAGAGCGTGGGCCAGAAGCTGGTGCTAAGCGCATATCACCGTTCCTCATACCCATGACCATGCCCAATTCTGCTGCTGCCAACATATCCATGCGCTTTGGGTGGCATGGTCCCTCGGAAACAATTACTACTGCCTGCGCCGCTGGAACACATGCAGTAGCTGCAGGTGCCAGTTTGATCAAGAGCGGGCGCTGCGACGTGGTGATAACCGGAGGAGCCGAAGCAGTACTCACTGCAGTGTCAATTGCTGCCTTCACTAATATGACTGCCATATCGACCACAGGCATAGCGAGACCATTCGACATCCGCAGGGATGGGTTCGTCCCTGCCGAAGGAGGAGCGGCCATACTGCTCGAAAGCCTCGAACATGCCCTAGCAAGAGATGCCCACATATACGGCGAACTCGTAGGTTCTGCCAGTACCTCTGATGCCTACCATATAACAGCCCCAGCTCCAGGAGGAGCTGGGGCTGCCCGCTGCATGGAACTTGCCCTTATCTCCAGTGGGCTAACTCCCTCCGATATCGCTCACATCAATGCTCACGGTACGTCTACTCCTTTGAACGACTTAGCAGAAGCCGAGGCTATCAACAAGGTTTTTGGCATTCCCGGACCACCGGTCACCTCCATAAAAGGAGTTACTGGCCACGCTTTAGGTGCAGCCGGAGCATTGGAGGCAGTAGCTGTAGCAATGACCATCGAGAGGAGGCTCATACCGCCTACAGCAGGATATGAAGAACCTGACCCTGAGATTCACCTCGACATCGTATACGGCGCACCTCGTGCGTGGGACCCAGGTCCAGTACTGTCGAACTCCTTTGGATTCGGTGGGCACAATGGCTGCATAGTACTGACGCCTCCAGCCGATTAAGCTAATCATACGTGCCTCCAAAGAGCGTTCCTGCTGATCTACGATTCGGTTCGTTCAGCGATGACCCTCCTTGGCAAGTAGAACCATCTTCGATGCCTTGGCGCCAAGGCATCGAAGAGCTTCGTTATCACATAGCCACTGAAGTTCCCAAGCTCATTCAACCGAAGCGAATACCTCCCCTCAGGCGAGTGGCAGTTGTCTTGTGGCACATAGGCAAGGCGTTGATAGCCTGGCGGTTGTTGGATCCCCATGACGACAGAGGCTCATCCGTTGCAGCTCTAGCCAAGAGATTGCGGATCGCCTTCGTGCATCTAGGTCCTACTTACATAAAGCTAGGTCAGATCATCTCCTCTGGAGAGGGATTCTTCCCAAAAGAGGTCGTAGAACAATTCCGCCTATGTCTCGATCGCGTCCCCCCTGAACCTTTCTCCGTCGTACGTGAGGAGATAGAGCACGAGTTAGGAGGCTCTTTGGCAGACTTGTTCATAGCCTTTGATAGAAATCCCTTGGCGGCCGCCTCAATAGCTCAGGTCCACGCTGCCCAATTGCGAACCTCTGAGCAAGTAGTGGTCAAGGTCCAAAGGCCAGGAATAGTCAAGCTCATCCATGATGACCTAGCGGTCATGAGCTGGCTAGCCCCCTTCTTGATCGGGAGGATACCAGTAGCGGCACTGGCAAATCCACCAGCCCTGGTCGAACTGTTTGCCAATACAATCTCCGAGGAACTCGATTTCCGTATCGAGGCAGAGAACATGCTGGATGTAGCCAGAGCCTTGTCAATTACCGGACAGCGCACGATATTAGTGCCTAGACCTCACCCTACCTTGGTCACCAAACGAGTAATGGTCATGGAAAGACTGTACGGATACCCCTTCGATCAAGCAACTGAACTGCGTCGTACTGGAGTGGACACTGCCTCTACTCTACGAGCTGGATTGATCTCCTTCCTGGAAGGAGCAGCCTTCGAGGGAGTATTTCATGGCGACCTCCATGCTGGCAACCTACTGGTCCAACCGGATGGGCGCGTCGGCCTATTGGATTTCGGTATCACTGGGAGACTCGACCCACCTCGTTCTGCAGCATTCCTGCAGCTGATCATCGCAGCTATCAGCAATGATCTTCATAGGCAAGTAGCTGCATTGCGCGATCTGGGAGCCTTGCCGAAGGACATAGACATCGAGAAAGTTATATCCGACCTCGGCCTGGATCGTCCTCCACTGGACCCGTTGTCCATGACCCCCGAAGAGCTGGTTGCCGAGCTGTCCGAGGTGGCCAGATCGCTCATGCTGATAGGTGCCCGTATGCCCAAAGAGCTCATGCTGTTCGTGAAGAACATGGTCTTCTTGGACTCTGCTATAGCCAAATTAGCGCCCGATATAGACATATTGGCAGAGATAGAGTCTCTTACCAGCTATTTCACTAGTCGGCATGCTTCGCGTATTCTAGCTGAGGTTGGCATAAATCCTCAAGAAGTATCTGTGGATCGATCTGCTGTTCTGTCCTCTCTAGGCTTCTCTTCTGAAACCAACCGGCTCACCTACGAAGACCTGATGCGAAGACGGGATCTCATTCGTAAACGGTTTCGTCAAGCACGCCTGTCTGGATAACATCTGGATGATATCTGGATGACTTGCCCAGGCAGGTGTATCCTCCTCGTCTCCTCGAGGGATGAGGGTCAGCTCAACCCATCAATAGCAGAACGAAGCTGAGCAATGAACTCGCCAACCCCTTCCGGACCAGCTCCATCCAGTACTCTACGAACGACTGCAGACCCTACGATGACTCCGTCTGCTATTTGGCATATCTCCCGAGCTTGCTCCGGGGTTGACACACCTATGCCTACCAGGACAGGCAGATCCGTTATACTCTTCAACGCAGTTGCGACCTGAAGGGCACTAGCTGCAAGTTCGCTACGCTCCCCTGTTACTCCCAGCAGTCCGATCCCATAGATAAAACCCCTGGAACGCTTGGCGATCTTCTCCATACGCTCATTGGAGGTGGTAGGGGCAGCCATGAGCACATTGTCTACGCCAGCTCTATCGGCTTCAGTGATCCAATCCTCGGCCTCATCGTAGGGTAGATCTGGAATGATGACACCAGACACAGACGACCCTGCCAATAAGTTGGCTATACGCTTATGGCCTCCCCTGAACACTAAGTTGTAGTAGGTCATAGCAACAAGCGGTATATCTACTTCCGCCCTTGCTATCTCAGATATCAAGCTATATGGGGTTACGCTCCTCCCGAGTGCCAAGGAGGACGCTTCTTGGATAACGGGGCCATCCATCATGGGATCCGAGAAAGGAATGCCTACTTCTATTCCATCTGCCCCGTAAGCAGCCATAGATCTCAATACCTCTATCCAATCTGGAGAGATGCCACCGGTTATGTAAGGAAGCAGTATCTTTTTCCCCTGCGTCTTCAGCTGCTGGAACCGCTCGGTCAAACTCACTTGAGCAACCTCGGGGAAGCGCATACGTGATGTAGTAGGTGAAAAGGCTGGAACCACCCGGTCAAGCTCATTTGAGCAACCCTATTACAGTAGGAATATCCTTGTCTCCCCTGCCGGACAAGGTGACCAAAACGGTGGATCCCAAAGGAATGCTCACCCCTACCTCTCGAACAAGATAAGCAAGAGCATGGGAAGGCTCGAGAGCAGGAATAATACCTTCAGTTCGTGAAAGCAACTGAAAGGCCTTCAATACCTCCTCATCATTGGCTGTGCCGTATTGAGCTCGTCCGGACGCAGCCAAATAAGCATGCTCTGGTCCTATGCCCGGATAGTCCAAGCCAGCGGATATCGACTGAGCCTCGGTGATCTGCCCAAATTCATCTTGTAATATATAGGATAACATTCCATGAACAACTCCAGGAACCCCTGAGGTAATAGCAGCACCGCCAGCGGCTTCCACACCTATCAACTGAGCTTGTGTATCCACAAAACCTGCAAACGTACCTGCAGCATTGGATCCCCCTCCAACACAGGCAACTACATAGTCGGGATCGGAACCGTTCAATACCTCTCTACACTGTTCTCTGGCTTCATCTCCCACAATACGCTGGAACTCCCTGACCATCCAAGGATAAGGGTGAGGTCCCATCACCGATCCTATGCAGTAGTGGCTGTGCTCTACAGTAGCTACCCAGTCACGAAGTGCTTCGTTGACTGCATCCTTCAACGTTCTACTACCTGAGTGGACTGGCCTGACCTCGGCTCCGAGCAAGCGCATTCGAAAGACATTGAGCTCTTGCCTAGCGACATCCACCTCTCCCATGTACACTACACAGTCCATGCCGAATAAAGCTGCAGCGGTTGCAGTAGCTACTCCATGCTGACCCGCTCCCGTCTCTGCCACTAACCTCATTTTTCCCATGCGACGAGCTAACAGTGCTTGACCAATGACATTGTTGATCTTGTGGGAGCCAGTATGAGCAAGGTCTTCTCTCTTGAGCAGTACGCGCACGCCAAGCTGCTCAGATAGACGCGACGCCTCGGTTACTGGTGTTGGACGACCTCCATAACTATGAAGAATCCCCTCGAACTCTTGATGAAATCCAGGATCCAACCAAGCTTCTCTGAACGCTATCTCCAGCTCGTCACAGGCTGGAACCAAGGACTCAGGTACAAACCTGCCACCAAAGTCACCAAAGCGCCCCCGTGGACCTGGATCACCCATGAAAGTAGTCATGATTCGCTCATGATCCACTCATGAAGAAGGCTCACAGCTCTTCATCCTGCCAATCGTATAGCTCCGCACCATCTGTACTATCTGTCGACTCGTCTTTGTTACTGCTTTCTACTGCGGCTTGTGCTGTACGTGCTGCATTGATGAATGCACGCAACCTCATAGGATCCTTTCTACCTGGCTCAGCCTCTACACTGCTGGACACGTCAACACCCAGTGGATGGAGTAGCTCGATAATGCCTCCAACATTGGAGTAGTTGAGACCTCCTGAAACCAACAGCTTGGAATGATCTGTCACTCCTTCGGCCAGACTCCAATCGAATACCCTACCAGATCCGGGAGACGCGCTATCTACCAATACCCAACGAGCCCCATACTCTTCAAATCGACTCACCATTGGATGACCAGCAGGAAACGCCTTTATGAGCAGTGGGATTCTCTCTGCTACCCAAAGGCTATCGGTTACGCTCTCCTCTCCATGGAGTTGAGCAGCCCGCAAACCTAGACTATTGACGATCTCCACCACTCTTTTAGGCGATTCGTTCCTGAAGACTCCTACGGTCAAGACCTCAGGGGGTAAACGATGAACTATCTCCCCCACTACTGCCTTGGAGACTTGGCGAGGGGAGGGTGCAAATACGAAACCCACGGCATCTGCGCCCAAGGCTACAGACAAAAGTGCATCAGCCTCGTTGGTTATACCGCATATCTTGACGATCATCTCTGGGCGCCTATACTGCTCAAGGACTTTACAGCTGTAGTTCTATCCACTGAGCGCATCAAGAGCTCTCCAACTAGAACTGCATTGAAGCCAGCCTCGAATAATTGCTGAGCATCTTCTCTGGTGGATATGCCAGACTCTGCTACAGATGTTATATCTGGAGGAATTCGCTTGGCCAACTTTACCGCCCTGTCTGGGTGAACATCGAAACTGTGCAAGTCCCTGCGATTGACGCCGACTACTCTAGCTCCAGCTGAAAGCGCCTTATCCAACTCGAGTTCATCATGCACCTCCACCAAGGCATCCATCCCCAACATCTCGACCAGCTTTATGTATTCGACCAGATCTTCGTAGCCAAGTGCTGCTACTATCAGTAATACCGCATCAGCCCCCATCAATCGTGCATCGCAGATGTCAAATGGAGAAACTGTAAAGTCTTTGCGAAGCACAGGAATGTCAACAACACCTCTGGCCACAACGAGATCCTCTCTGGATCCACCAAAGAACTCTTCATTGGTCAAAACCGACAGGCAAGCAGCCCCTCCCGCTGCATAGTCCTTGGCAACTCGGGCTACATCAATCCCTGCAGCCATATCTCCTTTAGATGGGGATCTCCTTTTGATCTCAGCTACGACAGCTAGTCCATTCGATGCTTGGAGTGCTCCTTGGAAAGAGCGTGCCTTGGGAAGCGAAAGAGCGGCCGAGAGGAGTTCGTCCAAGTCGCGATGGTCCCGAGAGGCTCTCCGGCGAGCTGAAGCAACTATCTCGTCAAGGTAAGAGGACATGGCTACTTCGTAGAGCGAGCCTTCGTAGAGCGAGCCTTCGTAGAGTGAGCCGATGAACTAGAGGCATCTGAACTATAAGCATTTAGATCCATGATAGAGCTCCTGCCATGCTCTCTTTGTGCAGTCATAGCCCTGGCAAGCGGAACGGCAGACAGAAGAGCTGCCGCCTTGTTGGCGCACTCCAGATCTTCGGCTTCCTCGTCACTGTCTGCAACAATCCCTGCACCAGCTTGAACACTGGCACTCCCATCCGGCTTTACGAACATGGTTCGGATAGCAATAGCAGTATCGATGTTACCGGAAAAATCGAGATATCCAACCACTCCTGCATACGGTCCTCTCTTGGTATGCTCCAGTTCGTCGATGATCTCCATCGCTCGAACCTTTGGTGCGCCAGAGACAGTCCCAGCGGGAAGCGTGGCTCGAAGAACGTCGATTGGACCCTTCCCGACAGCAAGCTCTCCTGACACCTGAGAGGTCAAATGCATCACATGGCTATACCGTTCCAAGGTCATGAGCTCATCGACCGTCTCGGTTCCGTATTCGACCACTCGTCCTACATCATTACGAGCCAGATCTACTAACATGACATGCTCTGCAATTTCCTTGGGGTGTTCTCGCAGCTCAGCCTCCAACTTTTTGTCCTCCAGCTCTGTGGCTCCACGTCTTCGCGTCCCAGCTATAGGACGTGAAATAACCTTGCCGTTCCTCAAACGAACCATGGGCTCGGGCGAGGAACCTACCAGGCATATCTCACTGTGACGCATGAAGTACATATAAGGACTTGGATTCAGTTGACGCAGTACACGATAGAGATCGAAGGGGTCTGCTCCTAGATCCAGATCGAATCGTTGCGAAAGGACCACCTGGAATATCTCCCCATCTTGGATGTACTCCTTTGCCACCTTTACCGCCTGAGCATACTCATTGGTCGATAGAGTTCTTCTTACATCCAATAGCGGGCTTCCAGAACGAGACGGCACGGATGGCTCTTGCCGAGGAACCCCTCCAAAGATGTCCTTGGTCATCCGGTCAACGCTATCGACAGCAGCTTCGTAGAGATCATCGATGGTCTTGTCGTCAGCTTCCTTCGGCACCAGCACATCATGCAGAACCGTAACGCTTTGACGTAGGTGATCGAATACGGCAAGGTCCCCTATCATGTAGAGCAAAGCATCAGGGAACCCGAGATCGTCAGGGGGAGGATTGGGAAGCTTCTCGATCTCTCGCACTACATCATATCCAAGATACCCAACAAGCCCAGAGTGCAATGGCGGCAGCTCGCCAACGTCAGGCGTGCGATAGTTTTCTAGTAACTCGCTCAATACGGACAGTATTCCGTCCGTACCGCAAGCAGTTTTCTTTCCATCTGCTTCCACCTCAACCGTCCGACCATGGCTCGAGTAGACAGCTGTGGGCTCACGTCCCACAAAGGAGAACCTTCCCCACCGCTCTCCACCCTCTACTGACTCGAAAAGGAATCCTGGCGAATCACCCACTGCAATCAGATATGCTGCAACCGGAGTCAAGGTGTCGGCTACCCATTCCTGCCATACGGGCACCACTGAGTACCGATGGGCTAAGGATCGAAACTCCTCCCTACTCGGAAGGGGCATTGCTTGGCTCCTCTGACGTACTTGCTGTTTGCATCGACAGCTGCCCGTCCGACCGGCCTCTCTGGCTGGCACCAACAAGCCTAAAACTCCGATAGAAGCAGGTCCTCTCTCCAGTATGACATGCCCCTTTCCCCTCCTGGACCACCAGAATCAAAAGAGCGTCACCGTCGCAGTCATAGCTGACCTCTCTCACCCACTGCCGATCCCCAGAGGTCTCCCCCTTGCACCAGTACTCCTGTCTGCTACGACTCCAGAACCAAGTCCTTCCACTTTCCAGTGTTCTTTTCAGTGCGGTTTCATCCATCCAGGCCAGCATGAGCACCTCTCCGGTGGTCACTTCCTGCACGATGGCAGGGACAAGTCCATCGGAGTTGTAGGCAACCTTGGCAAGATCCTCTTCATCGTAGGGCACAGGAGTGGCTGCATACTCGTGCGAATAGCTCGAGCCATTCGAAGCAAGCCATGGCGTACCGGGAAAGCCAGGGGCATTATCCATTGAACCAACATCTCCAGGTATCATGCTTCACCATCATGAACACAACGAAATGTCCTTTCTCAAAACAGAGAACTCCAGCTACTCACTCAAGCACCTACCGTATGCACTTCAATAGGCCTTCAATATGTTTCATCAGAGATCGGTTAGGAAGGCCTTGCTCCCAAGCGGCCCTCTCTTTGGTCGCTTCGCCGGTACAGATCGTCGATCACGGGATCTGTACGAACCAAGGCTTCAACTGTCCATCTCTTAGCTGCTTCACAAATACAGCCCTGTACCTCCATCTATGCGTTCCGAAGCAACCGCATGGATATCCCGCTCCCTCAGTATGATGTACTCCTCTCCTTGTACCTCAACCTCGAAGCGATCTTCAGGATTGAACAGCACCTTGTCTCCTTCTTTGATCGCTCTCACATAAGGACCTACTGCTACCACATTGGCCCATGTCAAACGACGAGCTACTTGTGCAGTCGCAGGTATCAATATTCCAGAACGAGATCTCCTCTCCCCTTCGGCTGGCGGGATTTGCACTAGCACTCTATCGGCAAGCATGGTAATGGCATGCTTGCCAATTGTTTTCGATTTTCTTTCTCGGTCAGGAAGCAGTGGCTCCAAACCTAACTGGGTGTCATCCTCTGCAGGATTATCTGTCACCTTACTATCATTGCAGATATACAGATCTCCTTGAAATACAGAATCAAGATATTGGGACTAGCCGTGTGAATCCTTGGTCAAAGAGTCAAAGCGGTGGCCTCACCACCACCCCATGCTCGAGCATGTAGCGCTTCGCCTCAGCTACAGTATGCTCGCCATAATGAAAGATAGAAGCAGCAAGAACTCCATCTGCTCCTCCTGTCACTGCTCCATCTACCAAGTGCTGCAGATTGCCCACTCCTCCGCTGGCAATTACTGGGATACGACAAATCTCGGTCACCGCTTTGGTGAGCTCCAGATCAAATCCTTCTCTAGTACCATCCCTATCCATCGAGGTGAGAAGAATTTCGCCAGCCCCTAGTTCCTCGGCACGACGCGCCCACCAGATAGCATCGATACCCGTAGATCGCCTACCTCCATGAGTATAAACTTCGAAACCGCTGCCTGTCCTGCGGGCATCAATGGCTACTACAACACACTGCACCCCAAACTCATCAGCGATCAAGCTAATCAGATCTGGGTTGGACAAAGCTGCTGTATTGACGGCCACCTTGTCTGCTCCAGCGCGGAGTAATTGCCGAGCATCTTCCAAGGTCCGCACACCCCCACCCACCGTCAAAGGTATGAACACGTGCTCTGCTGCTTCTTTGACCACCTCCACCATAGTTCTTCTTTCAGATGAAGAAGCCGTGATATCCAAGAAGACCACTTCATCGGCTCCCTCTTTATCGTAGCGGGCAGCCAGCTCGACAGGATCGCCGGCATCCCTCAAGCCTTTGAAGTTGACCCCTTTGACTACCCTACCTGCATCGACATCGAGACAAGGGATAACCCTTACCGCGCGCAAACAGCTAATGCCTCCTCTATCTGCAATTCTCCTGCTGCCAAAGCTCGGCCAACTATCACTCCAGCTAGCCTTCTACCCCCACCCTTCAACTCATGCAAGGCTTGGAGATCTTCCAAGCCGCGCACCCCACCAGAAGCAATGATGGGCAGATCGGTGAGGGAAAGCACCTCGACCAACCCTGCCAGGTCAGGACCGCTCAAACTTCCATCTCGTGATATGTCAGTGAGCACAACCGCAGCAATATCACTGTCGGAGTACTCCATCAGCAGCTCCGTAAGATCTCTCTGTGACCCAGAGGTCCACCCATTTACAGCTACCTCACGTGTCCTTCCCTCTCGAGAAGAACCTTCCTCGTCGGATACTTGGTACCTGTAGTCCAAGGCAATAGCTATCCTGCCTCTATAGCGCTCGGCCAACGACTTCACCAGCTCTGGATCACTTGCGGCCAACGTGCCGAGTACTACTCTGCTAGCTCCCTTGGATAGAAGTAGCTCGACTGTTGCTACATCACGTATGCCACCCCCCACCTGTATGTTCATGTCGAGATGGCGCACTAATTGTTCCACGATGAAGCGGTTCTTCGTCGACCCATCCTTAGCTGCATTCAGGTCAACCACGTGCAACCATCGCGCTCCTTGTTCGAAGAACCGTTCTGCAACTTCAAGAGGGTCGCCGTACTGGGTTACCTTGCCGAATTCGCCTTGGAGCAACCGCACGAACCTGCCGTCCAAGATGTCGACTGCCGGATAGAGCTCCAGAGTCATTCACCACACCTCCGCACGAAGTTAGAGAGGATAGCAAGGCCTACTCCGCCAGACTTCTCCGGATGGAACTGAGTCCCATACACCGAGCCTCTCTCCGCGGCGGCAGTCATTATCCTGCCGTACTCACACACAGCCGTGGTGGAAGTGGTTACCTCCGGAGCGTATGAATGCACGAAATACACCCAAATATCCGTATCCTCGGCCAGTCCTTCGAACAGTATGCTGTCCCTGGCAAGTGTCTTCTTCAATGTATTCCATTGCATTTGCGGTATCTTCACCGAAGAAGGAAGTTTCCTCACTACTCCATCCAAGATGCCGAGTCCTGGAACCGAAGGATCCTCCTCGGATCCTTCGTAGAGCATCTGCAAGCCTACGCATATACCCAAGAACGGACGCCCCTGGGCAATTATTGATCTAACTGCTTCGTCCATGCCCGTAGACCTCAATGCACTGATGCATCTACCAAAATCCCCAACACCAGGGAGTACTACGCCAACAGCATCAGCCACTTTCTCGGGGTCGTCGACTAGCTCGGCTTTTGCACCAGTCCTCTGCAAAGCTTTTTCAGCAGATCGCAAATTGCCAATTCCATAATCAACGACTGCTATCACAGCAAGCACGCCTCACAACAATGTTCGATATTTCCTGTTCATCTAGTTCTTGAAGGATCCTTGTACTCACGCCACGTCGATCAATGTGTCGAGGTGGTTTCAAGCTGGAATCTTCATGAAAGACCTCTGTATTCATAGCATGCCTTTGGTGGATGGAATACTTGATCCAGTCATACGAGAGGCGCTTCCGAGTGCATGAGCCACTGCCTTGAACGAAGCCTCTACCAAATGGTGTGCATTTCGTCCATACGCTAACCGCACATGCAGGGTAATCCTTGCGGTAGTAGAGAATGCTCTCCAGAACTCTTCGGCAAGCTGAGGATCGAAAGGAGGGATCCCAAGGCCTCCTCCCGCAGTGGGCAGTTCACCACGCCATACGAGCATCGGTCTACCGGAGAGGTCCAAGGCTACCTCGACCAGGGACTCATCCAGCGGAACAGCAACTGAAGCAAATCTAGATACAGAGTGACGATCGCCAAGAGCTTCATCTACGGCCTTACCCATGGTCAAGCCGACATCTTCAACCAAGTGATGAGCATCAACCTCCAAGTCACCCTTGGCCTTGACCTCCAAGTCGAACCCTGAATGCCTGGCGAGCTGAGCTAGCATATGATTGAAAAAGGGCAGCCCTGTAGAGACTCTGTGCTCACCAGAACCGTCCAGTTCCACGTCGACCTGGACTGCGGTCTCGGTGGTAACACGAGACAGACTAGCCGTCCTGCTCATCTATTTTGCCCACCTCCTGTGAGAGCCAATGAAGACAAGAGACCTCTCTCGATAGTTGTACGTGATGCATCCATGAGCCTTTGTTCAGAGCGAGTCTGCCAAGGCCTGTAGAAAGGCGTCATTTTCTTCTCTCGTACCTACGGTAACTCGTAGACATCCTGTAGCCCCAGGCCAATTCGAACAGTCGCGAATCAACACGGAACGGTCGAGCAGCCTTTGCCACACTGTACCGGAGTCGTGCTCAAGAGGCCGAAATAAAATGAAATTCGCGCTAGAAGGCCAGTACTCCACTGGTAGCTCAGCTAGTCGACGTTGGACACGCTCCCTCTCGTCTATGATGGTTTCCACCACTGACTCCATCTCTTGTCGAAACTCTAGAGCTAGTGCTCCTGCGATTTGTTTCACGGCATCCAGGTGGTACGGAAGGGTAACCAGTTCCAAGGAGGCTACCAGTTCTTCACTGCCAATCAAGTAACCAAGGCGGTTAGCAGCCATTGCCCAAGTTTTGGAGAAGGTTCTCACTACCGCCAGCTGCTCTGAGTTGGGGTGATTCCCGAACAGGCAAAGCGCTGACCACTTATTGAACTGACCATAAGCCTCATCTACTACCACAAGACCCGGCGCCTTCTGCAACAAGTAAGCCACGGTCTCCTCATTCTCGGGAACTCCCGTAGGATTATTGGGTGAACACAGAAGAACTACAGATGGAGAGAACTTGTTGAACAGCTCGTCTACCACAGATGGATTAAGACGAAGGTCGTCTCCACGGACTCCCTTCACAACCTCGGTAAAGGTTACCTTGGCAATCCGTTGATACATGGTATAAGTAGGCTCGAAAACTGCCACCTGGCGACCTGGGCCTCCATAAGCTAGCAGCAATGACTGGATGACCTCATTTGAACCATTGGCGCAAAACACCTGTTCAGGAAGCACCTTGTGCAACCTAGCAAGGCCGATGCGCAGCTCTTGTGCAGCACGGTCGGGGTAGCGATTGAACTTAATGAGCTCAACCGCTTCCAGGAAGGCTCTTAGCCATTCAGTCGATGGCGCAAACGGTGATTCGTTGGCGTTCAACCGTACCTTGGCCACCAACTGAGGAGAGCTGTAAGGCCTCATCCCCACCAGGTCGCTGCGAAGCAACTTCCTGATCTTGTCTGCTTTCGTCCTCGAGTCGACTACCACATCCCTCGGCAAGGGGAAGCTCTCACCTGCCTCCTCCATAGGCAACTCCTCTACTTCATGCACCGCAACCGCACAGCTTCAGCATGAGCAGGAAGCCCTTCGGCCTCTGCGATCGTGATCACTACATTGGCAAGGTTGCACAGACCGTTGCGGTCAGCCGAGACCACATGGATATGCTTTCGGAAATCGTCTGGCCTCAAGGCACTGGCAAAACGAGCTGATCCGTTAGTGGGTAGAACATGATTGGGACCTGCAGCGTAATCTCCAAGACTGGCTGGCGCATAGGCTCCAAGGAACACAGCACCAGCATTTTGCACCATGCTCAGCAATGACTCCGGGTTCTCGACACATAGCTCCAGGTGCTCTGGTGCCACAGCATTTGCTACTGCCATTGCCTCTGTTGGCCCATCCACCACCACAGCATATCCTCCAGTATCGAGAGTAGTACGTATTTCCTCTCCTCGTGGTGAAGATGCTACCGTCCTGCCCACGAATGAAGAAACCTCATCGGCCACTCCATCCACCCATGTGATCAGCCAGGCAAGGCCATCGGGACCATGCTCTGCCTGCACTACGACATCTAGCGCCACTGCTTCCAGGTCAACAGTCCCATCTGCCACAACTACTACCTCGGATGGGCCAGCGAACGAAGATGGAATTCCCACCCATTGAGAGACCACTCTCTTGGCCTCTGCTACATATTTGTTCCCTGGGCCTACGATGACATCCACTTTCCCCAAGCTCTCTGTGCCTAGAGCCATAGCTGCAATGGCTTGGGCTCCACCTATCTTGTACACCTCTTCTATACCGGCAATTTCAGCAGCAGCCAGAACAACCTGAGGAACCGTACCGTCCTTCTTGGGTGGTACGCACAGAACCAGTTCAGGAACCCCAGCCACACGGGCAGGTGCAGCACACATGAGCACCGTAGATGGATAAGCCGCTCGGCCACCAGGAGCATATATTCCAGCCCTGTCTACCGGTCTGACTAGCTCGGCAACCTCTAGGCCATCGCTGCGGAACGCTGGTAGGGACGGAGGTTCATAGCTGTGGTAAGCGAGAATACGATCATATGCTCGCTGTAAGCTGGAATACAGTTCTGGCGCAATACTATTCTTGGCAGCTTTTATCTCGGGAGGATCAACTCGGGTAACGGGCAGGTCAACTCCATCGAACTGCAAAGTGTAGCCACGCACTGCACTGTCACCCCCCCTACGCACCCCCTCTACTACCTCTCTTACCAACACGAGAACATCATTGTCTGTTGAATGAGGACGCGGCAATCTCCTTACCAGCTCGGTCGCATCCTGTATACCCCTGAGATCCAGTGTTTTCAGCATTGGTCCAACATATCCATGGTGACTCCTATGTTATCAGCTCTTAAGGCTTATGAACATATGTATCATACGCTACTTCTCAACAATATATCTTCCTAGAACAACTGCATCCATGTCTGAGTTGAGGAAGTCAGCGATGGCCTCTTCTGGCCTATGAACGATTGGCTCCCCTCGTACATTGAAGCTTGTGTTCAGTACAACCGGAACACCCGTCTTGTGAGCAAACTCCCTAATCAACTGATGAAACAGAGGATTGTCATCTTTCGTTACCGTTTGCAGCCTACCCGTGCCATCCACATGGCACACCGCTGGAATAACCTCTTTCTTATCCGACTTGATTGGCAGCACCATCGTCATGAAAGGAGTTGGATAGTACCTTTCGAAGTACTCATGGCCATGCTCAGCTAGAATGCTTGGTGCGAACGGACGAAACCATTCACGTCGTTTTACCCTAGCATTGACTATGTCACGCATCTCGGAGCGACGTGGATCAGCAAGAATGGAGCGTGCCCCAAGGGCTCTAGGACCTACTTCTGCTCTGCCCTGGAACCACCCCACCACCTTACCCCTGGTCAACAATTCCGCAGCTTCAGCAGCGGGATCAACTGCCTCTCTAAACGGTACCCCACTTCTTTTGAGTACGACTGCTATATCTTCGTCTGCGTACTCCTCACCGTAAAAGGCATGGCGCATCTCCCAGCCGCGATCATTGCCCATGAGGTGATGCCAGGCCCAAAGGGCTGCTCCTAAGGCATTGCCGGCATCAGAGGCGGTAGGTGGTATGAATATGTTCTCGAAACCACAGTGTTCGAGCAATTTGGCATTCATCACCGAATTGAGCGCTACTCCACCAGAAAGACAAAGATTGGCTTGGCCGGTTAACTGCCTCAAGCTGTTGGCTATGTAGATGCAAGCATTCTCGGTGACAGCCTGGACTGCATAAGCGAGGTCTTTGTCTCGTGAGGTTATCCCGGTCTCGGGCACTCTCTTGGGTCCGTAAACGTTGTAGAACTTGGCTGATACCGGGGATCCCTCCCTTTGGTAGCCGAACCAAGAGAGGTTAACCTTGAACCGTCCTGCCCTCGTCGGATATAGCATTTCGGAGATAGCATTGACCAAGCCGTCCTCTCCATAAGGTGCCAGACCCATAACCTTTCCTTCGTCAGCATTGGGCAAAAACCCCAGATACCAGGTTATGGCTGAGTAGACTTCCCCGATTGAGTGTGGGTTGGCCACTTGATCGATGAATCTTATATGGGATCCTTCGCCGACCGCCATGGAGGTAGAGAGAAAGTCTCCACCTCGATCTACCGTCAATACAGCTGCTGAGTCGAACGGACTAGAAAAAAAGGCATTGGCTGCATGAGCCTCATGATGCCCTACTCGTACAAGATGTCCTCGAAAACCGTAACGCTTTCTAAAAGCAATCTCTTTGGCATATAGTCTAGCATCAATGTATGTTTGGGCAGCTAATCGTTTAGGCGCTCCTCGCCTGAGTGCATCTACTGCCCCCAAGAGCAGGTCCCTGCCTGGCCTTTGGGCTACTGCAACTACGTCTATCTCACCTATGGTGAGTCCCGCCTTGCGCAGACAAAAGGCAATTGCGGAGTCAGGAAAGGCCTTAGTGTGCCGATCGCGGTTGAAACGTTCCTCTTCTGCTAGAGCAATGAGTTCACCATCTACCAAGATACATGCAGCTGTATCATGACTGAAACAGTTGATTCCAAGAAGAGCAGGCATGGCCGTATGCTACAGACTTTCAAACACCAACGTGGTGCATATAAATCCAGATACGCCTTTCAGGCAAGAAGCGTGAACGACTGAAACGGATCCCACGATCATCACTTAAGCTCAGACCATACCAAAGGGAGAGAGTATCTTGAATGTAGTAGTGAAACAGCTCAAGAACACAGATGGCGCCCAGAAAAGGGCGCCATCTGTGGACGGTCCGGGCGGCGGATCCCAGGACCGCTCTCCTCGGAACCAGGTGGCGGGAACCGGTTCCGCACTATTTATTATAACCGGTCACCAACGTTTAAATACCGTCCTGGATGAGTGCTAACATGCTGACCGTAAGTGTTGGCACTGAGTACAGGTGGTCTCTCTGAGTAGTCTGGCCAGCATCGTTGCGTAACCGTTACTAGGATAAGTGTTGGCACTGAGTACAGGTGGTCTCCCTGAAAGCGGAAGCCGCCAGGGAAATCGAGGTACTCTTGAGGATTGCCGATTCCTTGCGAACATGTGAACAAACAATAAAAGAAGCGGACACAACGAGAGTGGCGTACTATCACAGAGAAGTGGAGCGACGAACGTATGAGCAAATATCGGAGAGTACGCACCTCTCGCACAAGGGCTTTCTCGCTTTGCAGACATTCCTGCCATGAAGTATCAGTCGTAGACTGAAGCTCGCTAATTCTTCGGGCGGGAGAACTGCTACGAGGTCGGATTCAATCTTGTCCGGATTCTTCTCGGTAGTCAATCCTATCCTCTGGCTTACTCTGGCCACATGGGTGTCCACAGGTAGGCCAGGCTGGCCAAAGACGACACCCAGAACAACATTGGCCGTTTTGCGACCCACTCCCGGTAAGGTAACCAGATCGTCCATACGGGAAGGAATGTTTCCAGCAAAACGCTCCACCACGGTGGAGGCCATACCGATCAAATTTGCAGCTTTGGCATGGTAAAAGCCAGTGGGCCGTATCAGCTCCTCCAAATGTTCGGGATTGGCTTCGGCAAGGCTAGCTGGATCCGGGTATTCCTCGAAAACCATGGGGGTAACTTGATTGACTCGCTCGTCTGTACATTGAGCTGAGAGAATAGTGGCAACTAGCAGTTCGTAGGCGTTCTTGTGCTTCAAAGCACACAGTTGGCGTTCATCCCCTGGATACTCTACGGCAAGTCTTCTGGCAACTTCCTTGGCTAGCTCGGCACCGGACAAAGTAGTTGCTACACCCTTGCGACCTTGATCATCCATCTACTTGAGCATAGCCGGCACCAACCTTGTTCTCCTTCTATCCAGGCCAAAATCTCTCCTGAACTGAACACTTATCCTGAGCTAAACACGAAAATAGCTCCATCAATGCCTCAGGGTTGCTGGAGGCCCCCTCTTCTCTGCGAAATATACCTCGTCAAACCATTCCATTACCGCTCCGCACGCGATCATCCCAGACAGCTCCTAAGAGATTCTCCTAGGATGTTCAAGTGGACGAAGAACGCTTACCAAGGATCAGACGTCTCATGCCAGAGGATGTCAGTGGAGTCATGGCTATGCTCTCTGAGATCACAGAGATGAAAGGACAGTTACCCTTGGCAGAAGAAAAATGGCGCGAATTGCAAGACAGTACTCTCAATGCCGATTCGCAAAGCGGTTACTTCTCCTTCCTAGCTGAGGATCCTTCTCCGCCTGAAGGGATTCATGGGTACCTACATGTGCGCAAGTCAAGATCCAGATGGGAGATAGCTCTGGTAGTCCACCCATCACATGCTAAAACGGTAAAAGAGACCGGGAGGATCCTGCTGGAACAGGCTACTACGGAGATCATAGAGCAAGGAGGAGGCGAGGTTCAGCTGTGGATCACAGATCCCGGCCCGAACGAAGATGGCTTGGCTGGACAGTTCCATCTAGAACCTAGCCGTGACCTCTACCAGATGGGGAAGGTGCTTGCCACCGAAGTCTCAACTACCTTGCCTACAAGATCATTCCGTCCTGGACATGACGAGAAGCTCTGGCTTGAACTCAACAATCGAGCATTCCCTTCGCATCCAGAGCAAAGCAACTGGACCTTGATTGAACTGCTTCAGCGGGAAGCAGAAGAGTGGTTCGACCCTCATGGGTTCCTGCTCTACGAAGCTGACGATCGTCTGCAAGGTGCCTGTTGGACCAAGATACACAGAGAGGTGGATCCCCCAGTAGGTGAGATCTATGTGCTATCCGTAGATCCCGCCTATCAAGGACATGGGCTTGGTCGTGCACTGCTGCAGGAAGGGCTCGCCTGGCTACAACGCTCAGGTATGCGTAAGGTCATTCTTTATGTCGATGGATCCAATCTACCCGCTTTCGAGCTGTACAGAAAGAACGGATTCCTGATCGAACACGTGACCAAGGTCTACCGCGGCTTCCTCGTCCCGGAGGGAAGCGAAGAGAAAGATTCCGAAGGGAGATCTTAACCAACTCCAGAGATGCCCACTGCTTTCCCAATGAAGTAGGTAGCTCCAGCAGCGATGGCAGACAATAGGAGCTGCCTGCCGGCAGACTTCCACCACGGTCTGTCTGTAAAACGTGATAGAGCTATTCCGACAAGAATGGAGGCAAATCCTGCAGCGACGATCGAGGCAATGACAGCCGTTATGCCAGTTGTAATCAGCCAAGGGATTAGGGGGATGACCGCCCCACCGGCAAATGAGACAAACGAGGATACAGCTGCTTGCAGTGGGGATCCCAGAGCTGTTGGATCAATGCCTAGCTCTTCACGGGCATGGGTTTCCAAGGCTAGTTCAGGATCGCGCATCATCTCAGTAGCCAATGAGTGAGCTACTTCTGGATCAATGCCCCGTTGCTCATAGATATCCGCTAACTCCCTGCGCTCATAATCAGGCCTATGTTTTATCTCGTGCCTCTCTATCTCCAACTCTCGTTGAAGGAGTTCGGTCTGCGCACGCATGGATACATACTCCCCTATGGCCATGGAAAGGGCTCCACCTATCAGAACAGCTAGACCTCCAAGGCGCACAACGCTAGCTATAGGACGAGCTCCAGCAAGTCCGAGTATGAGGGAGACATTGGTCACCAGGCCATCACTTGCACCGAACACAGCAGCCCTTGCCCCCCCGCCCTTGATGTCACGGTGGTGATGTTCACGGTGTACAGCTTCGGCAATCATGCCCCAAGCCTAGCTTCATCATGCAAATGACGGTTCCGACTACCATGGCCGAAGTTGAACTGCCAAAATGGTTTAGTGGAATCGAAGAAGTGGTTCAACTCATCATTACCTCAAACATTGCAAATCGCCATTGTTCTCGAGTATCTCAATGCCGTATTTGCCTTGATAGGACTGGCTTTCGGAGGATCGCTTATTACCTTGATACTGCCGCTGGCAGAAGGCGTCTCTGCTTTTGGCATAGCCAATGAACACAGGTGGGGCTACATCACAGGGGTAGTGGCGACGATCCTATACCTCATGCTCATTGTTGCCCTCACCCCTGAAACTGGCATAGGCGCTAATATATTCAACTTGCTTTTCTCCGTTGCCCTAGTCGCCCTCTTGTTGCACCCACACAGTCGTGACTACCAACGGTTATGGTTCAAGTGAACACGTGCCATAAAATCCTGATGAGCACCTCCTACAAGCCTCCAGCTTCGGTCGTGGAGAGGATGTCATATACGCTGATACCATGCTTAGTACTGAAACTGCAGTTATCACCGGAGCATCTAGCGGCATTGGGGAAGCAACCGCACATGCTCTGGCAAATGCTGGATACAAAGTCATCCTAGGCGCACGTAGAGTAGACCGCCTGGAGAAAGTAGCTAGAGCCACTGGGGGACAGGCCTTTGCCTTAGATGTAACCGACCAGCGATCCGTAGATGACTTCGTTAACCAGGTGCCCGAGGTGAGCATCTTGGTCAACAATGCGGGAGGTGCGTTGGGTATGGAAAGTATCCAAGAAGCTGATCTAGGCAAATGGCTTACCATGTACGAATCCAACGTCCTTGGAACGGTACGCATGACCAAAGCACTCCTTCCTAAACTGGAGTCATCAGGCAATGGGCACATCGTAATGGTGACCAGCATCGCCTCTTTCATGCCTTATATAGGAGGAGGTGGTTACGTAGCTGCAAAACACGCAGAGCGCGCCTTGACGGCTACCTTGAGACTGGAGTTGCTGGGAAAGCCGATCCGAGTGACGGACATTGCGCCTGGCATGGTACAAACTGAGTTCTCCTTGGTTCGCTTCGGTGGAGACAGGGTCAAAGCAGATGCAGTCTACGAAGGCATGCTCCCCCTCACTGCTGAAGACATTGCCGACTGCATACTGTGGTCAGTTACCAGACCTCCGCACGTCAATATCGACAAAATAGTGGTTATGCCTAGAGACCAAGCAGCTCCAGGAGTAGTTCACAGGAGGCCATCCAGTAGTGGCCATGACAGCTAACGTGAGTGCAGCATGCCCTATGATACTGCCTCCAAGGCCTCATGACTATGGGCAATACTGCCTTGATGAGATGCAGATTGAGCAAGTAGGCACATCTTCCTCCAAGGTCCCCTAAAGTAACCTTCATGGCCACTCTCAGATCGCGCTTTCATCCTGTATCTTCCTCTAGTCTTGCCAAGAAGCAGCATCTCATACCTGGCCAGGATGATCCCCTTCCTGAAGGAGAAGATAAATCCACCATGGTAGAGGCCATGTTCGACCTCATAGCTCCGAGATATGACCTGATCAACCGCATAATGACCTTCGGACTGGACTTGGGATGGAGAAAGTCAACCATAGACTACCTTCTCCTTCCAACTGGATCGCTAGTAGTTGACGTTGGTTGCGGAACAGGAGATCTTTGTCGCTACCTTACCGCCAGGGGGTACAACTCGATTGGAGTAGATCTTTCTTCGGGTATGCTTGCTTCTGCGCATGGATGTCCCCATTTGATCAGAGCCAATGTAGAGAAGCTCCCCTTGCCCAACAGCTCCTGCGATGGTGCTACGAGTGGTTTTGCTTTGCGCAACTTTGCCTCTCTATCGCGAGTCTTTGCTGAGCTCGCTAGAGTGATAAGGCCAAGGGGACGTCTATCCATGCTAGAAGTGAGCATTCCTTCCAATCCACTGCTGAAAGCTGGTCACACCATATACTTCAACCGCATAGTGCCCCTCATAGGATCATTGCTCTCCGACAAGGCTGCTTACAAGTACCTGCCTCGTTCAGTGGAATACCTTCCTCCGTCATGGAAGATGGAGGAGTTGCTCTTAGAGGCTGGATTCACCGATATAGCCATAACCAATTTGCATGGAGGAATTGCCCAAGTAATTACTGCATCCAGGGCCTCGTCATGACAGACTTTCATTCCCATACAGTACAGCTTCCTCCTGGAACAGAGCTGGACCCACTGATCCTCGCCGGCAACGATGGCTGCTATTTCTCCCGTGATGGAATGACCATAGCCACCAAAGGAGTGGCAGCAAGATTTGAACTAAGCAACGGTATTGACGATACCTCCGACCTGCGGAGGTGCATAGAACTCTTCCGCTCATTCGATGGTGACCAAATAGATAACCAACCCGGTACTGGAGCAGTGCTACTAGGAGCTGTTCCATTCGACCCCAGTCAACCTATGCAACTCATCGTTCCCGAGTTGAGCTATGTCCGAGAACGGGATGGAAGCGAGTGGATAACCCACATAGGAACCACCTCCACTCCAGCTACAACAGCCAATGAACTAGCCTCCCTTCTCCTGCAATCAGCTTGCCAGGGAAGTTGCGAGACATCAGAGTGGCACTCCCCATCCTCTCCTGCTACAAGTTCGAAGGAGCGTCTCGAACACCTATCCTCTACATCCTCTGCCGACTACGAGAAGATGGTCGAAGTGGCACTGGAGGCCATCGACGGCAAGATGGTAGACAAGGTTGTGCTTGCCAGGGAGGTACTGTTCAGGACCGAGGCGAGCTATGACCCAATCTCCCTGCTGCGATATGCCCAAAGCCAAGTGGAACCGCTTACCTACTTTCACCTTGGATCACTGATCGGAGCAAGTCCTGAGTTGTTGATCTCCAAAATGGATCGAGTCATCAGCTCATGTCCTCTCGCCGGAACGAGGGAGCTGTCTCAGTGGAGGGATAAATCTCCTGCCAATATCGATGGCATCGCGGGCAAGTCTCCTAATTCTGGTAATTCTGGCTTGCCAGCTTCGCCTACCAATGACTCACCCGTCCCTCATGAGCAGCAAGAACTAGAACACTCTATAAAAGACCTAGCAGAGCACCGCTTCGTGGTGGATGCTGTCACACGTACGATCTCCCCGCTTTGCTCTTCCATCATGGTTCCACCGGTACCTCAGGCGCTTTCCCTGCAGACCCTTGTGCATCTATCCACCCCTATAAAAGGTGTCCTAGCTGAACAGTATGCACAGCTTACGGTCCTAGAGTTGGTTTCCCTTCTGCATCCTACCCCTGCTGTGGGTGGCGTGCCGAAGGACAAGGCTATCTCGCTGATAAAGGAGCTAGAGCCATTTGAACGAGGCAACTACGGTGGTGCTGTTGGCTGGATGGACAAAGCTGGTAACGGTGAGTGGGCTATCGCCATTCGTTGTGCCGAGGTCGAAGATCATGTCGTACGTATGCTTGCTGGTGCAGGGATCGTTCGAGGTTCAGTTCCGAATCAAGAAGCTGCTGAGACCGCTGCCAAGATTCGCAGCACTCTTCAACTGTTCTGGCCTGAATCAGATCCTACGGAGATCAACAAAGCTCTTGCCGGATGAACACAGTTGGGTTCCCATTTGGCAAGCGTCATGGAAACAAGTTTTGGGACAGAAAGTGAGGATAAAGAACATGTAGGTTCCTGTCCTACAAGTGTTCCGTAGACCAAACGCGGTATGGGACGATCGTTGGGTAAGGCGATGGATGGGAGACAATATATAGCTGTACAATATAAGTATGGGTGAAGCACTGGTGATCGCAGCTTTCTTAGGATTGATACCTGCAACGATCGCCAATCGTAAAGGTCGTTCGTTTGCATTGTGGTGGTTCTATGGTTGGATGTTGTTCATTGTGGCCTTGATCCATTCTCTTCTTATACGTCCGCGTCCTGCAGGAGTGAACTACGGTCGTCGAGGTTTTTTCGGTAGGACTATGCCTCCTCCTTACTTCAACCAAGGCACTCAAGGATCGCCCTTGAGTCGCCAGGACCCGTACCAAGGGGGGGGGATCCTACTATGTCAACCCGCAGCAAATTCCCATTCCTCTGGAAAACGACCAAGGACCATACGCTACGCCAATGATCCCCTGTCCCAACTGTGGGGAGGCAATACGGCGAGATACTCCTTCTTGCCCCTTCTGCCGCTACGATTTCACAAAGGACAAGAGCTGAAGGAAGAACAAGAAAACTGGAGGCTCTGTATATCCAAACCAAGAGAGGCTTTGTAGTTCCAAGGCCTCTCTTAGACTAGTTCCAAGGCCTCTCTTGGACAACTGGATTGGTCAAAGTACCAATGCCTTCGATAGCTATCTTGACTTCGTCGCCAGCAACCAAGTAGGCAGGGGGTTTTCGGCCCATCCCTACTCCAGCAGGAGTTCCAGTGGTGATGACGTCACCTGGCTCGAGAGTAAACGCTGTGGAAAGATGCTCTACCATCTCATAACAGTTGAATATCATCTCGGAAGTATTGGCGTCCTGACGAAGGTCGTTGTTCACCCAAGTCCGCAAGGAAAGATCATGGGGATCACCAAGTTCATCGGGTGTAACTATCCATGGGCCCATCGGCCCGTGTGTATCAAATGACTTACCCATGGTCATAGTCGGAGTGCGCCACTGCCAATCACGTACGCTGACGTCATTTACAATGGTGTATCCGGCAATTACTCGGGGAGCCTCGTCGGCCATAACATGACGACATCTCGTTCCAATTACGAAGGCAAGCTCTCCCTCGTAGTCGACCATCGAGGACACCCTGGGGATCTCGATCGCCTCCTTGTCTCCTATGACACATGTAACCTGTTTGTTGAACCACAGTTGATCCGCTGGTCTTGCAATATTCTGCTCAGCTACATGCGAAGCGTAATTGAGCCCAATACCCAAGAACTTTCCGGGTCGCGGTACGGGTGCAAGTACTCGCACCTCGGCAAGGTTGGCTCTTCTCGCCTTGTCAGTAGCTTCACGGAAAGCCGCTGACAAGGCTTCGCCACCCGTGGCCAGAAGTTCGATCATGTCACCGGGAAGAGGCTCCTCCAAGGAGGTAAGATCCAATACTTCATCCCCTACGAGAATTCCTGTCCTCGCTACTGTTAGTAGCGCATCTCTCGAAGAAGAGGTATGTGATGTCTCACCGGCTTCAGAGGAATAGGCAAAACTGAGCAATTTCACGATACAACCTTACCGCAAGTGGTTTTCAACGTGCCTATCCTCTTCGGCTCACCAACTCACCAACGGCCAAACGATATTCAAACAACTCAAATACCATAGATACCGTTGTCTTCATCTGTGTCTCCCACTAGAGATGTTTTTGCGTCTAAGTTGTTAGTTCATAATGGAACATCCACTATTACAAGCACTCCGCCCAGTAGCCGACGCCATTGGTGCTCAAGTGGTAGCGGTTAGTGAGATAGCAGAGGGAGACATACCACTCAACTTCGAAGGTCAGCTAGTAGGTGGATTCCGCATGCCTGGCCTGCATGGTGTGCTTGCCCGACTGCTCTCCCGGATCGAACATGAACGTGGTATCCCTTTGAGAGAGCTGTCCAGAGAGGACAAGCAAGCTGTCGTGAGAGAGCTCAATCAGCTCGGAGCCTTCACCTTGCGCAAGGCAGTGGAAGAGGTGGCTGACGCTATGGGAGTGAGTCGCTTCACCATCTACAACTACCTGAACAGCACGAACGATACTCGAACTGGCAGCAGAGAAAACAAGGAGGGTCCAAGAGATGACATTACGTCTTGAGTTCACCATAGAGCCTTTTCGGGATGCCCTACCCGGCCCCTATGTGATTGCTGCTCGTCAAGTTGCTGAAGAAAGCGGCCTGGAGGTGGAGTTCGGTCCATTCGGGACAAGTTTGGATGGCCCGGACGAGGAGATAATCTCCACTATGGCCCGGATAGCTGCTAGGGCTATGAGCGAAGGAGCTAGTAGCATCTCCCTCAGACTAGATCGTGTATAAGTAGATATGCTGATACTATTAGCTTTTAGGAACAAGGATCGCTTCTGCTCTACCCAAGAGTGCAATGAGTGAACAGACGCCAACTTCCAGCCCAGTGGGTACCGACTCGAAACCACGAGGACTCAGCGAGGAAGAGGCCCGTTCAAGACTGGAACGTTACGGTCCCAATGCAATTCCAGAAGAGCACGTAAATAAGGTAAAGCTGTTCCTGGGGAAGCTCTGGGGACCAGTACCGTGGCTACTTGAAGCTGCCATACTGTTAGAGCTGGTCTTGGGTAATTATGCCCAAGCTATCGTTATTGCCATCTTGGTAGCTCTAGATGCAATTCTTGCTTTCAGGGAAGAGGGCAACGCCCAAGAAGCCCTTCAACTCCTAAAACAGCGACTCAACGTGAAAGCACGAGTCCTAAGGGATGGTTGTTGGAAAGAGGTGGATGCAGCCAAGTTGGTCGTTGGTGACTTCGTACACATCCGTCAAGGTGACATCGTCCCTGCCGACATTGATCTGCACGAAGGCACTGTAAGCCTCGATCAGTCAGCTCTAACCGGTGAGTCGCTAGCCGTAACTGCAACCAAAGGCCAGCCCGCTTACTCGGGATCAATCATAGTCCGAGGGGAGGCTTCTGGCGAGGTGACCGCTACGGGTACCTCTACTTATTTCGGTCATACTGCTGAACTAGTTAGCACAGCCCGCTCTCCTGGGCGTCTGGAACAACTCATCTTCGGCTTCGTCAGAGCTCTGCTCATATTGGATGTATTCTTAGTAGCAGCAGTATTGGCAGATGGGCTCGTTCGACATCTCACCTGGGACCAGTTGCTTCCGTTTGCCGTCATCCTCGTAGTAGCTGCAGTACCAGTTGCTCTTCCTACGACCTTCACCTTGGCCAGTGCACTTGGTTCAAGAGAGCTAGCCAGCAAAGGAGTACTGGTCACCCGTCTGGCAGCTATAGAAGAAGCAGCAAGCATGGAGGTGCTCTGCACGGACAAGACTGGCACTATAACAGAGAATCGCCTGGTGGTAGAGAGAATACTTCCTTGGGAAGGCGTCAATGAGAACACTTTGCTCGAAGCAGCGGTAGCCGCTTCCGATGAGGCTACTCAGGATCCTTTGGACCTAGCCATTCTCGAAGCAGCATCTGCTCGTAGCGTAACCTCTGCAGGCAAACGCAAGCAATTCGTGCCATTCGATCCAGCCATCAAACGCTCAGAGGCCGTGGTTGTTAGCGATGACGGCGAGATGCATGTGATGAAAGGGGCGCCTCAGGTAATTGCTGAGTTGAGCTCCGTTCCCCAGGAAGAAATATACGATTCCGTAGCCAAGCTAGCCAGTACAGGAGCACGCGTCTTGGGTGTGGCTCGAGGCATAGTGGGCAAACCAATTGGTTTTTTAGGATTGATAGCTCTTGCAGATCCGCCCCGACCCGACTCATCAAAATTGATAGGTGATTTGAAGAATTTAGGGGTTCGGGTAGTTATGGTGACCGGAGATGGAGTGACCACAGCTCAAGCCATTGCCAAGGACGTTGGGATAGGTGATAGGGTCTGCAAGGCTGACACTCTCAGGAATCACGATGGACCTCTTGACATAGAGCCAGCCAGCAGTACAAGGGATTCTTCCTCTTTCCTCAATGACAGTGACCCCCGAAGAAAGAGTGGCGACGACGATAAGTGCTGCGATGTATATGCAGAGGTCCTACCGGAGGACAAACTGTTGCTCATTGAGAGGTTGCAGCATGCAAATCTAGTAGTGGGCATGACCGGGGACGGAGTTAATGACGCACCTGCCCTACGCAAGGCAGACGTAGGAGTAGCCGTTGCCAGCGCAACCGACGTGGCCAAAGCAGCAGCAAGCCTGGTGCTCACCACTCCTGGTTTGGACAATGTAGTAAGCGGGGTGGAGGTCAGTAGACGTATCCACGAGAGAATGCTTACTTACACGCTCAACAAGATCATAAAGACGCTCCAGGTATCCATCTTTCTAAGTGTTGGCCTTTTGGCGATGGGTAAGTTCGTTACCACCCCTCTACTCGTAGTACTTCTACTACTCGCCAACAACTTCGCCACGATGTCGTTGGCGACCGATCGAGTAGGTACCCCTCAGTTTCCTGAAAGATGGACCGTACGCTCTTTGGTCCTTGCCTCGCTTGGACTAGCCATTCCTATTATCGCTCTCTCATTTGCCGTGTGGTTCATTGGCGCCGATGGCTTAGGTTTGCATACAGCTCAGTTGCAGACGCTTACTTTCATATGGCTGGTGGCCTCCGCCCAAGCCACTATTTACTCCGTACGAGAACGACATCACTTTTGGAGTTCGGCACCAAGTGGCTGGTTGGCAATCAGCTCCATAGTGGACTTGGTCGTGGTATCAGTCATGGCTTGGAGAGGATGGCTGATGACTCCCATTGGATCAGGAGCACTTGGCGTTGGAATAGGCATGGGAGTCCTCTTCCTACTCCTAGGCGACTCGATGAAGAACTGGATCTTCCGTATAACTGGGCTGCAACACTGAGACTAGAGACGTTGCATGAATACCACAAGGCCAGCTGTTGCCTCAAGCTGATGACGACCCTACGGCACTGAAACTAGATAAAGTGGAGGTGCAAGCCTCATCCCGTCCACTGTAGCCATGCATCCCGGTCTGTTCGCACCTAACATAAGCTTTAGGTTTTCTCCTGCTTATCCTGCATTCACTTGGCGATGCGCTGGCGCAGAACTTGAAGCGATACGCTAGAGCAGAACAAGTCATTTTTGCTGTTACTGCTGGTTGTGCTCGACCACGCGCGACCTCGGTCTACACAAGGAGTAATCAATGTCAAAGCGTATAGTAGTTGGCGTAGATGGATCAGAAGGTTCCATAGAAGCACTTGTATGGGCTATTGAAGAAGCTCAGGTGCGTCAATGGGAGCTTCAAGCGGTAACCGCATGGCAAAGCCCCTACGACTACTACTACGGAGAGATGCCCATAGTGGTGGTATCCGATGCCGAAATCTTGGAACAGGTAAACAAGCAGTTAGATACCGCTATAGATAAAGCAACCTCACTATCGCCATCCCTAACCCACATAGAACGACTAATTGTAGAAGGCTCCCCGGCAGAGGTTCTGTGCGATCTGTCACGCTCAGTCGACTTGCTGGTGGTGGGATCTCGCGGACATGGAGGCTTTGCCGGGCTGCTCCTTGGATCGGTCAGTACCCAATGCGCCCAGCACAGTGAATGCCCGGTAGTAATCGTACACAAACATCATTCTCGCAAGTAGCGTACTACTGCGTCATGGCTGCACAAGCCCACTGGATAGGCTAGCTGATATGAACAAGGCCTAGCCTGTGTTAGCTTGGATCATTGCTCGGGTAGCCAACGGGCACGGTAGTCGAACAAGTATCGATCCGTGACGATATTGAGTACCCGGCGAGCTTGCTCGAAGTGTCGTGCTATATCAGCAACTAGGCTAATGGCATCGGTAGAGAAAAGTGCTGTATCCACTGCCTTCTCATACCATCGCTTCCCTAGACGAGCCAGAAGGGCAACCAGGTTGCCAGAGGTTTCTTGAATAGTCTCGATCCCCTCTTCGCTGGAGTTGGACTGACCATGCAGGCTTGAAGGACTCGATCCTTGGGTAGGAACCAGATTGGTCATACGGTATAGTCGTTCTTTGTCTATCCGTTTGAGAAGCCTGGTTGCCGTGTAATCAGGGAAGACGCCAGTGAGGAAGAGAGCCAGGTCGCCTAAGCGTCTATAGATGCCTGCTCGCTCGGTTTCGGGTACCGACTCGAGCAAGCTGGCCAGCGTTAACGGATCAAGCTCGCTGAATCGGCGCCGACGCCAACGAGCTCCTGTGTGAACCCACACGCTTCCACTGTAGACATGGGTATAGGAGTCCAGAAGGGTGGCTAGATAAAAACGCCTCTCCAAGGGTGCGAGAAAACCAGCCAATGCATGGGCATCGAACACAGGTACTCGTTGCCTAGGTCCTATCCACTCGGAAACGAAGGAGCTGGTAGCCAGTTCCGAGGCAACAGCTTGGATGGCCAGTGCAAAGATCAGAAACGGCGAAGCGGCGGCAAACGCATCTGCGGCCATTGGGCCCTTACGAAGGTCAAAGTCATCCGTACGACGAAATGCAGCTTGAACTACTTCTCGACTTTCCAACAGCTTGAATAGCTGCTCCGGCTCGCTCTTTAGTTTTGCTGCCGAAAGGGTGCCAGGCGCATGTGCAACTAGCAACTCGACATCGTACTCGGTTAGATGATCAAGATAGCTTCGTGCTATGTCCATTCCTACTCAATAAACATTCCTTGCCAATAAGGTATTTGTTGTATCAACCCTCGATTGCATCCTTGAAACTTAATTCTAACTACTTGGGTTGGAATGTGAGCTCGCCAACACCGAGCTGTCCAGTCATTAGCTCAAGCAGAAGCTCCAATGAGTTGAAAGAGGAACACTCCGCAACCGGCATATGGTCGGCCTCAATAGAACTGATGCCAGTTGGATACAGAGGGATGCTTGATTCCAGCGGGACCTTGCCCGAATGCATGGAGGATGTTACCGGTTATCCTTCTCAAGATAGGGGCAGGACAGCTCTGCGTTGTTGGTGGACAAGACTGCATAGCAGCTATCCAGTAGTTGGTGCCAGATTCGAATACACCTGCTTTGCTACTTGGCCAGGTGTAGTAAGTGGTATCCGCGTATGCGCTCTTACCATCGAAACTGATCACTACTGGAGAATGAGTGAGTATTTCAACTCCCGGTGGGTTTGGACGTGAGGGATCGTAAGCGTCGAAGTCGAACTTGAGGACGGAGGGAATAACGGAGCCATCATGCAAGTGAGTACCCCTGAAGATAAAGGAAGATGAGTTGACCACCACCATATTTGCTACAACGGAGTTGTTGTACCCTATATAGCTTGCTCCAACCAAGGTACTTGCTGGGTCATTGGCAGGTGGCTGCCCCCACCAGTTCTGAGTCACCTCTGCATTGTCCTTGCCGTAGAGAGGATCGGCCTGCGGATCGCGGTAGTTCACCTCCTCCATATTGGCTCCCAACGGAGAAGGCTCAAGGCGCACCTTCCTCAATACTGGACTAGCCCCAAAGAATACGAGGTTCACCCCCGCATCCCTGGCCTTGGTAGCCCATTCTCGCATGCGCAATGACCACTCTTCGTCGTGGCCGAGCGAGAGCAAGGCTTTATGGTTCATCAACAAGTTGCCATGAGTAGCCAGAGTGATGTTGGTCCAATAAGTCACATCCAGCCCATGCTTTTCCGCAAAACGTATCAAGGGGTATTCATTACCTAGGAAGGAGGCAGCTCCATCCCCGTAAGCATACGGTCGGTCAAAAGACAGTACCCGCGATCGATCAGGTGGGGGGTATCCCGTAAGTCCCGGCGGACCTCCTCCATACAGATCGTAGCCCCCATATGGATTGAAGGCCTGCCAGGTAAGGACCGCTGCCATGATCACATAAGCTGCATGGCTAGACGGGTCCCAGATAGTCAGAGGGATATAGCTCTGCTGACCGCCACTACCTACTAGCTTGAGCAGGTACTGTCCCTGAACCCAAGCTTTGCTGATCGTGAACTTCACAGACGGCGACCAGTTGCACTGCACCATGAATATTCCTGGAACAACGGGGCATGCTGGCTGGGAAATCCCTGCTATCTGTTTAGATCTCCAAATAAGTCGCGCTCCCTTGCCCTGGTAGTAACCCATACGGAATGCATCCACATGGAAGCTGGGTGCCTTGGTGGATACATAGAGGGTCACCTGCTGTCCCAACCGAGCCTGTTGGGTGCTGGCATAACCTGCGATGCCTCCTGCATCAGCCGGTGGTATCTTCCACTTCGTGGTCCCAGGAAGCTTGTTCTGCTGGATCACCCACCTGGCCTCAACCCCGTATGGCCCAAGGAATTTCGCTGGTAAAGCTTTGCTCGCATGAGTTTGTCTAGTCTTAGCAGAGGTGACAACTTTACCTTTGTTTAAGATGTCACTTCCCTTCAGTGGTATCAGCGAACCAATCGCTGATCCAACTATTGCTGCAATTACTACCAGAATCAATAAATTGCGTAAGCTCTGACTGCCGACATGAGCATGACGACCCCGCCTGAACACAAAGAGATTCTACACAATCATCGTTGCGGTTCCTCTTCAACCAGAGAGATCCCCTTGGCTCACTATGTCTCGCAGGGCATACCGCATGATCTTACCCGTGGGAGTCATAGGCAACGAGTCGACTACCTCAAGACGTTCCGGCCACTTGTACTTAGCCAAACCTCGCTTCTCCAAGTGGCTGTTCAGTAGTTCGAGCGTCACATTGGCACCTGGAGATGGGACTACGAACACGCATCCACGTTGCCCAAGACGTGCATCGGGCATAGCAACAACAACAGCATTGGACACCTCGGGAAGCTCATAGAGCAGCTCCTCCACCTCACGAGGGTCCACCTTCTGCCCGCCCCTGTTTATCTCGTCATCTTTACGAGCAACGAAGGTGAAGGTTCCATCTTTGTTCTTGGTCACGACATCTCCCGACATGAACCACCCTTCAGGATGGAACCTCTCTGCCATGAACTGAGGTTGGCGATAATACCCAGGAGATAGGTTGGGTCCTCTTCCCCAGAACTCTCCCCTTTCCCCTTCTCTTACTTCGTTCCCCTCATCATCTACTACCTTCGTCTCCCAACCCTTTCCAGTACGACCTATTGTGACACTAGTGATCTCCAACGGATCATCCAAGCCTGAGTAAGTGTGGGCAAGGCCTTCAGTCCATCCATAGAAGACTGCTAGTTTGCATCCAAGTTGATCATGAAGCTTTCTAAGTATCTCTATCGGACAGGGAGCACCGGCATACATCATGAAGCGCAGAGACGAGAGGTCACGCTCCTTAAGGCCTGGACTACGGGCCATATCTATGAGCATGGGGGGTGCACCGACAAAATGGGTAATCCGATCACGTTCTATGAGCTCCAAGGCCTTATCTACATCCCAGGCCTCCAGAAGGGTGACCGCTGATCCACCTGCAAGCGATCCACCTAGGAAAGCAATGCCGAAAGCTGTGAGGTGCGTCAAGGGAGTGACAATGAGCCAACGATCTTCAGGCAGAAGACCATACGCATCCACATAGTTGCGACACGCGGTGAGTAGATTGGCATGCAGATGCATGACCCCTTTGGGCCTATTGGTCGTGCCGGAGGTGAACATGAGCACGAACAGGTCAGTGGACAAAGGAGGGGCAACGTTCAGCTCTGCTCCCATCCCTGCCTGCACTATCTCATCAAAGTCGAACATCCTGTTCCTGCCTGCTGATAATTGCTGCTCCCCTCGAACTACAAAGAGGTCGCTCAGCAAGGGAAGGCGTTCACGCAGCTCCATACCCAGCCCGAGATGATCCATATTACGATAGGTGGACGGGAGCAACAGACCCCTAGCTCCAGTGAGTTCCAATATGTAGCTCATCTCGTAGGAGCGATACGGTATATGGATGAATACAGGACGAACACCTATATAAGCACTTCCCAATACCGTTATCGCGAACTCTGACCAGTTGGGCAGCTGCACCCCTAGACAGTCGCCCGCATGATATCCAAGATCCAACAGCCCTGCTCCAAAAGCTTGGCTTCGTTCCAACAGCTGACTCCAAGTAATTGCATTACCACTTTGGTCCACAACCGCTGGGTCGCTCGGACGAGTTCGAGCATGTTGTTCCAATAGGTCAACAAAGGTATCCAAGCTCCAAGCCCCAGAGTCAAGGTATGCCTTTATGCGATCCTCGGAGAGATGGCTGTCAGGACGTCCGACGAGTTCTTTGGCCTTCTCGAAGGTTGCCTCGTGACGTCTCCCTAACTCGTTCCGGGCTACAAATCGTGTAACTGCCTCCTTAACCACTTAGCCCCCTCCTGGTCCTCGTTGCTTCTACAGCTTTTCTACAGTTTAGTTCTTGTCGACCATATAACAACACTGAGGTAGTAGCCGGACTCTCGACGCTCTCCCCTAGCCCGTCTTACCGACCATATAACAATATTGAAGGCTCTGGAAGCTCAGCTGGTACTGGAACAGGTCCCGCGGTGGCCGTCAGAAAAGTATACGTAGTAGAAAGTACCAGCCCACTTGGATGAGACGGCCACCAAAGAAAGGCTTCCTTGCCGGCAAACGTTGCACTGCTGAGTTGCTCCAGGCGTGGTCCCCCTCTGAACCCAGCAGAAAAAATGGGATAATTAGCTCTGTAGGCAGCCACTACACTAGAGTGCACCTCGGGTAGCGGAATAGGAGCGGACACGACCCCAAGCAGATGTGCTCTTGAAGACGTGGCAGGTAGGGCAAGGTGCACCAGTTTAGATGTCCCTCCACAAGACCGAGGGGCTTGAACCGCTACGGTAACTTCCTGACTCACGCTGCCTGGGAAGGGAAGTATGAAAACATCAGCGTCAACGGCTGTAGTGGTAAAGGTTGACCAGTTGGCAGAGTGCTCTACTGGATAAGGACCAGGTATTTGCACTGCCTGAAGAGGGCCTTGCTCGAAGTCTTTCACCCACTCCGTCGTAGGACCAAGTCCAGCAGGTGGACCATGACGAGAGGTGATGGTGATGAGGTAAGGGGCGTACAAACCAGCTCTTCCATTCACTATGCGAGCAGAGTAGCCGCTCGGCAGGAGGACCCGCGGCAGGAAAGGGATCCGACCTCGATAGTAACCCCCTGAGAAATAGGTGATTGACTGAGGATAACCAGGATACCTAGACGAGTGAGGGCACTGCCATGTCAGGTGCCCCTCTGGAGATGATGACAGCGTAAGAGAACCAGAAGAGTACACAACTCCCATCTGATGGGCCAACCGGCCAGAGCGACCTATCTCCGAGGAGATACCCCCTCCTCCAGAACGACCACCACTGCTTCCTCCCGATAACCCCATATATATCCCTGTTGCGACCCCAGCAACAAGAAGTGTGCCAGCCGCGATCGACAGTGCTTTGTGCAACTTGGCCACTTTGATGACTCTCTCTTGAATAGTTGAAGGAGAGGAAGCCTTGGTTGGCTGGGAAAAGTGCAGCTGTGCTGAGTAAGGATGAGTAGAACTGAAAGAGACGAGATCGGCTTGCAGTTTGGAGAGTGCTTTGGAGGAGAGAGCGAAAAGAGGAAGCAGGCCGAGACCGAACAAGGCATCTCGACAGCTCCTCTCTGTCAAAGAGCAAGATGGGCAGGTCTGCAAGTGTCTACGAACCTCATCTGCTCGAGCAGGAGTAAGTTTCCCCGCAAGGTAACTGGGGAGCTCGGCCATCACAGAACGACAGTCCGGTAGAGGGTAGTCACGTTTGTCGAGACCGTTGACCAGTTCTCGACGAAGAGCCTCTTTGGCGCGATGATAGAGAACCCGAGCATTTACGGTGGTCGTACCCAAGGTTTTAGCTACCTCTCTATGACTTAGACCCTCGATGGCATAGAGGACAAGAACTGCCCTATATTTAGGGGGAAGATGCATGAACTGTTGCCATACAAAACTCGCTATGTCCTTCTCTGCCGCTAGTTCAGCTGGACCTTTGTGAGTATCGACAGGTTGGAAGTCCTGCTCTGTTTCGGAAGTTAGGTCGTGGAAACTGAGGACAGGGTGACGAACAGTTTTTCTCCAGCGATCAAGCGCTAGATTGGTCACCACTTTGGAGGTCCACGCTCGAAGGTCGTCAATTTCCTCGCCCTGGCGTACAGCAGCAAAGGCTCTTAGAAACCCCTCCTGGGTCACATCCTCAGCCTCCTCGCGAGAGCCAAGTATCGATACAGCTACACTGAAGATGCGTTGCTTGTGTTGGTCAATGAACTCAGTGAAAAACAGAGAGCTATCTGCCAAGCGTTCTCTTTCAAGGTTGGCCTGTCTCTGTTGCTCCCCTCTATCCTCCTTGGATCCAATATCATTGGAGGAATTCGACCGAGAAGGCTCTCTCGCTTTCACTTATTTCAACATACCACTTTCCAGATATCGCCAAGAGCTGCTCATTGGGCAGTTCGCAGGATACCACCTTCCTGTTGGTTGCCTTCCTGTTGGTTACCGAAACTCGTTTAACCGAGATTCATCGAGCAGAAGTTGTCGCGCGACCCCTGCGAGTCATGGAATCCACCGTTACGGCTGCCAACAGCACAAGAGCGGTAACTATGTACTCAGTTGATGCACTAACACCCAACAAACCCAATCCGTTGTATATGGCTGCAATAACTATCCCGCCCAGTACAGCATGGATCATCTTGCCGCGACCGCCGAACAGACTGGTACCTCCTATTACAGCTGCAGCCACGGCATAAAGAACCAGGGTGCCACCGTCTATGTTGTCAGAGATGGAGCCCAGGCGCGATTCGTAGATGATCCCAGCTATTCCAGCTGTCAACCCTGCCAAGGCAAAGGCTGTTGTACGTATTCGAGATAAATTTATCCCTGCTCTTCTCGCTGCTTCGGCATTACCTCCAATTGCATAGATATAACGACCAAAGCGAGTCCTCCCCAACAAAAAGCTCCACATCCCGAGGAAGCCAAGCACTATGAGCACCACCCAAGGTACGCCACGGAGAGGAATCGATACCCCACGGTTAGCATCACATACAAGAAGTAGAGCTACGCCAGCAGCTATGGCTACTGCGATCTTCATGGCCGTAAGACTGGGTGGCGGTGCAGCCAGCCCATTGGAACGTCGATGGTGATCACGTAGCACAATGGACACGGCGAACAAGGCAACGACGAGGACCATCACAACCCAGCCAGCTACTTGATTGAGATTCCCGTTGACCAAGTCATAGATGATGTTGTTGGATATGCTGATCAACCCCCCGCTGGAAGGACTGGCGTGATCAATGAGGAACAGCATCACTCCTTCCCAGCCAAGCAACCCGGCCAGGGTCACCACGAAAGAGGGTAGATGCAACCGGGTGATGAGGACGCCTTGCAAGGTACCGATGAACACCGTACTAGCGAGTCCTGCTGCTATGGCTATCCACCAGGGCCAACTCCCACCGAAAGGTGACGCCAAAATAGCCGTAATAGCTGCTCCTACTCCAGCCACATAGCCGACAGATAAGTCTATCTCTCCGAGAAGGAGGACGAATACTTCCGCCATACCCAGGAGCACGAAGACGGCACCCTGCACCAGCAGGTTCACCAGGTTGCCAGCAGACAGGAACAAGGAATTCTGTACCTGGAAGATTATGACTATCGCTATCAGACCGCCTAGCACCGGTAGGACACCGCTGTCTCCATTGCGAATTCGCTTCACCCATGCTTGTACGTACTCTCCCAACGAGTTGACCATGAGTTCGGATCCTTCAGCTAGAGCAACCTCTGATGCCCTTGTATTGGGAGCTGAGCCCGCTGAACGATCGGTGGTTGAAGTTACCTCCTCCCGGGTAAACTCTCCCGGAGTTCTACTCGATCCTGACATTGACTTTGGATTCGTATTCTCTGTTTTTTCCATGATTTCTTCACAGCTCCCGAGGATCAGAAGGACTATCCGATTCATGGCTGGACCAAGAAGAGGTACCGGTAGCCATGAGGGTGGCGACCTTCTGAGGATCGAACTCGCTTATTGGACCCACTGCAGCTATATGACCTAAGTGTAGGACTGCTATGCGATCGGCTACACTGAATATCTCGTTCAAGACATGGGATATGACGATCACGGCAAGTCCTCGACTGGCCAACTGCCTGATCAGCTCGAGCACCATAGCTGCTGAGGACACTGCTAATGCTGCTGTTGGTTCGTCAAAGATGACCAGTTTGGAGTTCCACATCACTGCTTTACCTACTGCAACAGCTTGACGCTGTCCTCCGGAAAGCGATGCAACAGCTTGACGAATTGACCGAACCGTGACCACCGACAACTCTGCTAGAGTTCGTTTGGCAGCTAGCTCCATCGCGGTTTCGTCGAGTAAGCGGTACCGAGTGGGCTCTCGACCTAGGAACATATTTTGCACTATGTCCAAGTTGTCACAGAGTGCCAGGTCTTGATAGACGGTGGTGATGCCCATCTCCGCGGCCTCTTTAGGATTGCGGATATGCACAGGTCTACCTTCCCAAAATATCTGGCCATCGTCGGGTTCCCAAATGCCAGATATGGTCTTGACCAATACTGATTTCCCAGCACCATTGTCTCCGACCAAAGCAGTAACTTGACCAAGAGGAATATCCAGGTCCACCCCGGCCAATGCCTGTACAGGACCGAAACTTTTGTCAATTCCTCGTAAACTAAGGAGAGGTTCCACTTCGTTCAAGTGTCCCTTGCCACTCAGTCCTTCCGTAGGCTCTCCAAGAGATCTCCTGGTGACTCCCGGCTCCTTGGCGTCAGAGCTGACCCCGTTCAGTTGAGCTAGGGTTTCCTTCTGCGCCCGGCCTGCCCCTCCAGGCCGGGCGCTTTCCAAGAAGGATTCGTTCATGACTGCTTGCCTAGCATAGAACTCTCATGCCTCAATCGAAGACTCAATTGAACAGCTAAGGGGTGATACCAGCTGCACTGCAATAACTTGCATAGGCGCCAGCACAAAGCTGTGAAGCTGGCACGAAGTTATCGGCCACAACCGTGGAAGCCATGTTCTTCGTCGTCACCCACTCTGGCTTCAGTAGGACCGAAGGTATCTCGTTATGAGAGGTGGGGTCGTACGTAGTGCCATTCAACAGGGAGGAAGGAGGTGTAAGACCAGCTCGTAGATACATGGCAAGTGCGACAGTAGCCTGAGCTTCTAGGTAGATGGGCTTGTATACGGTTCCGCACTGGTAACCGGAGAGTATGTTCTGCAGACCGGCCAGAGTTGCATCCTGTCCGGTAACAGGAAACGTCTTCGGGGGAATGTGCAAGGTCTTCAGGTAGTTGATTATAGGAGCAGCATTTTCATCATTGGGGGTAACAACTGCATTGATATTGCGATGAGCAGTATACTGCCCTTCAAAGATCGTTAGAGCTTTGGCTGGTTGCCAAGTCCCAGCTGGTTCACCGACTTTTACGTACTGTCCAGAGCTGAAGTAAGGCTTTAACACGCCATCATAGCCTTGAGCAAATAAAGTTGCGTTGTTGTCAGTCGGAGAGCCACGCATCACCAGGACTTGTGGCTTCGACACATGCCAGGCAGTCACACAGCTGACAAATCCCTCTCCGATCAACTTTCCTACCTCGACATTATTGAAGCTTACGTAGTAGTTGCTTGGACTACTTCCAAGAGTAAGTCGATCATAGTTGATCACCCTCACTCCATGAGCTGCTGCATAACGCTCTATCTGTACTCCTACACCTGAGTCGAGTGGGTCCATCGCCAGCACGGTCGCTCCCTTGGTGATGTCCGACTCTGCCAAGGACAACTCGGTGGCATCACTACCCTGAGCATTTTGGACAACGAACTGTGAAGGCGAGAGACCGGCTGCCTTGAATGCTTCGGTAAGGAACGGCGCATCGAACTCTGTGTACCGCGCAGAGGTAACCGTGTCAGGAAGTATCGCGGCCACCATTCCCTTGCCCTTGGCAACCAATGGCTTGAGCAAGGACATAGTAGAGAAGCTGCGATTGAAGGATGAGGCAGAGATTGCAACCGTAGTAGTAGTACTCGTCTTGGATTTCGTAGGCTTTGCACTGGAAGAGGAACTGCTACTGCATGCTGAAGCTACTAAACTAGCAGCGAACACCAGAGAGATTCCTCCAAGAAACTGTTTTTTATTTATGAATACAGGTAGCTTCACTTACGCCTCCTTGGTCATTTTCAGCCTGAGACATTTAGCAGCAAGATCTCACTGCCTTCTCATTAATAACTGTATGCCTCAGGCTGTAAACAACCTGTTAATATTGTGACGGTAGCGTTAATAATTCATAAATACGTCGTAAACAAGTTGTAAATAAGAGATTGGTTATATTCGATATCATCCTGACCGAGAGCACCTCGTTGGCCTATCCTGGGGATCTGTTCGTTCAATCGGAGACAAAGCGGTACCCAGCTCGGGGCTGAGTAGTGATAAGGAGGGGGCTCCCCTCACTCTCCAGTTTGGTTCTCAGGCGTCGCACATAAACACGTACGTACTCAGTCTCGGTTTCGTAACCGTGTCCCCAAACTCGACGCAGCAGGTAAGCATGGGTAAGTAGTTTTCCTCGGTTGATCACGAACTCTCGTAGCAGGGAAAACTCCGTAGGGGTGAGGTAAACTTCTTTTCCTCCCTTGATAACCTGCTGCTTCTCTAGGTCAATTGTCAAGTCTCTTGCCTGGATGATGGCTGGAGTCGACTCTTCGAATTTAGGTGGACGGGTACGACGAAGAGTAGCCGTGATTCGAGCCAAGAGTTCCTCGATACTGAACGGCTTGGTTATGTAGTCGTCTGCTCCAGCGTTGAGAACAGTAACTTTGTCACGCTCACCCCGTCGAGCAGAGATGACGATAATACCTACCGATGAATGCTCTCTTATCTGGTAGCACAACTCGAACCCATCAACCTCGGGAAGCATAAGGTCGAGCAGTACGATATCTGGATTCTCGGTTGCAATTAGTTCAATTACCCGTTTGCCGTCAACGGATACTGAGGTATCAAAACCTCGTACTATCAGATTGGAACGAATCAAGTCTACGATGTTGGGGTCATCTTCTATGATGAGGGCTTTGGTGTGCAGCTCTACTCCAGGCCACCTAGACATCCCAAGCACTCCCTTCTTTCTCGCTTCACCATTCTCGGTACAGCTCCGTACAAATAGCCAAAGGCCCTAGTGCTTCCCTACCAAACCAACTGAAGTTAGATCTTTGTGAACATGAGAGCCGAGGATTGCACCACGGCTTGTCGGATTCGTCGAGCCAACTGAACTTAGGCTTTTGTGAGCATGTACAGCTCGTTGCAGTTCTGGCCTCCAGCGGAGTGCAACCATTCAAGAAGGCTTCTCCACTGGGAGAAGTACACTGAAGCAGTGGCCTTCATCCAAGTTCTTCAGCTCCATTCTCCCTCCATGGGCAGCAATAATCCCTTGAGCTATCGATAGTCCCAATCCTCTGTTCGATGTACGTGATGGCCCCCATTTATCTGGGTCGAAAGAGATCATTTCCGGAGAGTCCTCTGCTCCGTCGTCGAACACGTCCACTACAACCACATCTGCATCTTTTCTAAATGCCTTGGCCCGTACCCGTGTTCCAGGTGGATTGTGGGATACGGCATTGTGGAAGAGATTGACAAATACTTGTTCCAAACGGTCATGGTCTGCCCATATAACTGGTAATTCCTGCTCGCACTCAATCTCTATTGGCTCACTGCCCTGGGATGGTAGGCAAGCTGCAGCCGCTTCGAGAACCAAGGATAGGTCGCACCAATCCTGGTGGAGGCGTAGGGTATTGGATTCGATGCTAGAGAAATCGAGAAGATCGTTGACGAGCCGACCGAGACGTGCTGATTCACTGGCTATGCGATTGAGGAAACGCTCTTCGGACGCAGAGTCCCAAGTAACATCTGGCTGCAAGAGAGAGGAGGCGTAACCCCTGATGGCAGTAAGTGGAGTGCGCAACTCATGGCTCAATCTAGAAAGAAAGTTCATTTGCAGCTCCTGTGAGCGCCGAAGTGCTACTGCCTCTTGCTGAGCCAACTCGGCCTTCTCTCTCTCGAGAGCTAACTGCAGTGAGTGAGCGGCATCTTCGATCAGGGCTAGCGCCTCCTCGGGCACCGCGCTGTCCGTCCAGCGTGCTAAAAGCACGAGCCGCACAGTAGATGCACTTTGCTCCGGGGTGGGAACGGGACTGGATTTACTGGTACTGGATCTAGGGGGGCATGCCAACTCCTTTACTTGCATACTGGAATCGGAGAGCCTGTCCGAACTGAAGTTGGCTAGAACTGTAACCGCCGCTGTTGCTGGAGCAGCAAAGATTACTGCCACATACTGCTTGTTAACTGTATCTTGCAGGGCTACTGCTTTACCGGACTCATGAATGAGCAGGTCTTCTAGCAACTCTTCAGATAGTGCATCTGCGTCGCCATCATAGTGGATGCCTAGTTCGTCAACCAAGAAGCGACGGAGGTATCCTTCGTCGCTCAACTCCCACAAACTCACTGAATCAGCTTTCAATCCTCTCAACAGGATGCGAGAGGCTATCAACAACCCTTCTGTCGTAGGAGTAGGACCAGCTAGAGTTTCAAGCATCTCCCTGACGGTTTCAAGTACGCGATTGCGAACTGTTATCTCGCTTAACAGTCGATCGTGTTCAATAGCACTGGCAGCATAGCCAGCGTAAAGTGTGAGAAGTTCAAGCTGATCACGCTGAGGTGTACAGGGATAGGAGAAATAAGCGGCTATCACCCCAATAACTCCACTGCCGCTTGATCCGTAGATAGGGATAGCCCAAGAGCTTTGTATGCCTGCCTCTTCTGCCAAACTCTGAAATGGCAGCCAATCTACACTCATCTTCACAGTTTCGTTTACTACCGTCCTACCGGTGGCTGCAGCTATGCCAATGGGTCCTCCTAGATGGCCTGTGGGCAGTAGAGACCAGGCAGAAAGCAAGGAATGGGGCAAACCTTGAGACACCGAGCAGTGCAGTGTCGCCTTGTCTTCTTTGAGTAGGTGGATAGAAAGTTGGTCGGTATGAAGAGCTGCTCCTAGAGCGGAGAGAATTAGGGACAATCCAGAAGATGGAGGAACCGATGTCAAGCTGTCAACTAGACCATGCAGACGAATCAGTTGGTGACGAGCTGAGCTGTCTATCTCCTGCCCCGAAGCCAAGGCTATGACATCATCGACATAGGCCACCTTTGGGTCTGCTTCTGCTACTATTTGCCCACGCCTCAGTACAACAATGCGATCTGCCAACCTGAACATCTGCTCGATATCGTGCGAGGCAAGCAAGATGGTTACGCCCTGTCTATGGAGCTCAGTTATGAGCTCCTCCACCCGAACGGATTCACTCACTCCAAGAGATGCGGTTGGCTCGTCTAGTATCAAAAGTCGTGGTTTGTCCCTTATGGCTCGTGCTACAGCTAGCAATTGTCTCTGTCCACCGGATAGGAACCGCACTGGACGAGTTATATCGCCAAGGTGAATACCAAACCCCTGGAGGATGGAGGTCGCCTCCATGCTGGTGCTGATATCTGAGAGAAAAAAGTGTTTTCTCTTCTTCTCCCAACCCAGGAGCAAGTTTTCGGCGATGCTCAAATTGTCACAGAGAGCTAGATCCTGCCAAACTACAGATACTCCTTGCTGGGTTGTAGTGATGGGACTACGGCCAACAGGATGATTGTCCAACGAGATCTCACCACTCTCGGGAACAAGGTCTCCAGCTATGCAGCGTATAAGAGTGGTCTTGCCAGCTCCGTTCTCGCCAGCCAAGGCTACTAGCTCACCTGGCCAAATGACCATGTCAACATCGTCCAATGCCTGTAGCGGACCGTAATGGACGGACAAGTTTCTCATCTGGAGCAAAGGTTCGGATCGCTCCTTGGCTGCAGTGGACGCCATTTGAGTCATAAAAGCTATCGATCAGTCAACAGATCGGACTGCTGTTGAAACCATACTCCTCAGTGTAACTATGTTTGTCTTGAAGTCCACACTTGACGCAGCAAGCCTATAACACTGCCCCGAGCCGGAAGAGAATAGCGTGAAACAAATCTCGCTTGTTGTGTGCATTTGCTACGCGAACTATATTTTCAAAGTCACAAGATGCCCTCCACTGCCAACATATCGCTCGGCGAAACAGGTAAACGATTAAATCCATTTCCCCAAGTCGCAGAGGTTAACATGGGGAAAGGGACTAAGGAGGGGATGTGGAGCACTCAGTAAAGATCGTACGAGTATACGATAGTGAAAAGCGTTTGCCCAATGAATACAGGGTCTTGGTCGATCGGTTGTGGCCTCGGGGATTTGCCAAGGGAACTATAGACTACGATGAATGGGCAAAAGATATTGCTCCGAGTCCAGAACTACGTAAGTGGTACGGACATCTTCCCGCACGTTTCGAGGAGTTCTCCTCCCGTTACCGAAACGAACTCACAAGAGATCCAGCCTCTACGATCATAACTCGATTAGCCAGGCTGGCTCGAGAGAAACAGCTGATTCTTCTCACGGCCACCCGAGACATAGACCACTCTGGAGCTACTGTACTAAAAGAGGTTGTAGAACAACATGCTCTAGGTTGAAAAACAACATGCACCATGGGGGGAATTGGAAAACTTCCCCTTTAACGGCTAGGACTCATTTATCATCTCGTGCACTACTCGTCGGGCCTTCATCTCGTGACGAGGAAGAGTCCCCAAGGGTACGCACTCACAGTCTATGCGCACTCCGAAGGCATGGCGTAGTTCAGCATTT
>JAMDDE010000007.1 GCA_023489235.1 Actinomycetota bacterium | reverse complement strand
GTCTCTCCAGAGAGTGGACAACCTTGCTCATAACGGGAACTCTGCCCCGGGGTAAGCTCCTGTGCTCAGAGGAGATGGACCGTCCGACCGCAGGCGCCACCATCCTGCTGCAGCTACCATGGCCGCGTTATCAGTGCAGTTGGCCAAGGAGGGTAGATGAGCACGAACTCCCTCTTCTGCACAAACTTCGGCAACTCGGCGACGAAGTTCGGAATTGGCAGCCACACCCCCTGCCAGGCACCACCCCTTTGCCCCTGTCGACTCTACTGCCATGCGACCTTTAGCCAAGAGGACATCCACAACCGCGGCTTGGAACGAGGCTGCTATGTCCTCGCTGGAGCAGTCTGGATGACCTCTCACATAGTTGACCACTGCCGTTTTCAGCCCGCTGAAGGAGAAGTCGTATCCTCCGTCCAGCATTGCCCTGGGGAAGTTGACCGCATGAGGATCCCCTTTCTTGGCTGCCCGATCGATAGCAGGTCCTCCAGGGTATCCAAGGCCAAGGAATCTGGCTACTTTGTCGAAAGCCTCTCCAGCAGCATCATCAAGGGTCTGCCCTAGCAAACGGTACTTGAGTGGTCCATACATTACCAGCAAGAGGGTATGCCCACCAGAGACGAGCAAGACTACTACGGGATAGTCCATCTCCGGCTCTTCCAACAAAGAGGCAAACAAATGAGCCTCCAAGTGGTTGACTGCCACGAATGGAACACCGAATGCCGCCGCCAATGCCTTTGCTTCAGCCACCCCTACCAACAGCGAACCTATCAACCCAGGACCTACCGTAGCTGCAACTGCATCCACCGACGAGAATCCGGGGCGAGAGGAAGAAGGCTGGGTCACATCCTGGACAGATGCGTAACCACTACCTACTGACAACAAGCCCGGGCGGGAGTCATTCTTGGAAAGAGCCCCTGAGGTCCATTCCTTGACCCTCGAAGAGCCTGTAGCCCCGAGGCCGGCTTCTCTCAAGGCTTGTTCTATGATCGGAGTAAGCAGTTCGAGATGGGCTCTACTCGCTATTTCAGGAACCACTCCTCCGTACATGGCATGCAAATCTACTTGGCTTGCCACTACCGAGGAGAGCACTCTTGCGCCATCTTGGACCACAGCTGCAGCGGTTTCGTCGCAAGAGGTCTCGATGCCGAGAACTACGCTAGCCACCTCTAACCGTTCACATCTCTGCCGAAGTTGCCCAAATGCATGAAACGATACAGCTTGGAGGAGAGATCCTTCTCGCCCTCGGTTGGTGGAGGGGTAACGAGCCGCACTTTGGTGCTTGCTTCTACCTCCAATCTAGCAATCCTCTGTAAATATTCTTCATCCTTAATATTATATACCCACATTACAATAGCATCCTCGCCTGTCTCAGCATAGTAGTTCTTGCGCAGCCCTACTGGCTGAAAGCCAAAGCTCCTGTAGAGCTCCTGGGCACCTGTATTGGAGATGCGTACCTCTAAAGTAAGGTTCACGGCTCCCCGAGCCCATGCCGTTCTGACTATATTCAAGAGCAGACTTCTGCCGATCCCTCGTCGTTGCCAAGCAGGATCTACTGCGATGTTGGTAACGTGCGCATCCTCCTCGACGAACATCGTGCCCGAATAGCCAAGTATCCGTCGGCCTGAACGAGCAACATGATACGCTCTTTCTGGCCCAAGGCTGAGCTCTGAGAGGAACAGTCCAGCAGACCATGGCCTTGGATACACTTGATTCTCGATGCGCAGCACCCCACGCAAATGCCAGCGGCGCATGGGTACGATCTCGAGCTCCAGTACCTCCCTGCTCTCTTCTTGAGCGCCCCAGCTCATGGATGCTGCCTTTGTTCCCAGTTGATCCTCGCCTCGGCATGGCGAAGATATATGGGCTCGACGGTATTAGGTCTGTCATGAAGCGGATAAGCTCCCTCGACTCCGGCCATATGGAGCAGTGCAGAGGCTGTGGGCCAAGCATGGTCATCCCCTCTGCACACCACCGCTCCAGCAACGTCGAAATGACTGGCGTACACCTGTGCTCCATCACCAATGAGGATATGACCACCCTCAGTGGCAACAAGCCAATCAGCTAGTACTTCAGGTGGAGTTGCTCGATGGTCAACCACTCTCTCTATCCCGGAATCCTCCCTCGGACGGTAGCAAGACCAGAATACCTCGCCACGCTTGGCATCCAACACCGCCACGATACTCCCCCCTGCAAGAGGAGGGGAGGCTCCTGCAAGATGAACGGGGAGCTCACTTGCTAGACTGCCGGCCAAGACGTCCAGGCTCGGAACGGTCACAACTGGTACGCCCAGGGCCATAGCAAGGGCCTTGGCCGTAGAGATGCCGACACGAAGGCCAGCGAACAAACCTGGCCCTATGTCCACAGCGATAACGTCTACATCTGCTAATTCCATGCCTGTCTCGTCAAGAACGAACTGCACGGCTGGCATCAAAGCCTCTACATGACGACGACCCCTCAAGTCCTTGAACTCAGCCCAAACCGAGCTCTTGCCGCCGTCTATCTCGCCTAGGGCTACACCCACCAAGCGGGAGGCCGTCTCCAGGGCCAGAACGATCACGACAGCCTTGCTATCTCGAATTGGGTGAGCTTGCGGTGAATATCCCCAAGCCTCAGTCGAGTAGACTCACTGCTTGCTTCTATGGTGATCAGCCTTTCCTCAACTTCCCTCCCAAAGCTGAAGGTGACCACGAAGTACTCTCCCCTGAATACAGGCATAAGGGCTTCTCCCCATTCAATTGCGCCAACAACAGCCATCTCATCATCAGAACCTTCGGATATCCCGAATCCATCTAGTAACTCTTCTATGCCCAGATCTATGACCTCTTGGTAGCTCTGCAAACGATATAGGTCGGCGTGAATCAATCCTATACGACCTGAGTAGTGATTGACCAAGGTAAACGTGGGACTGGTCACTGGGGCATCTATGCCGAGTGCAGATGCAAGTCCTTGAACAAAAGTCGTCTTCCCAGCTCCTAGATCTCCCGTGAGCATCACTACGTCACCGGATCGCAGCTCGGTGGCGAATAGCGAAGCAATAGACTTCGTCTCTAAGGCGCTCGTACTCTTCAAACAAATACTGTCGAGCACGCTCAAGCCAACCGTTGAGAGGGAAACGAACTCGAAAGTGCTTCTTTCGCACGTACGAGATCGGCGCGCATCTCTGCTAGCATCACTCCTCCACCAGCACGCAGCACAGCCGAGGGGTGGTAGGTGGGAACTATCCAGAAACCACGATCACTGTTCTGACCAAGATGGTCAGAGCGCTGATAGATATGTCCTCGAAGCTTTTTCACTCCTTCCTTGCTTCCGATGAGTAGCTGAGCAGCAAATCTTCCCAGAGTAAGAACTACCCTAGGATTGACCAGCCTCAATTGCTCCTCCAGATAGGGTCGACAGCTCTCTACCTCATCCGGCTTGGGATCACGGTTGCCAGGTGGACGACATTTGACCACGTTGGCTATGTAACATTGCTGACGTCTCAACTGAACTTCCTCTAGGAGCAGCTCGTCAAGTAGCTTGCCAGAGCGCCCCACAAAGGGTTCACCTGCTAAATCCTCTTCTCGACCAGGACCTTCACCAACGATCATCAAATCTGCGGTTGGGTCTCCTACTCCAAACACAACCTTGGTCCTGGTCGAATACAGGGGGCATCGACTACAG
>JAMDDE010000067.1 GCA_023489235.1 Actinomycetota bacterium | reverse complement strand
GGAACTTCAGATTAGGAGAAGTGGGCATGAGCGACAGCCAGGTCAGTGGACCATCGTCTAGTGTTCGAGATGGCCGAGCCGGCCTGTTTCTACGACTTCACCCCTGCTCCAAAGCTCGGCGAGGCGAGCTGAGATCGGCGCGCAGTAACACACTCTCTCGAGTCCTCCGAGAAGAAGTCCCTGTTCACGCACCCTTGCTACTCATGCGCGTGACTACGTGCTGCAGAATTCGGTCTGAGTCGGCGAAACATCGGTCTGGACCTAGACCTTCGAAGCTGCCCAACAACCTTCAGCTACGACAAGGCGACCTAGATGGTACCAATCTCCGCCGAAACTACCGCGAGACACTGGAAGCAACATGTCGGAATCCCCTGGCTTTAACTGTGGGGAGGAGGTCAAGGCTGGAGCTTCTAGTCCCTTCGAGGCGATCTGATGGAGAAGAAATATGGTTGGACAACCATAGTAAGGAAAAGACGAGAGATGTTTTCAGTCGAGGCTACTCTGGACAGCCTCTACAGCCTGTTCTTGCAGCCAACTCAAGTAAAGGTATATCGATCCAATAGTTGTATCCGAATAGTTCACCTCAGAGGAAGATCCCTCGTTTTCTATCCCTAATTTGGTGCCTATGATCAATCTCATACAATTCAAAGCTTCCAACCAAGAATGCACCTGGGAATTACTCAATCGGCTAGCTCCAATCGTGGCTTTTAGGTTGAGCAATGCTTGTTGATGGCTGGCAATAAGATCGTCCACTATCAATTGCTCGTACTCGTGTTGCATAGCAAAATTGTCGAGATATGCAGGGGGAAACAATCGTTCTGTAAAGGTGCCCTTTTCTTCAATCAACTGTTTTACCTGGTCAGTTAGGTCAAAAAGAATCTTCCGCTCTACATCTGAGAGATGTATTTCGAAACTGTCTGGACCATTAGGTATTATGCGAGGATCGAGCTTCATTTCAACTGGACTTCTCCAGAGTAGCCCATAGTCCATGGACATGGAGCCTGTAGACATCCATTTCGGCACGTTCACGAGTTCCCTGTGATACTACAGCTCTGCCCTTGTTGTGAACATCGAGCATGAGCTTCGTGGCCTTCTCCTTGCTATACCCAAAGAGTTTTTGAAATACATAGGTCACATAAGACATGAGGTTGATGGGATCGTTCCAAACCACAACCGCCCACGGTTGGTCGGTGAGACCTATGTTCTGAGTATCAACAGAGGATACGACGGTGGAAGATAGATCATCATTTGAACAGAGTATCGATTCATTGAACTTCGTAGATGTGGATGTTGGATCCTCTGATGTAGTGGTATGTGCAGAGATCAATTTCAATTACCTTGTTTACCTGAGACCTAACCTGTATTTATTTATATGTTAGTCGTTCGGTCGTCCGATCATGATCTCGATGGTTGCCCAACACGGCACTCGTCATATGTTCAAGAGCATTTGGTAGAGAGAAGTTCCCAGGCAAGTGGATCAGAGCCTCCCTGAGAAGCAAGAGACACCTGGTAGCAGTTCCCCCGGTCAAGCAAGCGGATCAATAGTGTTCTCGGCCTGAAGCGGCAGAGCAGTTATTGGGACGGACGAATGCTTGTCGGAAATCCCTGTACACCTGCCGTTGTCTACAAGTAAGTTACCGCCTAGGATTGCAGGTGATGTCATCGCTTGCCTCAGCCCCCGCCATCTCTGTGCATCGACGGCTTATCTCGCGTCAGTTGTCGCTGCTGAAAGCTTACGTAGCATTGTGCAAACCAAGAATTATTGAGCTACTTTTGATCACCACCATTCCAGCCATGATAGTTGCAAAGGGTGGTTTACCCTCCGCCTGGTTGATGCTTGCAACCCTTGGGGGAGGCAGTCTGGCTGCTGGTGGTGCTAACGCCATCAACATGGTCATCGATAGGGATATAGACAAACTAATGGTTCGTACACAAAAAAGACCATTAGTTATAGGTATCATTTCGCCAATGTCTGCACTCATATTCGCCATTGCTTTAGAGATAGGAGCTACCATCGTACTGTGGTTAACCGTTAATCCCTTGAGTGCCATATTGGCTGAATCGGGGATGGGCTTTTATGTCCTGGTCTATACGCTTTGGCTAAAACGTCATTCGAAGCAGAACATAGTTATAGGGGGAGCAGCAGGGGCGGTACCGGTATTGGTAGGCTGGACGGCCATTACTGGCCATCTAGCTTTGGTACCAATATTGATGTTTGCTGTAGTGTTTCTTTGGACTCCACCGCACTTCTGGTCTTTAGCAATTCGTTATCGAGATGACTATAAGATTGCGTCAGTTCCCATGTTGCCCGCGGTGGTGTCTCCGAAACGCACGGCCAATCAAATGATCATCTACACATTGCTGCTCGTAGCTGCATCAATAACCATAGTTCCCGTGGCACACCTTGGGTGGGTTTATGGAGCTGTAGCTTTACTTTCTGGAGCAGCTTTTATCTATCATGTATTGCGTCTTCGCTATGATCTTACCCCTAAAAGATCAATGAAAGTTTTTGCTTACTCTATTACCTATCTTACTGTTTTGTTCGTAGGTATGGCAGTAGATGTTTTTGTTCGTATTCGCTAGGGTCTCTAGTGTTGTAGAAGTGTGAAAGAAGTTATAAAGATAAATAGCTCCTAAATAATGTACATTTATTTATAACTTGTGGTTTATTGTGGATCAGATAGATTAGTTCATAGTTTAATATTGATTATTTACATATTAACAAGCCCAACCAGGCCCAACCAAATACAAAATCTATTCAAATTTAAAGCTTACTGCTGCAACGGCTGGAGCTAACAACGCCCAGATGCCTAGAACGATCCAATCATGTAGGGGGACAGCAGAGGCTGTTCCTAACGCGTAGTGCAATCCCTGTGACAGAGCAGCTGCTGGTAGAAGTTCAGAAAAAATCCTTAATCCAGAAGGGAGTGAAGACAAAGGGATAACCATTCCACCTAATAAAAGCAGGACCAGGTATATACCGTTGACTGCAGCTAAATTAGTCTCTGCAGTCAGTAATCCTGCAAGTGCAAGTCCAATCCCCGAGAAAGCTGTAGTTGCTAGTAAGGCTATGAGAATGCCTATTACGATGCCGCCCCCTGTCCTTAGGTGCCATCCAAGTGCTAACCCAATGACAGATAAAAGGACCACTTGCAGCAACTCTATAACTAAAATTGATTGTATTTTAGCCGCCAATAAAGTAGATCTTCCTAGAGGGGTAGTTCCTAAGCGCTTGAGAACCCCATTAGAGCGTTCAAAACCAGTAGAGATACCCAGACTTACCATTGAAGTCGACATGATGGCCAGAGCAAGTACTCCTGGGGTGAGAAATGTTATTGGGCTCTCCTTCCCCGTGGGAAGCACCTTCACAGTTGAGAAAAAAGCTAGGATAGCTATGGGAATACCTAGAGTAAGTATCAGAGATTCACCTCTGCGCAATGTCATAGTAAGTTCAGCACGTGTCTGTGAATAAAAAGCCCGCCATCTTCTTCGCGCGGAATTCGGCAAGGTTAATGGGTTATAGAGTACGTTCATCACTCACTCCAGTTATGTCTTCCCTATGGCCAAGGTTAGGAGTTTGCGGGGCACTCTCAGTTAAATTTATGTATACCTCTTCTAAACTAGCGGGTCCGCTCCCTAGAGAGTAGAGAGTTATGTTATGTTGTGCGAGCCACCTAGCTAAAGAGAGTATGAAATCAGGGCTGGACTCTGTGTATATGAAGTAGCTATCATCCCCTATCTTTTCTACCTGCACCTCTAACTGGGCAGATGCTATCTCTGCATCCAGATTCCCCTTGACCTGGATGCGGATGCCCTTATCGCGAAGAGTTGTACGTTCCCTTAGCTCCCAAGGGGATCCTTCTGCAACCTTGCGCCCCTCGTTGATAATGATCACCTTGTGAGCAAGTTTTTCTGCCTCTTCTAACTCATGGGTGGTAAGGATTACACAAGCTCCTTCGTTGACCAATGTACTTATGACCTGTCGTATGGCTATGCGACCCTCTGGATCTACTCCCGCAGTAGGTTCATCCAAGAAAACAACTCGTGGCTTCCCTACCAATGCAAGAGCCAATGACAAGCGTTGACGTTCGCCACCGGACAGTTTACGCCATGGGGTAGAGGCAACCCTCTCCAGAGCAACTGTCTCCAGTAAAGTTACAGGGTCGAGATGATCATCGTAGTAAGATGCAAACAAATGTACAGCCTCCCTGGGGGTCATCGAGGTGTAAATTCCACCGCTTTGCAGCATGACACCTATGTACTTAACCAAAGAAGAGTGATCCTTTATTGGATCAAGGCCCAGGACTCGAACTCGCCCCTTACTAGGCTTTCGGTAGCCCTCGAGGGTCTCGATGGTAGATGTCTTTCCTGCTCCATTGGGCCCAAGGATGGCTACAGTGGTACCGAAGTCAGCGTTGAAAGAGACTCCTGACACTGCAATTTTTTTCCCGTAAGTTATATGGAGATCAGCCAGTTCGACAGCGTACATGGTTATCACGGTAGCGTTCTATTCATCATGATTGACATACGGTTGGTACGTGAGAATCCTGAAGCAGTAAGGACCGCCTTTGAGCGGCGTGGTCCGAACGTCTGTGACGTGGACGCCCTGGCCGAACTGGATAGAACCGTCAGACGGTTGACGGCGCGTCGTGATGAGTTGCGAGCACAGATGAAAGCACTTTCGCTCGAGGTAGCCTCTCGGCGACGCGAGGGGGACATACAAGGAGCTGAAGAGCTAGTCGAGCGTTCCAGAGAGAAGGGGAATGAAGAAAGAGAGGCGACAGCTGCAGCCAGACGAGCAGAGGAGGAGCTGCGTCAAATGCTCTTGTTGCTCCCCAATCTTCCCTCGCCAGACTGCCCCGATGGATTATCCAGCGAGGACAATGTAGTGGTACGTGTATGGCCTCCAGAAGCACCAACCTATGCAGAGTGGCAACGGGTACCCCATTGGGACATAGGAGTTCAACTGGGCATCTTGGATCTTGAAAGAGGGGCCAAACTTTCTGGTTCTATGTTTCCTCTTTACCGTGGAGCTGGAGCTGCCCTGTTGAGAGCGTTGACCGCCTTTGCCCTTGACCGACATGCCGATGTGTTCGAAGAGATTCGTCCTCCTACCCTAGTGAAGACCGAGACAATGGTATCAACTGGTCACCTGCCTAAATTTGCCGAGGAAGCCTACCACATAGAACGCGATGATTTATGGGCTATTCCGACTGCTGAAGTTCCACTCACCTCGATGGCCCGGGGAGAAATATTGCAAGAGGAGGATCTCCCCATAAGGCTGACTGCCTCTACAGCATGTTTCAGAAGAGAGGCCGGGGCAGCTGGTAGAGACACACGAGGGCTGTTGCGAGTTCATGAATTCGATAAGGTTGAGCTCTTTGCTTATACAACCCCGGAGCAAGCTGGTGAGGTGCATGAGGACATGGTGCGTAGGGCAGAAGCAATTCTGGCGGACCTTGGGTTGTACTATCGGGTAGTCGATCTCTGTGCAGGGGATCTAGGAGCCTCTGCAGCCAGGACATTTGATTTGGAGGCTTATGCACCAGGTTGTGATCGTTGGTTGGAGGTGTCCTCGGTTTCTTGGTGCAGTGATTATCAAGCCAGGCGAGCGAATATACGTTATCGACAAAAAGGCCAGAAAGGAACGGCCTTCGTTCATACCTTGAATGGCTCTGCTCTAGCTTGGGCTCGTATATGGGCAGCAGTTGTGGAGACTCACCGGCAACCCGATGGATCTGTCATCCTTCCGGAGTGCCTGGAACCTTATATGCGAGATCGAACTATAAGACCGCCGCGCTGAGACGCTGAGCCCAGGAAAGGCCCACAGAGGAGGCTGTGCTCAGCCGCGCTGAGCACAGAACGGTCTACACAGGAACGGCCTACAACAGAGGAAGTTCTCATTACGAATCCATGGGTTCTCGTTAAGAATCCCATGAACGTGAATGAGCGCTCCTTCCTCACTTGCCTCTAGTAGGCAGTTCGAATCTGTAACCGAGCCCTCTTATGGTAGTGATTAGTTGGGGATGGGTCGGATCTGCTTCTATGCGAGCCCTCAAGCGCTTTATGTGGACATCTAGAGTTTTAGTGTCCCCAACGTAGTCACTCCCCCACACCCTTTCGATGAGCATGTCGCGAGTGAGTACATTACCAGCATTGCGCATGAGGATCTCCAGTAGTTCGAACTCCTTCAGTGGCATCTGTATGATCTTCGATCCCATGGCTACTTCGTGACGCTTGGTGTCAAGTCGCAACTCCCCTATTTCGAGGATCTCTCCATTGGTTTCCGAGGAGGAAGGGGAAGAGGAGTTAGCGGTTCGTCGTAGTACAGCGCGGATACGGGCAACAAGCTCCCTGAGTCTGAACGGCTTGACAACGTAGTCATCTGCGCCGACCTCCAATCCGACAACTGTATCGATCTCTGTGGCCTTAGCGGTCACCATGATTATGGGAACATTTGAACGAGCCCTGATGGTTCGGCAGACATCTATACCTGACATGCGAGGCAGCATGAGGTCTAAGAGAATCAGGTCTGGGTGATGCGACTCGAACATTTCGAGGGCCTGCAATCCATCATGAGCCACCTCTATGACGAATCCTTCTCTGCTGAGTCCCACGGTTAGAGCATCTATGAACGACTCTTCGTCTTCAGCTATCAAGATTCGTGGCTGTTGCGAGCTAATTGATGTAGTCATCTTTTAGCATTGTAGGCGAGTTCCGGTTGACCGTTTGGATAAGCTCCAGACTATGCCGAGCTGGCAGGCCTAGGCGTATTCGTTGTTTCGTCTCCCTGGGTAAAAGCATCGTCGTCGAATCCCTTGTCTTCCTGCACAATGTCCCTTGTTCCTTCAACAGGTTCCTCTGTGTGCTCAAGTTCTTCAGGACGAGCCATCTCTGTCTCAGCTGAGAGACTTTGTTCGAGAACGCTGGGTTCACCGACATTTGCAGCTGCCGGTGCCTCCGTCTCAGGTTTTTCTGCATAGGAGCTTTCTGCAGAGGAAGTGGAGGGAGAGGGATAGCCCAATGGAATGGTCAAGGTGAAAACGGAACCCTCACCCTCCCTGGATTCTACGCTGATCGTTCCCTTGTGATTGTTGGCTACATGCCTGACAATGGACAAGCCGAGCCCAGTACCGCCAGTTTGCCTGCTCCTGCCAGGATCCACCCGATAAAACCTTTCGAAGATGCGCTCTAGTTCTCTAGAGGGGATGCCTACCCCATAGTCGCGAACACTGATGGATATATTGGTTTCGTCAGAGGAAACCGAGATCTCTACTTGGCCGTTGTCATAAGAAAATTTAACTGCATTTTCTAACAAATTGTAGATAGCAGAGGTCATTTGCCGTCGATCACAGAACAGCACATAAGGAGGGTTCAGTTCTTGGACTGAGATGGTGATCCCTCGTTGTTCTGCAACGAATCGTATACGCTCAGTTGCTTCTGCCAGTATCAAATCGAGAGGTACAGGGCTGCGTAGGGGAGACTCCTCTGACTCTATGCGGCTGAGGTCCAATAGATCATCGATTATGCGACTTACCCTGAAGGCTTCTTGGTTGATTCGGTTGGCTAAGCGTCGAACGAGCATAGGGTCGTTTTCGTCCAACAAGGTCTCGGCAAGCAGGCCAAGAGCGCCTATAGGAGTTTTGAGCTCATGGCTGACGTTAGCTACGAAGTCTCGTCGAACCTCTTCGAGATGACGTTTTTCTGATACGTCATCAATAGTTGCAGCGACACCCACGGTACGCCTACCGTCGTCAATCAGCTGAGTATGAACCCATAGGGTTCGCCTGGGAGGTCCATACAGCTCGATCGTACGCTCTGCCTCCCCTGATTGCCACGCCTGTTGAAGTAGCTCTGTAACAGCTTGAGCTGCTAATGCATCTGCATAGCGACCGCTCATCAAAGCAGCGGCCTTTTGGTTCTTGAAGATTATGGTGTTGGTTTCGTTGCACACGATGACGCCTTGAGGAAGGGTATCCAAAGTTCGACGTAGTCTGATGGCGTCCGCACTGGATTCTGCAATTGCCTCTGCCGCACGGTCGGTTGCTGCCTCCAAGTGAGCTATCACGGATTCGGGGTTCTTGTCCGTTATGGTTACTTCGTCACCTAAACGGGAAACCAGGGAAGCTATTCGGTTGCGCAGCTCTCGTTTACCAAGATGCGAACCGATAAAGACTCCGATGAAGATTGCGATCAAGGCGACCCCTATGGCGATCCCATCAATAGTTACGGTGGTCATACCCAACATGTTGGCCCACTTTCCTCATCGAACCTCACATTTAAACCCTACCGCTGTGATTAGTGACTGGGTTGTCTTCTCGATTTGAGCAACGGTGGATGGTTTAAGTACTTGACATGACATGAAACAACATGAAATATATTAACATGAACTTACTCCCACAGAGAGACGGCTGACGGGAGAGATAGGAGGGGCGAAGGGAGAAATGCTGTGCATGTGAACAGTTACTGGATAGGAGGAGAGGAGCTAGGAGGAGAGGAGATGGAGAAGCAATGGGTCAAGTAAGCATGAACCCCAATACGTCCAACCTCCCTGGGGGTCATCTTCTCCAACAAGTAGTGAACGGCATTGGCGGGTGGGCTTTGGTACTGGCACTGATCGGATTGGTGGTCGGTGCTGCTACTTGGGCATTAGGGGTTCACTCTCAGAACTATCAACATTCTTTTATTGGTCGTCGTGCCGTTCTCGTGTCTGGATTGGCCGCGGTGTTGATCGGGGCAGCTCCAGCAATAGTCAATTTCTTTTTTCACGCGGGACAAGGGGTCAGATGATGCTTGGTCCGGGGTCTAAGCCATGTACATAGCTTCATCGACTTTGGTCGTAGTTCTTTGGGTGAAAACGGACCTAGTGAGCAGCCTTCTGGGCAAAGTAGCAGAAATAGGAGCGAGAGCTACTTTCGAGGCCCTAGGTGATTGGGTGGCTTCAGGTGCAGTCGCAGTACTGAAGGATATTGCCACTATTCTTGTCCAGAGTACTCATCCTCGATTGACCAGTAGCTGGTTTTTGCACAATTACCAACTCATGTTGGCCATAGCCGCTATTGCTGTAGTGCCAGTGGCTTGTATCTCCATGATGCAGGCCATAGTTCACCAAAGCCTTTCCGAGTTGACCCGCTCCATGTTGCTCCGCCTTCCAATTGCAGTAGTGGCCATGGTGGTTGCGGTCAACTTCGTCCAGCTCATGCTTGAGATAGCCAATTACCTGAGCGATGTGGTGATGGCTAATAGTGGGCATGGCCTTCATGCTTTCATAACCTCTCTTGTTGGATCGCTTGGTGGGTTTGGGGTAGTGGGTGGGGTTCCCTCCTCTTCTCAGCCCGTTCTAGCTCCCTTTGTCTTGTTCTTTGGTTCATTGATAGTGGTGTGTGGAGCAGTCGCTATTTGGATGGAGTTGTTCGTGCGCGAGTCGGCTGTGTATGTAGCTGTACTATTCCTTCCCTTGGCTTTGGCCAGCTTGGTGTGGCCGACCATAGCTCACTGGTCTCGCAGGCTGATCGAGGTTTTGTTTGCTCTGATCTTCTCCAAGTTCGTCATAGTCTGTGTCATATCCTTGGCCTTCTCTGCTCTGGCTGCATCTTCCGAAAAGGGCTCAGTGGGCCTTAGAGGGATGAACAGTTTACTTGGTGGAGGATCGCTGCTTCTCATGGCAGCCTTTGCACCATATGCTCTTTTCAGACTGATATCGGTCATGGAGCTGAGTGCCATCACCCATTTGGAGGATGTTTCCCATCGAATGGTCAACTCCACCCCTATTGGTTATGCGAAGAACTCCATTCTCACTGCATTAGCCGGAGGAACACTCCCCTTGGAGGGCATTGCCAATAACGACACCATACCCATTGCGCAAGGCAGAGATCCAGGGAGCGATCTTTCCACTTACCTGGAAGCAGATGCAGCATGGCTTAGGAATGCAAAATCAAGTTTGATCGAGCAGGTCAACACCGGGACCGAGGGAGCTGAGCACAAGATCAAGGTTGATCCTGAAGAGGACAGGAACGATTAGACCGTGGCTACATCTGATAACCATGGAGAGAAGAGATTTTGGTTTGGACCGCTCGACAGAAGAGGATTAATAGCAGGATGGAGGTCCGGACAACTGGTCTCACTGGCCGTAGGGGTTCTGATGGCCTTGGGGGTGCTCAGCTCTGCTCCTTCCCTGCAAGGGATGTTTCTTGCCCTTCTCTGCGTATCGAGCAGCTTAGCCTTTGCCGTCTGGCCAGTCAAAGGTAGAACCCCTGAACAATGGCTACCGGTGGTCATGAGTTGGCTTCTTTCTACTGTCACCAGGAGATCGAAGTGGAGCTCCTCCCTGCCGTTGGAAGGGAGGTTGGCCTTGGTTGATCGGTCGGTCATGGATGATCCCATCACCGGCAATGGGAGCAGTGGTTCTGCTGGGCAGTATAGAATAGCATCGCCAATGTCGCCAATGTCGTTTCATCCTGGGATCGAGAGATCTCAGCCTGTAACGGTTGGTCCAACCAAATTGTTGGACAGGATGAGACCGAGCAACCTTTGGCCCTCACCTTTCTCTACGTTGTCCAGGTGTACGGTACTTAGTTTGCCAGCGGGTGTCGACGGATCATCCATAGGGGTTGTGGCCGATCCATACATGCACACTTGCTCTGCTGTGCTACGCGTTCGCTCCAGTGGATTCATGCTGAAGGACGAAGCCGAGCAGTACGAAGCAGTAACCAGATGGGGGCGGATCCTGGCTAGCGCAGCCCAGCAAGGAAGGGAACTACATCGTTTGCAGTGGTTGGTGCGCAGCTATCCGAGTCAGGTTACCCCCTTGGGGTGTCATTTACTGAACGAGGCTGCCGCACCGCTTGCATCTCCTCAAGCCCGTTCCTATGAGGCCTTGATAGACACAGCGGAGAGGGATGCTTTGTCCAGCGAAACCTTGTTGGTCGTCTCCCTTCGCCCACCAGGCAATGCTTTTACCTCTTTTACCAAAAACATTCAAGGAAAAGCTCGCTTCTCCATACAGAACTCCTTACTCCAGGAGATCTCTGCATTGACAGCAGATTTGACGACAGCGGGCATAACAACTGATGGTGCACTGTCTCCCTCGGAGTTACTCGCCAGCTTACAGCGATATATAGGTAGGAACAGAGAGACGTGTTCTTGCAGAGGATCAGGGGGTGGTCTTGAGGGAAGAAGTGGCCTTGAAAGGAAGTGCCCCCCTTGCTTTGCGCGATATGACGAGCTCAGGTTGAACCATTCTCCCGACAACCTCCATCGTGCTTTGCCCTTGGGAACGCAGGCCTCTTGGTCCGAGTTGAGAGTCGATGGTACCTGGCATGCCACCTACTGGATTGCCGAATGGCCACGCTCTGCCGTGATGGCAGAGTTCTTGGCGCCCCTTCTATTGGAGACTGGAACATGGAGATCGGTTTCTATAGTTATGGAACCCGTGCCACCTGTACTAGCAATCCGCCAAATAGAACAACAACATACCGCTCGATTGGCCGATGACGAGCTGAAGAGAAGAGGAGGTTTTTTGAGAACAGCTAGAGAGCGCTTGGAGAAAGAGATGCTGTTGCAAAAAGAAGCAGAGCTGGCTTGTGGTCATGGACAGTATCGGTTCGTTGGATATGTGACTGCGTCAGGATGGAGCAAAGAAGCACTAGATAGAGCTTGCAACAGAGTTGAGCATCTAGCTTCCCAGTGCTTTTTGGAGATAAGACGCATGTATGGCGTTCAAGACACAGCCTTTACTTATTCTCTGCCTCTGGCTAGGGGTTTGACATGAAATCTGTGCTTATGTCAACACCACATGCTCGTAAGGAAGTTCAGTAGGTTTCCCATGAAAGTACCTTTTCACATAATTACCACAGCTAACCTCGGTGCTGCATATCCATTCATCTCTGATGAGGGTCTTCCTGTCCTGGGGGCGTATATAGGACAGAATTTGTTAGGAGGTCATTTCGCCTATGATCCGTTCGAGCTTTACAATAGGTCTCTAATTACCAACCCCAACATGATTGTACTGGGACAGATAGGACGGGGTAAAAGCTCTTTCATCAAGTCTTATATATGGAGACAGTCAGTTTTTGGTAAAAGAGCCTGGGTCATTGATCCTAAAGGCGAATACGGAGATCTAGCAGCGGCCTTTTCGGTGAAGCCAATTGCCCTGCGCCCCGGTGGTCACATCAGATTGAATCCCCTGGATTTCTACCGTGTCACGCCGTCTTCAACTAGGAGAAAGTCTCTCCAGTCCCCCGGTGTCGTCAGTGGGCACTGTTCTGATGGTTGCCATTCAGTCTCTGTAGGGTTGATTTCCTCTTTGGCAAGCACCTGCCTGGGGCGTCCTTTGAACCCACGAGAGAAATCTGCCATCGAAGCAGCTGTTCGTACAGCTGAACAGGGATCGGCACAGGTTCCTACGTTGAACTCTGTGGTGACGAACTTGTTCGAACCCAGTGCAGACTCCGCGGAAGAGCTCCGTAGTAGCAGGCGGTCTCTTGCCGAGGATGGCAGAGATGTCGCTCTCGAACTTCGTCGATTGGTTGACGGCGAGTTGAAGGGCATGTTCGACGGGCCTACAACCGAGGGCTTGGATCTCGACATGCCCTTGGTCGTGCTGGACCTCTCTGCTGTTTACGGTTCCCCAATGCTTGGCATGATCATGATTTGCGCGATGGCCTGGTTACGAAGCTGGCTCGACTATGACCGATCGGTGAAGACCATCTTCGTAGTGGACGAAGCCTGGGCAGTACTCATGCATGTAGAGACCGCTCGTTGGCTGCAATCACTGTGGAAACTAGCTAGGTCGTATGGAGTCTCCAACATAGCAGTGGTTCACCGAGCCTCTGATCTGACTCGTCTCGGTGGAGAGAGATCGGAACAGTCCGGACTTGGTACCGGCTTGTTGGCCGATTCCGAAACCCGCGTGATATATGGGCAATCCCCGTTGGAGGTTCAATCGGCCCAGGCCCTCCTTGGATTGAACAGTAAGGAGGCCGAGCTCCTCTCTCGTCTGGGTAGGGGCATTGCGCTGTGGAAGATTGGGGACCGCTCTTTCCTGGTCAAGCACGTGCTTGCCGAGGGGGAAAGACATTTTGTCGATACCGATGCGGCAATGAGAGGAACCGCATCTCTTGTTGAGAACCAGTATGGACGGGGATGAACAGTGCCCGCCAAGGGACCCGCTTTTTTGCTCAGCATTGCCATGCCCCCGAGTCATTCGTGGCAGGTGCAGCCTTTCGAACTCCGTCATCTCCTTCTTGGGGGAAAGGTAATCCACGCTGCCATCATTGCAGTAATCCTCGGCATAGGCTTTTTCATCTGGATGGCAATGGTCGCTTACGCAAAGGTGAAACCGTGGTTGCTCCGTTTGCTTCCCGAACTACTCTCTCCGAGCGGCAAGGATGAGTTGTTCATGCGATCAAGATCGGTGAGGTGGGCCTCTGGAAAAGACCTTGTCTCCCTACGGCTGAAGACAGGCATGCAGAGGGAGAAGGAACCTAGAGTAGTCCTTGGTCGTCAAGGCAAACACCTATTGGCCGCCGAACAAGGGCAGTCGGTTATCGTTGTGGGGCCTACCCAGACAATGAAGACCTCTGGACTGGCTATCCCGGTGCTGCTGGAGTGGGAGGGTCCTGTAGTAGCTGCCAGCGTGAAGACGGACCTTCTCTCTCGAACGATTGCTTGGCGAACCAATCCGATTCCTGCTCTCCCTTCCGGTAAGAAGCATGTGTGGGTTTACGATCCGTCGGGTTCGACGGAGTACCCCAAGGCATCCTGGTCACCCTTGGCCTTTGCAGGCACGTGGACCATGGCAAAGAGCATGGCACATGCATTTGTGGAAGCGGCATATTTAGACGGTGGTGGTGTTCCTGGAGAGTTCGCCTTCTGGTATCGCACGGCAGAGAAGCTAATCGCCCCCTATCTTCTAGCCGCTTCATTGGCTGGCCTTTCCATGGAGGAGGTGGTGAGGTGGATAGATGGGCAAGAGGTCGGAGAGGTCGCCAAGATCCTGGAACTCTCTGGCGAGAAGGCAGCTCTGACTGCTGCTTGGGCCAACTGGAATCGAGACGATCGTCAACGGAGCTCGGTGTATACCACGGCGGAGACCGTGTTGGAGCCATTTGCCGATCCGATTGTAGCGATGAACTCGGCACGGCACGAGATAGATCCCCGACTTCTGCTGGATGGCGGTGCTCACACCCTCTATGTCTGTGCTCCGAGCAGTGATCAACAGCGATTCAGGCCGCTGTTTGTCGCGCTAATTCGGCAGGTGCTGAGCACAGCCTTTCAGCTCTCGTTCAAAACGGGAAGACCCTTGCGCCCTCCACTCCTGGTTCTTCTGGATGAGGCAGCTAATATAGCACCATTGCCTGAACTCGATTCCATAGCTTCGACTGCGGCAGGACACGGTATTCAGTTGGTCACCATTTGGCAGGATATGGCTCAAATAGCTGCACGGTATGGGGGGAGAGCTGAAACTGTGGTGAACAACCACCGTTGCAAGATATTCCTATCGGGAATATCGGATCCTACAACCTTGCAGTACGTGTCCACCTTGGCAGGGGAGGAGCTTGTCAAGACCACCTCCTTCACTGTTGATGCAGTGGGTAAGCGGTCACGTACGGAAACCCAGACAGCAAAGAAGCTGCTTCCAACCCATTCCATGAGAACTTTGATGCCGGGGGAAGGGGTGCTGATCTATGGACATCTATTACCCGCCAGGCTTCGTTTGAGGCCTTACTTCACGGACAAGGTGCTGTGGGATAGGGCATCTCAGCCGTTCGCTTAGGCATTGTTCGTTACCGAGACACTCGAACCTCAGCACGGTGCCGATGGGGCTGCAAGGGGCCAAGGTGCCATTCTCTCTGCAACTGCTGCAAGTTCCAGTAGGAGAGACTCTCTGTGGCGATCCCCGATGACCTGGATGCCTATTGGTAAGCCGTCAATACTGCCAGCCGGTATGGAGATGGCAGGATTTCCGGTGAGATTGGCTGGGATAGTAAGGGTGGCATTGTTCGCCAGTGCTGCTTCGAAGCCCAGGGTGGCTACTAAGTCCCTGTCTTCGATAGTGGTTGGCATGGGCCCCTCTGCGGTGAAGGCCACATCTGGATTGGTAGCACAGAAAAGAAAATCGACTTTGTCGAAGATATCTGCCATTGCTTCGTTTGCCCTTCTGCGCATTGCTTCCATTGCTGCTGCTTGTTCAATGCCGTACTGATGAGTGGCTAGATCGAGACCAAGCTGCATCTCTGGACCTAGATCTTCTGCCCGTTCCGGGTAGAGCTCTGCGAGCGGGCCAGCTAGTGCAGTCACCAGACTGGCCATCACCCACTCTACGCCTACCTTGGGTAGAGCAGGTTCGAGTGAGACGAGACGGAGCCCTGTTTCTTTGGCCAACTGCTCAGCTCTGTTGGTGACAGCGTCTGCAACTCGTGAGTTGATCACCGTGGTTCCCAGGTCCGCAACGATGGCTGCCTTCCTGCCACGAAGTTCGAAGGAACCTAGGTTTTGTTCGTAGTTGTCTACTCGAGGAAGACTCAAAGGATCTCGGGAGTCGTATCCATTGCATACGTCCAACCATCTTGCCGTGTCCCTGACGGATCGGCTCAAACAGCCAGCAGCCGTGAAAAGAGGGTATATCTCTGCACTAGGACCTCTAGGAATTCTTCCATAAGTTGGTTTGAGTCCTAGTAGCCCACAGAATCCAGCCGGAATGCGTATGGAACCTCCACCATCCGACCCAGAGGCTAGTGGTACCAATCCTCCTGCAACTGCAGCTGCAGATCCCCCCGATGATCCACCGGGTGTACGAGCAAGATCCCACGGGTTTCGAGTTGTGCCGTGCAAGCGGGTAGAGGTGTAGTTGACGCTACCGAACTCACTGGCTGTGGTTTGACCTATCAAAATACCCCCTGCTGCTTCAAGTCTGCTCACCATCGTTGCAGTGTAGGTAGCCACTTGCTCGGCAAGAAGGAGCGAAGCTTGAGTGAAGGGCCAGCCTTTCACCGGTTCCAGTTCTTTGATTCCAATGGGCACTCCCCCAAAGGGCAACGAGGGGTCTGCCCTGCTAGCTGCACTAAGAGCACGTTCTTCATCTATATAGCAGAAGGCGTTCAAACTGGAGTGCTTTATTGCTTCGATGGTGGCGAGAACGACATCGTAAGGTCGAATCTTTTTTGCTCGATAACTCTCGACCAGAGAACACGCGTCACCGAGCCAAGGAGACTCGAATGACCCATCCGAGGAATTGGATGAGGAATTGGATACTGTCATGTGATGAAACTATCGCATGAAGGCTTATTGGAGGTGGCTTCTACTGGATCTAGAGAATATGGCTCGTGAAGGACTTGTTGGCGAAGGGAACGAAGGGAGGAGTTGTCCGATCCCCTGGAGTGACGCCAGGACCTTTAGCTGCCTCCATTAGGATCAACAGTATTGCCTGTACCAGTAACGCTTGAAATGCTTGAAAGGAACGTTTCGCTGGAACCCATAGAACGAGCAGACATCGTCACAGAGATTGACAGCCGGAGCTCCCTCGAACGGAGCACCAGACATCCTATTGGGAGGAGTTGTGCTCAACCCGGTGGTGGTTTACCTAGCTGGATTGTAGTGGTCATAGCAGCCTCTGGCGGCTTGGTCGTGGCAAACCTTTATTACGCTCAGCCCTTGTTGCATGCTATTTCCATTGCCTTCGACTCTCCACCATCGTCAACCGGTTTGTTGATCACCGCTACTCAATTCGGCTTTGCCGCTGGGCTCGTCATGCTTGTACCGTTGGGCGATCTACTCGAAAGACGTCGAATGATCCTCATCTTGCTGCTTCTTTCCTCCATAGCCTTGTCCGTCTCTGCTCTAGCGCCATCATTGACGGTGCTCGAGTTGTCTGCCATAGCAGTAGGGACAACCTCCGTTGTAGCCCAAGTCCTAGTCTCCTTCGTGGCAACGGTCGCCACCGAGCAGCATCGGGGAAGGATGGTGGGCCAAACCATGAGTGGACTGCTGCTGGGCATAGTTCTAGCACGAACAGTATCTGGAGCCCTGGCCCAGTTGGCTGGCTGGAGGAGCATATACTGGGCTGCAGCTGGAGCAATGCTCGTCATGTCCTTACTGCTCGCAAGAGTTTTACCTCGATTGCAACCCCAGTTGCAACTCGGCTACGGAACCTTGCTCCACTCTGTCGCTGTCCTCTTCAAGCAGGAACCAGTCCTACGCCGCCGCTCTTTCTATGGAGCAACCAGCTTCGCTGCATTCAGCGTGCTTTGGACCAATTTGGCATTTCTGCTCTCCAAGGCACCGTATCATTACGACACTGTAGAGATAGGACTGTTTGGACTTGCAGGTGCCACCGGAGCAACCTGTGCTTCTCTAGCAGGACGGCTTACTGATCGAGGACATGCACGGGTGACTACGATAGTATTTTTGTCTGCAAGCACCGGTGCATTCCTGCTATTGCTGTGGGGTAGAGAGCTGCTGATCCCACTAATAGTAGGTATCGTTCTCTTGGACCTTGGTGTCTGGGGAGCTCAAGTCACCAATCAATCGCTCATCTATCGGCTTCGCCCTCAGGCACAAAGCAGGATAACCACTATTTACATGACATCCTATTTCATTGGGGGAGCCATTGGTTCGGCTGCCTCAACGGCGGTGTACTCTGCTGCAGGATGGAGAGCAGCTTGTATGCTAGGGATGTTCTTTGGTTTGATCGCTATAGCTTTCTGGGCGACCGAGCTTCGACGCTTGGGCAACTACTATGAACTTCTCACTCCTAAGAGTAAGCCTAGGAGAGTCCAGCGGTCGCTTTGACCTCATATCCCTAGTTTTGGGTCGTCCCAAAGTTTGATTCCCCCTAGGATACCCGCAGAATTGTCTACGACGACTATGTTGTCACCAAGATTGCCTTCAAGGTGATGGGCATTTCCTCCGCCAATGTACAGTCGGTCATAAACAACTAATGTGTACAGAGTTTGGATGGCCTTCCGAACCCGCTTGTTCCACTTCTTGTCACCTATGCGCTCACGAGCCTTCTCTCCCAGTTGCTCGTTGTAGGTTTGGCCTTTACGGAAAGGATGCTGGGCCAATTCCAAATGGGGTGCCAGCCGGCCATCTTGAAACAGTCCAGTCCCTACCCCCGTTCCCAAGGTGACCACCAGCTCCACCCCCTCTCCACTGATTACATCGGCTCCTTGGAGGTCGGCATCATTTATTACCTTGGCCGGCTTGCCCAATCTGTCCGCCAGTGCCTTGGCGAGATCGAAGCGAGTCCACTGCTTCAGCAGATCGTCCGAGATGGCGCTTCCCGGCCCCGCTATCCTTACGAAATGTGGCGCTGTGATGCAAACGCCATTCCTGACCACTCCCGGGAATCCCGCAGAAATCCTATCGAAGTCAGGTAAAGAACTAGCCAGGCGGGCTAAGGTGTCGACTAGATCTCCAGGGGAACAGGGATATCTAGTAGGTGTGCGCACGCGATCTGCCACCATGACCCCTGATTTGTCCAACACGGACGCCTTGAGACCTGTTCCTCCTATGTCAAAGGCCAAAGTATACGGTCGTGCGTACGCTGAAACTGTTTTGGGCATCTTGCACACCTCCAACTGTTAGCAACGCTAGCAAATACAGGCGAGTAAGGGACAGACGACCAGCATTGTATTCACCTAGTCGTAGGTGTGTGCAGGCAGAGAGCGGTCAGTTGGAAGCCGATCCAGGCGTATGCTCGCGGTTTTTCTGTATTTACCTCGGCAGTGCCTGTATGTGTATATGCTAGATGCTAGGTATCGATACAGGGTATCGATATTGACTAGGAGAGGTTCCAGCCAAGAAGTTTGCGCTCGTAGCTCAATTGGACAGAGCGTCTGACTACGGATCAGAAGGTTGGGGGTTCGAGTCCCTCCGAGCGCGCTGGATAAGCCCAGTTAAGC
>JAMDDE010000018.1 GCA_023489235.1 Actinomycetota bacterium | reverse complement strand
ACCAACGGATCCTTTCGGCTGTTGTCAACCATCTATATATGCGTAGGCGTACACAATAGGTGCCGTGAACCTGTCCATTCGCGCGAACGGGTGTTGCGGTCGCGCCTTGCTCAGTGGGGAGCTGCCAGGGATTTCCACAGCCGCGACACTTCCTCCAGTTGAGAGGAGAACCAGTTGTCTATGTCGTTTTCTTTGATGACCTTTAAGCACTCTATTCTACGACGCCTTCTCTCTTCCGCGCTCATCATCAAGGCATTGAATAGAGCATCGGCCTGTTGCTGGATGTCGCAGGGATGTACGGTAATGGTGAACCTGCCTATCTCGTCATGAACCCCTGCATGTTCCGAGAGGACTATAACCCCATCACGAGCATTGACCAGTGTGGCCTCTTTGGCTACCAGGTTCATCCCATCGAACAAAGGGTTCACCAACAAGACATCGAACACTTTGTAAGCAGCAACGGACTGAGCGAAGTTGTCCTCGAATCGAAGATCGATAGGTTGCCAATCCGTGTTGCCGTGCTTCAAGTTGATGTCGGCAACGAGACGGCGGATCTTCTCCATGTACTCAACGTATTGATCCACGTCTTGACGGCTGGGTTGCAGAAGAGCAAGAAATGTCACCCTTCCGGCCAGATCCTCATGATCGTCGAGCATTTTGTCAAAAGCTTCGAAGCCTCTCAATATGTTCTTGGACAGATCGGTTCGATCAACCCTCACCACCAAGAACTCACGTCGAATGTTCTCCAACCGCTCTGCTTGAAAATTGACCTCTTCAGAAGAGGCTAATGCCTCAAAAGCCTTTACATCCACTGAGATGGGATACCATCTAACCGCCACGGTGCGCTTACCTACCTTCACCGTATAAGCGTCGTAGTCCACCTCCTCCCCCAGTAACTCCTCACAAGTCAAGAGGAAGTTCCTGGCATATCGCTCCGTATGGAACGCCACTATATCGTTGGCCAACAGCCCTTCGATCAATGGCTCTCTCATCCAGGAGGGGAGCACCCGCCAAAGATCCGGCTGAGGCCACGGTATGTGTACGAAATGCAGCAGGAATGCATCTGGGCAACGCCTCCGCAGGAAGGATCCGACCAAGTAGAAGTGGTAGTCGTGCACCATAACCAGTGCCCGACCACCCTTGTTCATAACTTCTTGTGCTGTGGCCTCGGCAAATACTTTGTTGACCTCCACATAGCCATTCTCGAAGGAGAGGCGATCAGAAGCAGTAATGCTAGGGGCGTTGCTGAGATCCCACAAGCCGTGTTGGGTGAACCATAACAATGGATTAGCAATCAAGGCATAGAAACTTTGATGAGCCTCTGCAGGAGTGGGGATGAATCGTATCTGTACGGCACCTCCAGGAACCTCGACCTCGAAGGTTCCAGAGGGATGCTCGCTAGCCACCAACTCATCCTCCTCGGTGATCGGTGAGCACAGCCACATGGCATTTCTAATCTTTGTCACCAATCCAGTAAGCCCGGTTACCAGTCCACCACTTCCTCGTTCGACTACACGACTGCCCTCGGGGGACAAGCTGAAGGTCACCGGGCCACGATGAGCTACGATGATGATGGGCACATCAATACTGATGTCCTGTTGAGTGCCCACTGATGACCCCCTCAACGACCGACGAACTCTGCTCGTCCAGGTCCATACTCTTTGAACGACTCGATCCCGATCCGTGCATCCTGAGTTGCAAAGGCTTGCACGAAAAGTTCTCTCTCCAGAGCAAGGCCATCCTGGATGGAGAGGTTCGCTCCTTCGTCAATCGCCCTTTTTGCCAATCCTTGAGCAACTAGTGCTCCTTTGGCATAAGAGGTGGCCATAGCAACTGCTTCTTCCAACACTTTCTCTGCTGGAACGACCTTGTCGGCCAAGCCTATGGCCTCTGCCTCTTCTGCTCCCACTTGCCTACCGGTTAGGATGAGTTCCTTTGCTCTTGCTGTTCCTATCAAGCGGGACAACCTTTGAGTACCACCACCACCAGGGATGATCCCGAGGAGAATCTCGGGTTGGCCCAACTTTGCATTGCTGGCGACAACTCGGAAGTCACAGGCAAGAGCAAGTTCGCACCCTCCACCCAGTGCATACCCTGTGATAGCAGCTATCGTCACCCGCGGAAGCCCTGCTAAAGCGGATAGAGTCTCATGGAACTGCTCCGTGACTCGATGAGCTACGCTGGCATCCTCAGGATCGAACTCGGTTATATCTGCTCCAGCAGCGAATATGCGCTCCCCTCCGTAGACGACCACCGCACCGGGAAGATCAGCTCTGAGCTCCTCCACCGTCTCGTGCAACTCCTCAAGCAAAGCGATGGACAAGGCGTTCATCTTGGGGCGGTTGAGCGTTACGACAGCAACGTTTCCCGACACTCTTTCTACAGACACGAAAGATCGTTGATGACTGGACATACCACACAACGCTAATCGCTCAGCCGAGAGAGTAACAGTTCGACCGCTTCATAGGGGTCTATCTCACCTTTTAGTAGAGAGCCATACATACTATCCACCTCTTCCCGGGCAAGAAAGCCTTCAACTCTCTCCTCGATCCTCCGTACGAGGATCCGTCGGAACTCCTTACGCATCCTCTCCAAGCGCTTACGTTCCAGGAGACCGCTGTCCTCCAGGAATCTCCTGTGTTCCAGGATTGCATTCCACAGCTCGTCTACTCCCTCCCCGGAGGTAGCCACTGTTGCCAGAATTGGTGGCCGCCAAGGCACCTCCTGATCCTCTCTCGAGGAGAGATCGATCATCATCTCCAAGTCTCTACGGGTTTCCGACAAAGAGGGACGATCGGCTTTGTTGATAACGAATATGTCTGCTATCTCCATCAATCCGGCTTTATTGGCTTGAATGGCATCCCCCCATCCTGGGTTGACCACAACCACAGTGGAATCGGTTGCTGCAGCAACCTCCACCTCCACCTGGCCTACACCCACGGTCTCGACCAAGATATAAGGGATGCCAACTGCATCGAGAAGTCTCATCACCTCTGGTACCGCTAGGGACAATCCCCCAAGGTGCCCCCTCGTCGCCATGGATCTAATGAATACCCCATCGTCCAGGGCGTGATCGGACATGCGAATTCGATCTCCGAGAATTGCCCCACCAGAGAAGGGTGAAGAGGGATCTACTGCCAGAACACCAACTTGACCACCATCCTCATTCCGTACTCTGGTAATCAGTTGATCAGTCAGGGTAGATTTACCAGCTCCAGGGGCACCCGTAATCCCTATGGAATAAGCAGACCCTGCACGAGGATAGACCAGGCGACCTACAGATCTGGCAGCACTCCCTCCTTGCTCGACAAATGACACCAGACGGGCCAGCGCCACTCTGTCACCGCTCATAGCCGCTTTCAACAACCTCTCGGGATCCCTTTCTCTACGAAGAGAACCGGGACTCGCGTTGACAACTTCTCCAGTCCTATTGGGCAATACTACCTCTGAGGGATCCCCTGGAGACCCGAGCTTCTTGGAGGTGTCCAATCGACTCCCGACATAAATATCTTCGCTATAGTCCACTTCCTGACATCTTTCTGCTCATTGTGATTGATCTGGTTGGTCCCATCTGAGCACATCTGCCCCAATGGACGAGAGCTTAGCTGCAAAATCCTCGTACCCTCGGTCGATATGATGAACTCCGCTGACACTGGTCTCTCCCTCTGCGACCAATCCAGCAAGTACCAACGCAGCTCCTGCCCTTATATCCGGTGCGCGCACGGGAGCTCCTGACAGACTTTGTCGACCTCGTACTACTGCATGATGACCACGAATGCGTATGTCTGCTCCCATCCTCCGTAACTCGTCAACATAGCGAAACCGACCAGAGAACAGGTTCTCCGTAACTATACCCACCCCATCAGCGACTGACAGCATGGTAACCAAGAACGGCATGTAGTCAGTGGCTACGCCGGGGTAGGGCAGGGTGGCCACATCAACGGAGCTGAGCCTATCGGTGCCTCGCCGGACCAATAATCCTTCCGGCACTTCCTCCACCTCTACCGACATATCATGCAACTTTTGCAGGAGCATGCTCATATGGTCAGCTCGCGCCTCCTCTACCAGCACCTCACCTCTGGCCAAGCCCACTGCAGCAAGGAAGGTGGCTGCCTCTACTCTGTCCGGTATGACCCTATGTTTGCTCTCGTGCAGAGAGCGAACACCCTCTACCACTATTCGCGAGGTTCCCGCTCCTTCAATTCGTGCCCCCATGCTGGTCAAGAAGGCAGCAAGATCAGCCACTTCCGGCTCTCGGGCAGCATTGTCTATCACGGTAGTACCATTTGCCAAAGTGGCTGCCATGAGGAGGTTCTCTGTAGCTGTATGACTCGGAAACTCCAATAGTACTTCCGCACCGCGCAGACCATCTGACTGGCTTACAACCCCCTCTACGTACCCATGGGCTACGGAGAACTTCGCCCCCATAGCACTCAACCCATCGAGATGGATGTCTATTGGTCGATGACCGAAATCATCCCCACCTGGCATAGAAACTCGCGCCCTGCCTAGACGGGCAAGTAGAGGGCCTAGGACGACTACCGAAGCCCTCATCTTGTCCACTAGTTCATAGGGTATTTCACAGGCAATCTCCTTTGGCGTCCATACGGTCAACTCGTGGCGGTCGGTTCTTATCACCTTGACGCCAACGGACTCGAGTACCTCGGACATGATCTCCACGTCAGAGATATCGGGTACGTTCGATAGTACGTAGGTGCCCTCGCTCAACAAGCAAGCTGCCATCAGTTTGAGTGCTGAGTTCTTGGCTCCGCCAACTCGTACCCTGCCTCTTAGAGGACCGCTTTTCCGGACTATGAACTGTGCATTCGAATTGTGAGAGTAGAGAGTGCTCACGAACTAATGCATCCCTTCATCGATCTCTTCTCGTCCGCGAGGGGCCGAGATGTCCGCCTGTTGCCTCACCATCTGACTGGTGACTTATCCATGCCTCGGAACAAGGACAAGGGAACTCCGAGCACCACCCGGTTTGGTCACGAAAACCATCGGGTGCTGAACACTTCCCTCGATGGTGCTCATCACATGGCTGGAGTTTCTGTCCAGGTACCGAAGACACTCTCCAGTGTCTTTACTATCTCCCCCACGCTAGCCATTGCCTTTACTGCATCAATGATCGCTGGCATCAAGTTAACCTCTGGACGGGCAGCATCTGCCTTGATCCTTTCCAAGCTCTCCGTCACCGCTGCCTGCGACCGTGCTCTGCGCACCTCTTCCAACCGTTTCTTCTGCTGTACCTCCACCTCTGGATCTATGTACAACATGGGAGGAAGCGGCTCCTCGTTGCCTTCCGTGAAGGAGTTGACCCCAACCACTAATCGCCTCCGTCCGGAGACTTTCCGCTCGAACTGGTAGGCCGACTCGGCAATTTCAGCTTGGAACCATCCAGACTCTATATTGGCTAGAACCCCATCCAGGATAGAGCCATTACCATCCTCCAACAGCTTGCTGAAGATTGACTCGGCTCGTCTCTCCATCTCGTCAGTGAGCCACTCAACTAAATAAGAACCTCCCAGTGGATCAGCCACGGAGGCTACGCCTGTCTCGTATGCAATCACCTGCTGAGTACGAAGGGCAATACGAGCGGCACGTTCGGTAGGGAGAGCCAACACCTCGTCCATGGAGTTGGTGTGCAAACTCTGAGTCCCCCCCAGAACTCCGGCAAGAGCTTCAATAGCTGTTCGCACTATGTTCACTTCAGGCTGTTGAGCCGTCAACGACACTCCTGCGGTCTGAGTGTGAAACCTGCACTGCATGGAACGTGGATCCTTGGCGTGGTAGTGATCCTTCATCCAATGAGCCCATATCCTTCTAGCTGCTCTGTACTTGGCTATCTCTTCGAAGAAGTCGATATGGGCATTGAAGAAAAAGCTTAGTTGTGGAGCGAACTCGTCTACTTCTAGGCCACTGCGCACTGCCGCCTCTACATAGGCAAAGCCATTGGCAAGAGTAAAGGCTAGTTCCTGGGCCGCTGTAGCTCCTGCCTCTCGGATGTGGTAACCGGAGATAGAGATGGGGTGATACCTAGGCATCTCTGCAGCGCAAAAACGTACTACATCATTGACTAGTCGAACCGACGGGAGAGGGGGGAATATGTACTCCTTTTGAGCCTGATACTCCTTTAAAATATCGTTCTGAAGCGTTCCCCCAAGTTGGGCTCTTGTCCCACCGTTTTGTTCAGCAACGGCAACGTACATGGCCAAGAGGATAGCGGCGGGTGAGTTAATGGTCATAGAGGTGGTTATGGAGGTCAAGTCAATTCCTCGGAACAAGTCGATCATGTCCGCTAAGGTATCTACCGCTACACCGCACCTACCCACCTCACCCTGAGAACGAGGGTCATCGGAGTCCCTACCCATCAGTGTCGGTAGATCGAAGGCAACAGATAAACCGGTTTGACCAGCCTTCAACAGCTCATGAAAGCGAGCATTGGTATCTGTGGCAGTGGCAAATCCTGCGAACATGCGCATGGTCCAAAGCTTGGAACGGTACATGGATGCATAAGGACCTCGCTCGTAAGGGTAAACCCCGGGCATTGCCCATGACTTCGGTAAAGCTTCCTCGTCACCCCGATGAGCGGGGGTATACACTGGCTCCAGCGGTATGCCAGACATGGTCTCGAAATCGGTATCCGTCCGCAACTTGGAAGAGTTGAAAGCCTGTCGCCAACTTTCAACTGACTCTGGGACGTCTTCATCCCCGGACATTGCATCCTTGACGGACTTGCCAACATCCTCCATAGCGGACATAGCTCATCTCCCTCCAGTAACCAACACTGCCCTCGTTTCGTCTCGAGAACATGACGTCTAACTAAAAGACTACCGCCGTTGTATAGCTTCCAGAAACCTGATGCTCCCAAGAGTCTCTGGTCGTGCTCAATAGCAGTACTCAGGTCGAATTGCTGGCTGCAGAGATTCTCCTTCGCTGTCGTGAAACACAGTACTTGTTGAAATCAGCTCTAGATGCCCCAGGCGAGAATAGATCAGCCGTACTATCATGTTGCTTTATGGAGTACGGCACGAAACCTCCCGATCGCAACTTAGCCTTTGACCTGGTCCGAGTAACTGAAGCAGCGGCAATTGCTGCTGCTAGGTGGATGGGCAGAGGTGACAAGGACGGTGCGGACAACGCAGCAGTCGAAGCAATGAGAGTAGTGCTGCAGGTAACTCCCATGGATGGCATAGTCGTCATAGGCGAAGGGGAAAAGGACAATGCGCCAATGCTCTATAACGGAGAGCGAGTGGGGAATGGTTCAGAGCCACGCACCGATGTAGCTGTCGATCCCATCGATGGTACGACCCTTACCGCCCTTGGTAGGAACGGCGCTCTTTCTGTGATAGCCGTGAGCGAACGAGGGACGATGTTCGACCCAGGTCCCTGCTACTACATGGAAAAGCTGGCGGTTGGACCAGAAGCAGTTGGAGTGGTGGATATATCCCAATCACCTACGGACAATTTAATAGCTCTAGCCAAGGCTAAGAAGACGAAAGTCCAGGATTTGACCGCTATCATACTCGACAGAGATAGGCACAAGGACTTAATTGCCGAGGTGCGTGAGGCTGGTGCCCGAATTAGGCTCATCTCCGATGGAGATGTAGCTGCAGCCATCTCTACAGCATGGCCCGAGTCAGGTGTAGACATCCTGCTGGGCATCGGGGGTACACCAGAAGGAGTAATTGCTGCTGCAGCACTCAAGTGTATGGGTGGCGAAATTCAGGGAAGGCTATGGCCCAGGAACGAGAGCGAAAGAGAGATGATACGAGCGGCTGGACTCGACCCGGAAACCATTCTCCTCACCGATGACCTGGTAGCCGGTGACAACTGCTTCTTCGCTGCAACAGGGGTTACAGACGGTGAACTGCTGAGAGGAGTACGCTTCCACACCGGTGGAGCTGACACTTACTCTCTGGTCATGCGCTCTCGTTCTGGTACCGTACGTCGAATTGACTCACGTCACGCTCCTCACAAGCTGTACCGCTACGAGAATGGGCTACCTGACGCTTGACCGTACCGAGATCCTCTCCATGGCTAGATACAGGAGGTTGCGAGGCGCGTTTAATCAATAAGGGATAGCTTGGCCAATAAGACTAGAAAGGTTCCTTGATCCTCAGGGACGATCTTCGATCAGTCGGCCCCCAGAGGCCATGACAACCACTTGATTGTCGTGTACGTGGACGAACCCTCCTTCGAGATCGGCTACCTTCTCGGAACCATCCTCTAGCACTATCCTTATCTGACCAGGCTCCAGAGTAGCAACAAGTCTGGCGTGCTGAGCAAGGAAGGCTGCTTCTCCCTCTCCAGTACGAACCACCATCATCTGAGCCTCGCCCTCGTACAACAAGTTATCTGGGGTAGCTACCTGAACGGCATAGGTATTAACCATCTACTTCTAAGCCTCTTCTCATGAGCACTCCTCTGGCAAGGCAATCAGCACGGACTCGTCAAACGAATAGAGGTACATACAGGTATTCTCTCCACGGCAAACTACAGGGATAAAGGTAATGGTTAAGCTACCTCCGCTTGAATTGCATGGGCCTTAGCAAGCACTCCCTCTACACCACCAACATTGAGGAAGGCTTGTTCAGGTATATCGTCGAGTTCACCGTTCACCAGAGCCTCAAATGACTCAACCGTCTCGGTGACTGGAACATAAATACCTGGAATACCGGTAAAAACCTCCGCCACGAAGAATGGCTGCGAGAGGAAGCGCTGGATCTTCCTTGCTCTGTTCACCGTGATGCGATCCTCCTCGGACAACTCGTCCAAGCCCAGTATTGCAATGATGTCCTGCAGTTCACGGTAGCGCTGCAACACCTCCTGAACTTGACGAGCTACACGATAATGGCGCTCCCCGACAACCTCTGGAACCAATATATTGCTGGTAGATGCCAGAGGATCAACTGCTGGATAGATACCGAGCGAAAAGATTTGTCGCGAGAGCTCTGTAGTGGCATCCAGATGGGTGAAGGTAGTGAATGGTGCCGGATCCGTGTAGTCGTCTGCAGGAACGTATACGGCTTGCATAGAGGTGATGGACCTCCCTCTAGTGGAGGTGATCCGCTCCTGTAGCTCCCCCATCTCGTCTGCCAGTGTTGGCTGGTAACCAACGGCAGAGGGCATACGACCAAGCAGGGTGGATACCTCGGAACCAGCCTGGACGAACCTGAATATATTATCCACGAACAGCAGAACGTCTTGGTTCTGTACATCGCGGAAGTACTCAGCCATAGTGAGGGCAGATAGTCCTACCCGAAGTCGGACTCCCGGAGGTTCATCCATCTGTCCATAGACCAAAGCGGCCTTGGATATGACCCCCGACTCTCGCATCTCCAGCCAAAGGTCATTCCCTTCCCTTGTTCTCTCCCCCACCCCAGCAAAGACAGAAACACCGCCATGCTGAGTGGCAACTCGGTGAATCATCTCCATGATCAACACCGTTTTGCCCACGCCTGCCCCTCCGAACAGACCTATCTTCCCTCCTTGTACATAGGGTTCCAACAGGTCTATCACCTTGATACCGGTTTCGAACATCTGAGTACTCGGTTCCAGGGCATCCAGAGGGGGAGGATCCCTGTGGATCTCCCATCGATCCTCTACCTCCCCTATGTCATCGGTGTCCAGAGGCTCACCTATGACATTGAACACATGGCCCAAAACAGCCTTACCAACAGGGACGGTTATGCCTCGCCCTGTATTGCGCACCGGTGCTCCTCGCCGTAAACCATCAGTTGGCTTGAGACAGACGCAACGGACACGACCCTCCCCAATCTGCTGAGATACTTCAGCGGTAACGGTGACGGTGGTGCCCTCCAGATCCACGTCGATCTCCAAAGCTGTCTGCAGCTCCGGCAGCGCATGTGGGGGGAACTCCACGTCAACCACTGGCCCCGCTATGGCTACTACCCGACCATCTTCCAGTTTGGCTGGCTTGCTCCCATTCCCTTTCTCACTGGAGGAGGGACCCATTGCTCTTTCATTGAGGTCGTCCGTCATACCGGAAAACTCCCTTCACTTACCTCTGTTGTCCTACCCTCGTCTCCTGAAGCACGTTCAGCGGCTTGACGAAGCGCTTCGGAACCACCGACGATCTCCATTATCTCTGTGGTGATTGCATCTTGGCGTACTCTGTTCATAGTCCTTGTCAGAGACTTTATAAGCTCCTCTGCATTCTCGGTAGCAGCTGCCATGGCCCGTTGTCTCGATGCATGCTCAGAAGCAGATGCCTCCAATAGAGCACCGAATACGCTTGCCTCTACATAAGCGGGTACCAAAGAGTTCAATACCTCCTCGGTTGTGGGTTCGAACTCCGTATAACCCATTCCGCCGCCCTCTGATGGTTCATCATTTGGTATCGGCAGAATACGCCTAGTCTCTACTCGATGTCTGCCTGCAGATATGAACCTCGTAGAGACAATCTCCACTATATCGATCTCTTTGTCCAGAAAGGGCTGTACTACACTGGAGGCGACCTTTTTGGCGTCCTCGAATCTGGGCCTGTCGCTCATGCCTGAAAAGGCCACATCCACATGGATGCCTCGGTACCGGAAGTAACTATGGGCCTTCTTGCCTATTGCCACCACCACACCATCGCGTCCCTCTGCACGTCTATCAGCAATGGCCGTTTCGCTTGCACGCAATACCGCGCTGTTGTAGAAGCCGCACAAGCCCCTATCGGCGGCTATTACTACTGTAAGGAACTTGCCGTGCTGGCTGGCGTGTAAAAGTCGATTGGAGGATGAATGATCATCCAAGGCAAGCACTCTAGCTGCAACAGCCATGCCCTCCACATAAGGCCTTGCACTAACGATACGACTTCGGGCTCTGGCTATACGGGAAGAGGCAATCAACTCCATGGCGCGCGTTATCTTTTTCGTAGATTCAATACTGCGGATACGCCGCTTGAGTAACCTCTCTTGCCCTGCTGCCATGGAGCTAGCCTTCCTTAGCTTTCCGCACCACTATCCTCAGCTGCTTCAGCTGAGTCACCTGCTTGCTCTACGGATGCACCTACTACAGCATCAGCTGAAGCAAACCGTCCATCTCCGGAGAGGTCGAATACTTTCTTGAACCCTTCAATGGCGTCCCTCATGGCCCTCTCATCTGGTAGCGTCCCCGTGGTACGGATATGGCTCAGAATATCGGAGTGATGAACCTGAAGATGCTTGCGCAACTCCTCTTCGAACCTACGAACCTGAGAGACCGGGATGTCATCTAGATACCCATTGGTACCAGCAAAGATGACCATTACTTGCTCCTCTACTGGCATTGGGCTGTGCTGTGGCTGCTTCAACAGCTCGGTTAGGCGATAACCTCGCTCCAGTTGCGCCTGAGACACCTTGTCCAGCTCGGAACCGAAAGTAGCGAATGCCTCCAGTTCCCTGAACTGGGCAAGATCGATCTTGAGAGTTCCGGATACAGCTTTCATAGCTTTGATCTGGGCATTCCCTCCTACTCTCGATACCGAGATGCCAACATTCATAGCTGGACGCACACCGGCATAGAAGAGATCGGATTCCAGGTAGACCTGACCATCGGTGATGGAGATCACATTGGTAGGTATGTAAGCAGATACATCCCCTCCCTTCGTCTCGATGATCGGCAAGGCAGTCAATGATCCACCGCCCAGCTCGTCAGAGAGTTTCGCTGCACGCTCCAACAACCGACTGTGCAAGTAGAACACATCTCCAGGATATGCTTCCCTACCTGGAGGTCGTCTCAACAGCAGGGAGAGCTGTCGATAGGCATCGGCCTGCTTGGATAGGTCGTCGTATACGACCAACGCATCCTCCCCAGCCTCCATCCAGTGCTGACCCATGGCGCATCCGGAGTAAGGAGCGAGGTACTTGAATGGTGCAGATTCAGAGGCTGGAGCTGCAACCACCACCGTATACTCCATGGCCCCATGCTCCTGGAGGGTGGCAATGGTTTGGGCTATGGTGGATCCCTTCTGCCCAACTGCCACATAGATGCACTTGACTCCCTGCCCAGCTTGATTGATTATCGTGTCTATTGCAATGGTTGACTTGCCGGTCTTCCGGTCTCCAATGATCAGTTCTCGTTGCCCCCGCCCTATAGGAGTCATGGCATCAATAACCTTTATACCTGTTTGCAAAGGCTCCTTCACCGGCTGTCTCTGGACAATACCGGGTGCCTGGATCTCTAAACGACGTTGGATGCTCTCCCCCAGTGGCCCTTTGCCGTCTACAGGCTCTCCGAGGGGATTGACCACCCTGCCCAGCAAAGCATCTCCGACCGGCACGGAAAGAATTCTCCCCGTAGACCTGACTATCTGATCCTCCTCGAGATGCTGGTCGTTCCCGAGGACAACTGCACCTATGGAATCCTCGTCCAGGTTGAGGGCAAGTCCCAGAGTTCCATCCTCGAACTCGAGCAACTCGTTAACTGCAGCTCGCGGAAGACCACTGACTCTGGCTATGCCATCCCCTACCTCGATGATCCTGCCAACTTGCTCCACCACCATCTCGGGTTTGAAGTCGGTGATATGGTGGCGTAAAGCTGCAGCGATCGACTCGGCATCAATAGTCAACTCTGACATAGCTCCCTGTCAACTCCTCTCTCGAAAATCTCTGCACTCTCGGCCAATGTTCATGTCCTGCATCCGAATTCTCTAACTCTCCCTTGTCGCCAAGGATGAGCGGATCTCATCCCTCAGCTGATTCAGCCTATGGCGAACTGTTGTATCTACTACTAGATCACCAGCTACAGCAGTAAACCCTCCTATCAAAGAAGGATCCACCACGACCTCCATCTCGACAGGAGCATTCACCAATCGGGACAGGGCATCGGCTAGTCGGGTACGCTGGTCATCTTCCAACTCTACAGCCGACCTGACTCTGGCAACACGTCTTCCTCGCTCCGCTGCCACTCTTTCCACGAGCCAATCGAGGGTGGCAACCACTTGTCTAGGATGGCTGTTGCCCAATAGGTAACAGATGAGCTTGACGGTTTCTGCAGTTGCTCTGCCCTCGAGTAGTTCACAAACTATGCCTTGACGAACCTGCACAGGCAGATCACGATTGGACAGCACCAAACGCAGTTCGGAAGTGGACTCGACTATCCTGGCAAACCTGAAGATCTCGTCTTCGACCTCATCCAAGCGTTCTACAGTACCGACATCCTCGAACAAGGCCCGAATAAAGCCAAGGATCCTCTCTCGGGAGGCAGTCCTGAAGAACAAGGGTTCTTCCCGTCTCTCCTGCCATTCCTCTGCCAGGACAGCAAGCGCTTCTACTGCAGAGGAGATCTCTGCGGGTCGCTCTACTTTGGCCACGAACACGCTCAGTCTAACGCTCTCCCTGGTAGCGCCTTCGCTAAGCAGCTCTTCCACTATGCCGGTACGAGCCGAGAGAGGCAGATCGGAGTCTGCTAGGGCAACTCTCAACTGATCGAATTCAACCAATGCGCGAGCGAACTCTGCCAAATCCTGCTGCATTTGCGTGAGTGTTCCGCGGGACAAGGCTATGTCAAAGAGATAGTCCGCATAGCCTCTAAGCACTTCTCTCATGCAAGCCTACCGTTCATCCAGTTTCATTCGTTCGTCTACCATCCGATCGCCCACTTGACACCATCCTTCAAGAGACTCAAACCCTTCAAGAGGCTCACGACCTCGTCGACACACGTAACCACCCGTTCCGCCATCCAGTCCACGCCACCTCAGCGGCAAGGGAGGATGGGTCAAGCATTCACCGTAGGGGTAGTGTTCAACGAGGCAATTGCCTCCTCGATCAAGGTACGGTGCTTCTCTAGGTCAAGCTCTTCACCGATCACCTTCTCTGCGACAGCAATTGCCAACTCAGCAGCTCTAGCGGACACCTCGTTCACTGCACGCTGGCGCGCCATCTCTATCTCGGCTTGCGCAGCCATCACCAGTCGCTGATACTCCTGCTCGCCTCTGACTCGTCCTTGCGCCTTGATATCCTCGCTAGCCTTGCTTGCCCGATCTATGATAGTACGCGCCTCTCGTTTCGCCGCCTCTATCACTTTGACTCTCTCATCCTCTGTGGCTGCAGCTTCTGCTTTGGCCCGCTCTGCCGCCTCCAACGACGCTTTTATCTGCTCCTGGCGTTGTTGCATGGCCTTGTTCAATGGGGGAAGAACCCACTTGGCCAAAACACCCAGAATGATGAGAAAGGCTATTAACTCTGCAATAAAGGTTGCATTGGGAATCAAGAAATTACTGGTAGCAATGAGCATCTCTCTTAACCGTATCAATAAAGGGATTAGATACTGCTACTTCATTACTTCTTGTAGAGAACGAACACGAACAGTGCCGTAAAAGCCAAATTAATAAAGTACATGGCCTCTACCAGACCGACCGTGAGAAACATGATAGTAAATAGTCGGCCCTGAGCCTCCGGCTGGCGAGCGACCCCAGCAATGGTCTGACTACCCGCTAAGCCATCACCGATAGAGGCTCCCACTGCACCTCCACCTAAAGCCAAACCACCTCCTACCATGGCGCCCGCAAGGGTAACCGCCTGCTCCATGGTGTGTGCTGCCATCTAATAGCTCCTCCTCATTAACTCAGCGTGCTGAACCTACACGCTCACCGCATACAAAGCAAAGTGGCATGAAGACAAGCACTTATTTGTACCTTCAAACAACTTGGCTTGCATAATTACAACACAGCTCTTGATAACTAAACATATTTACTTATATAATATAGCACTAATATGCTTTACACATATGTACTGCATATACACTTTTCAGCTCAAAATAATTATCGTTCAGCTTACTTATCCAGAGACAGGCTTGTCTAATAAATCAATGCGCATCACCCATAGCCATCTCAAAGTACAGAATGGTCAACAAAGCGAATATGAATGCTTGGATAAAGCCAACGAAAATATCGAACAGCTTCCAGATGACATCAGGTACGGGAATTATATAGGGGGCAAACAAGCCCGCTATCAAAGCAAGCATGATTCCACCAGAGAACACGTTGCCGAAGAGTCGGAGAGCCAATGTTACTGGTTTAGCTATCTCCTCGATTACATTAATAGGCAACAGAACTTTGTAGGGGCGGAAATACCGCCGAATGTATCCACGAATACCCTTGGTTTTCAGGGCAGCAGCATGCACCAAAATGATAACCAGGAATGCAAGAGCGTAGGTCAAATTCACATCTGCGGTTGGGGCAGGAAGAAGTGGTGGGTGCTCTCCGCTGGGAATTAGCTCGAGCAAGTTGGCCACGAGAATGAATACGAACAGCGCTACCGCCAGCGGGACAATGCGAGCACCACTAGAGCCAAGAGAGGACTCAACTTGATTGCTCACTGCAGTTACTATTGTCTCCCATGCCAGTTGGAGTTTGCCGGGTACACCACTAGTAGCTCTCCTACGTGCCCACAGACCAAGAGCCACTACGATCGCCCCTGCTATTAACGTCGACCATATAACATCCAGGTCCAGAGATACTCCGGCTACCTTGCCGACGATGTGGCCACCTACATCAATAGAGGTTCCCAATAAAACTGAAGAAGCACTCACCAACACGTCACCACCACCGTAATCTACGTACCGTCATTTACTTGTTTTGCTTGGTTCACCATGGAACGTGCAAGGTTAATCAACAAGGTTATCTCGAACAGAGCCAATCCGCCGAGAACTCCAAGTCCCAGCGGTGCATAGAGTAGCACAAGTCCTAACGTCACTACAGTTACCACTCCAAGCCTGCCCAATGTTCCCTTGGCCAATGGCCGCCGTTTGTTCTCAACTATTCGGGCCTGAACCTTTCGCACGGAAGCACCGATCATCTTCAGGTTCGTCGCTCCCATAGCCAGCCCTAGACATATTCCTATGCCAGCTGGCAACTGTCCAAACACTCCCAGGCCAACCAAACTGGCTAGAGCCATCACCAGAATTGCAGTTATCGTTTGGGTATATACCTTACCTATCTCAGGCAATGCAAGGCGCGCAAACATATTCTGTCTCTCCAGGCTTGTCAGCGTCGGCTATAGCAAAACCTTAGCAGATCATCCGCCACCAAGGTTAAAAGAACAGAAACTGCCTTGGTTGTCCATGGACTGCCACGGATTAGCTGGTGCTTGCTTGAGCTATGTCCAATTCAAAGAAACCGCTTTAGTTGTCCATAGACTGCCACGATGGCCATCACGACCCCCACGGCCAAGCCAATCAATGTGAAGATGGGAGAACTTCTGTAATGATCATCCAAGACAATACCTGCAACCAAGCCGATAGCCAGGCACAAAGCAGCGGTTACACCCATGCCCAGCAAGGTGAAAATATCGGGTGATGTCTTGTCAGCCATTTTGAAGTCCCCAAGATGACATCATAGACACCAACCCATGTATCTGTGCTAACTAGCCACACAACGCAACCAGTCTTCATGCTCAAGACCTATTTATTGGAGATGGTTCGGACTACCGTTCCTGGAGAACCACATAGCGAAGCTAATCTTCATACTCAACGACCTATGGTTAGCTGATTCCTCTGACGAAAGTGTCTGGCGTGCTTGCGCCTTCCATTAAGTCCTTTTGCCAACTCCTCCCTATCTGCCAATCCTTCCTCACTGCCAAGTGAGATGTCATGGCGACCTCGACTCCCTCGCTCGTCGTTGATCCCAAGATTGGCACCTTCTAGGTTGTCTGAAGTCGGTTCCATGCCAGCTTTTTGTGACTGACCTGGTCTAAAGAGAGTAATGAGCAGTACGACCAGTGCTGCTGCTCCAGGGATGATATAGGCATTGCCTTGTGGGTCGAAGGTAGGCAGTAGTACGAATCCGGATAACACTGCCGTCCAGGCCCACAGAATCAGTACTGCTCGACGCGGTCCATGACCTAGACGTACCAACCGATGGTGAAGGTGGTCTTTGTCGGGAGTGGATACCCCCGAACGCCGGGCAGTTCGGCGAATGATCGCCAAAACCATGTCCAAGATCGGGACGCCTAGGATGAAGAAGCAAATTAACAAAGGCTCGAAGAAGAAGTAAGTCTCACCAGTGACATCCGGGGTGCGTCCCCCTATCACCATGGTCCCAGAGGCCATCATGATACCGAGGAACATCGATCCGACATCGCCCATGAAGATGCGTGCGGGATTGAAATTATGTGGCAGGAAGCCAATGCAGACTCCAAAGGCTATGATGGCCAACAAGGGACCTACATTGTGAGGCGAGAGTACGTCTAGATTGACAAGACGGGTTCCGTAGATGAAAAGAGCTCCAGACGCTATGGCGACTATCCCAGCTGCTAGGCCATCCAACCCATCTATTAGGTTAATAGCATTTGCTATCCCAACCACCCATATAGCAGTCACCAAAGGAATGAGCCCAGGAGAGAGAAGAACAAATCCTGCAAAAGGAATCTTGAACTGAAACATAGTAACGCCTAGATAGTACAGAACAGTCGCTGCTAGTACCTGACCAGCAACTTTGGCAGGAGCAGATATCTCCTTCAGGTCGTCTATCAGCCCGACTACGACAATTACCGCTGCACCTAGCACAACTCCTGCTGGTTCCGAAGAGTGATGAAACACCACTGCAAGCCCCGGTAGATTCCAGGCAACCAGCATGGCAATCAAAAAAGCTACGAACATGGCCACTCCCCCCAAGGTAGGAGTGGATCGGCGATGCACTCGCCTCTCGTCAGGTGCAACCACCGCTCCTATACGCACCGCTATCTTGCGCACAGGATAGACGAGCAGATATGTACTGAGCGCTGCTACTGCCAGAACTATGAGGTAGTCGAATAGGTGCGCTATACCTAGAATCCTCAATCCTCCAAGCTTTTACTAACGGCCTGGCCTATGCCCGGCAACGGAGAATCCGTTGGGTACGGAGGGAACTTGGCGCACAATTGCTTGACCTCTTCTCGTACTTCGAGAAGAACATCTCGATCTTCAGGATGCGCAAGTACTCTGCTAATGACTCTAGCTATTTGGGCCATCTCAGTCTCTTTCATGCCGGCCGTTGTTTCAGCTGCTGTTCCTATTCTAAGACCTGAGGTTACGAAAGGAGATCTAGGATCGCCTGGTATTTGATTGCGATTACAAGTAATTCCTGCCAGATCAAGCGCTTCTTGAGCTTGTTTGCCAGTAAGATCGGCATTGAAGCTTCGCAGATCAAGAAGCATGAGGTGGTTTTCTGTCCCACCGGAAACCAGCCTGAATCCCTCCTCGGCTAGGGACTGTGCTAGGTAACTAGTATTAACCAGTACTTGCCTGGCATACTCCCGGAAGTCTGGCTTTGAGGCTTCCCCAAATGCAACAGCTTTAGCAGCAATGACATGTTCTAATGGACCACCTTGCAACCCAGGGAAGACCGCTGAATCAACTGCCTTGGCCAGTTCAGCTCTACACAGTATGGCACCGCCACGAGGACCTCTCAAAGTCTTGTGAGTAGTAAAGGTCACTACATCAGCTAATCCAACTGGATTGGGGTGAACACCTCCAGCTATCAACCCAGCAGGATGGGCAGCGTCGAACATCAAGAATGCCCCCACCTCGTCCGCTATCTCCCGGAAAGGTCGTGGATCTATCACCCTTGGATAAGACGTAGCTCCTGCCACGATCAACTTAGGATGCTCCGCCCTGGCCAGATCGGCCACTTGATCAAGATCGATCATCTCAGTAATTGGATTCACGCCATAGGAAACGAACCTATACGTCTTACCAGTTATGCTTACAGGAGATCCATGCGTGAGATGACCACCTTGGTCGAGCCTCATGGCAAGCACCGTATCGCCTGGTTCCAGTAGTGCCATGTAAGCAGCTAGATTGGCATTGGCTCCCGAGTGAGGCTGAACATTGGCATGTTCAGCACCGAAAAGAGCACATGCACGTTGGCGAGCCAACTCTTCTATCTCGTCTACAACCGTGTTGCCACCGTAGTAGCGCCTGCGTGGATAACCCTCTGCGTACTTGTTGGTCAATACCGAACCCATTGCTGCTAATACAGCCGGAGAGGTAAAGTTCTCGGAGGCGATGAGCTGAAGTGTACTGCTTTGACGGTCGAGTTCTCTCTTGAGAAGCTCAGCAACCTCAGGATCCGACTCACCCACACCTTTTCCGTCCAGTCCAAAGCCCACGTTGTAGTGACCCATCTCCTCCATTATCGTCTCGGCTCCTCTTCATCTATACCCATGATCTACAAGGCTTCCATCATATGCATAGCTAACATATGCATAGCTAA